>JAGRMT010000222.1:0-1245 GCA_020441125.1 Roseivivax sp.
TGGCACATGGTCTGGCAGATGCGGCAGGTGGACCTCGACTCGCCCGCGGTGCTGCTGCGCCTGTTCCGGGCCAACCGCGATACCGGGTTGATCCCTGTGCTGTTTTTCGCCGGCGCCTTGCTGGTATGATTGCGCCAGCGCCGGACGCGGCGTATCACTCGCCCATCGTAACTGTATCCGAGTGCACATGCGCCTGAACAAGACGTTGCAAAGCCTGCTGGCCTTTGCCATTGCCGCGATCCTGTCCGTCTTTGGCGCGCTGGCGGCCGGCGCGCTGATCGAGCGGGCTTCGATTGCCGGGGTGCAGCACGAACTGGCGCGCGACGGGCTGGACTGGGCCACCGTCGATGCCAACGGGCTTCAGGTATTCCTGGCGGGCAACGCCCCGGACGAGGCGCTGCGCTTCAAGGCGGTAACGGCAGCGGGCCGGGCGGTGGACGCGGCGCGG
Source organism: Roseivivax sp. (assembly GCA_020441125.1). Taxonomy (GTDB): domain Bacteria; phylum Pseudomonadota; class Alphaproteobacteria; order Rhodobacterales; family Rhodobacteraceae; genus Mesobacterium_A. The sequence continues at coordinate 449 of JAGRMT010000222.1, forward strand.
GTGCTGGACCAGATGACCGTCGCCGACAGCGAAGGGCTGCGCGCGCCGCGCTTCTCAATCGAGCTGTTGCGCAACGACGCAGGGCTGTCGCTGATCGGGCTGGTGCCGACCGCGACCGACGTAGAGGAGTTGCTGGCGCGCATTCAGAAACAGGCCGGCAGCGATGTGCCGGTGTCGAACTTCCTGGAAACCGCCGATTTCGCCGTGCCCGACGGCTGGGACGACGCGCTGGACTTCGCTGTCTCTACGCTGGACGACCTGCCGCGCTCCAAGATCTCTGTTGCCGCCGGCGAGGTTCAGGTCACCGCGATGACCACCAGCGAGCCAGAGAAGCGGCGCCTGGAAACCGATCTGACCCGCCGCGCACCCAAGGATCTGCGCATCGTTCTGCGCCTGACCGCGCCGCGCCCGGTGATCACGCCGTTCACCCTGCGCTTTGTCATCGGCGAGGACGGCACCCGTTTCGATGCCTGCTCGGCCGGGTCCGAGGACGGGCGTGCGCGCATCCTGAAGGCCGCCGTTCAAGCCGGGCTGGCGGGCAAGGCCGAATGCCGTATCGGGCTGGGCGTGCCGTCCAATTCCTGGCCCGATGCCGTGGAAACCGCGATCGCCGCGCTGGCCGAACTGGGCGGCGGCAGCGTGACCTTCAGCGACGCCGACGTGTCATTGATCGCGCGCGAGGGCACCGACCAGGCGCTGTTTGACAAGGTGGTTGGCGCCCTTGAAAACGACCTGCCCGACGTTTTTGCCCTGACCGCGGTTCTGCCCGAAACCACCGAGACACAGCCTGAAGGGCC
>JAGRMT010000222.1:1299-4858 GCA_020441125.1 Roseivivax sp.
AGCGAGTCGGCCCGCAATTCCGCCGAAAGCTATGCCAAGGCGCGCTTTGGCTCGGGCGACGTCACCATGGCGGCGCGGATCGACCCGGCGCTGCCGTCTGGCTGGTCCAACCGGGTACTGACCGGGCTGGAGGCGCTGGCGCGGCTGGCCAGCGGTTCGGTGATGGTGATGCCTGACAGCATTACCCTGACCGGCAAGACCGGCAACAAGGATGCACGCGACGATATCGCCGGTCTGCTGTCCGAACGGTTGGGCGACGGGCAGGATTACAAAATCGTCGTCGAATATGACGAACGTCTGGATCCCACGCTGGGCATCCCCACCCCCGAGGAATGCGAGGCCAAGCTGGGCGTGATCATCGCCGCGCGCAAGATCACCTTCGAGCCCAGCAGCGCCACGCTGGATGCATCGGCCAAGGACGTGATGGACGAAATCGCCGAGCTTCTGAAGAAATGCGGCGCGATCCCGCTAGAGGTTCAGGGCCACACCGACAGCCAGGGCCGCGAGATCATGAACCAGGAGCTGAGCCAGGCGCGCGCCGAGGCGGTGCTGGAAGCACTGCGCATGCGCCGCATCCTGACATCCAGCTATACCGCCCGCGGCTATGGCGAATCGCAGCCCATCGCCGACAATGGCACCGAAGAGGGGCGCGAGGCGAACCGCCGGATCGAATTCCGCCTGTTCGTGCCGGGCGCCGAAGAAACCCTGCCCGACGAAGCGACGGAGCTTGAAAGCGACGAGCAAGCCGGGCAAGACCCGAATACCGACCAGATGCCCGATCCGGGAGAGCCCACCGACCCGGCCAATTCCGACGAGCCGCTCGATTCCTTGGAAGAACACAGTGAATAGAACCGAGTTCATTATCGCCACCGCCGCCATCCTGTTCGTGGCATTCTGCCTGGGCTGGTTCGCGCATTGGCTGCTGACCCGGTTCAACCGCGTCAGCCAGTCCGATGTCGATCTGCTCGACAAGATGAGCCGCGAGCTGCACGAGGCCGAGGAAACCCGCGATCAGGCGATCACCTACCTGCAACAGCGCGAGGCCGAGCTGACCAACCAGCTAACCCAGACAGAGGCAGAGTTGGGCGCGGCGATGGACGGTCTGCGCGAGGCGCGCCAGGAAGCCGAAGAAATGCGCCGCCTGCTGGAACGCCAGGCGACGCGCTGAGTATTACTCGAAGCAGGCGCTGCGCCCGTCACGCTCGATTGTGGCCGCGCCGTCGGCGATCTGCGCCGCCCGCTTGCGCATCGCGCCTGTCGGCTTGGCGGCAGAGCGTTCCTTGGGCGCCGGCAGAACCGCCGCCAGCTGGGCCGCCTGCCCTGCCGAAAGCTTGGCCGCGCTGGTGTTGAAATAGTGCCGTGCCGCTGCCTCGACGCCAAAAACGCCTTCGTCGAACTCGGCCACATTCAGATAGACTTCAAGGATGCGCCGCTTGGTCCAGACCGCCTCGACAGCCGGGGTGATCACCGCCTCCAGCGCCTTGCGGGTATAGGTCCGGCCGTGCCACAGGTAGACGTTCTTGACCACTTGCTGGCTGATGGTCGATGCGCCGCGGTTGCCGCCTGCCTCGATCGCAATGCGCAGGGCGCGCATGTCAAAGCCCCAGTGTTCGCAGAAATTGGCATCCTCCGCGGCAACGGCAGAGCGCAGCATTACCGGGGCGATCTGGTCTGCCGGCACCCAGACGCGATCAACCGGGCGGCCAAGGCGGCTTTGCTCGCCCAGGATGTACAGCGTGGTGGGCGGAGCAATGATGCTGTACAGCACGATCCACGCCAGCAGCAGCGCAGCCAGCGCCAGAACCGCGCGCCATAACCAGCGCCGCAGCCAACCAAACACCGACAGCCCGCCCGAGGCCCTGGCCTCGCGGGATTTCTGCGCGCGCTTTTTTCTTGTGGTCTGCTCTGACGCCATCGCAGCGCCTTATACGCCGCCTCTTGGCCTGGGACCAGAGGAATGGCGTGCGGGGTCCGGTCTTGAATTGGCTACAGTCTAGACGCGGACCCCTAGGGTACAACCCTCCAAGCACACGGAGAGTCGGGATGACGATGTTGTACCGGGAAACACACCAGTCGACGGAGACCAACCCGAGCGACTTGTTAACTAAGTTGCTATTCAATCGCGACGGGAAAAAGATCAGACTTGGGCAATTAGTGGGCTAACGCCCCCGTTTGTGCGAAAGTGGGGGTCAATCAACCAGAACGGGCAGGAAAACCCGCCCGTTCGTTTCGCAACCGGTTTGGCCTATTCCGCAGGAACGGCCTTGGCCTCGATGCCCAGCGGATGCGCCAGCTTGTTCAGCATCTCTTTCGGGCAGACCTGAACGAAGTTCTTCACCTCGGTCTCCCAGTGCTGAAGGATGCCCTGCGCCTTGGCGCTGAGGGTTTCCTTGGCGTGGCGTTCGACCAACGACTTCAACTGGTTTTCCCAATGCTCGACGGTCACCGGACAGGTCACCAGGGTTTCGAGGTTCATCAGTTCCAGCGCGCGCCCATCCGGATCATAGAGGTAGGCCATGCCCCCGGTCATGCCGGCACCAAAGTTGGCGCCGATCGTGCCCAGAATCACCGCCAGACCGCCGGTCATGTACTCGCACCCGTTCGAGCCGCAGCCCTCTACCACGACCTTTGCGCCAGAGTTGCGCACGGCAAAGCGTTCACCAGCCCGGCCCGCGGCAAAAAGATAACCGTCGGTTGCACCGTACAGCACCGTGTTGCCGATGATCGTGTTGTCGGCGGCGACCAGCGGCGAGTGCATCGGCGGGCGCACCACGATGGTGCCGCCCGACAGGCCCTTGCCGACATAGTCGTTGGCATCGCCCGACACTTCGATCTTCAGCCCCGGCGCGGCGAACGCACCCAGCGACTGACCGGCGCTGCCGGTCAGCTTGACGGTCAGGTGATCGGGTTGCAGCGCGTTGCGCATCCCGAACCGCTGAACGATGTGGCTGGACGTGCGCGTGCCCACAGTGCGGTGCGTGTTCTGCACGGCGTAGGACAGTTGCATCTTCTCGCCGTCTTCCAGGAACCGATGACCGTCGCGGACGATTTCAGCGTCCAGCGTATCGGGCACCACGTTGCGCGGCTTGCTGCGGTTGTAGACGATCTTGTCCGAACCATCGACGCGGATCAGCAGCGGGTTCAGGTCGAGATCGTCCAGATGCTCGGCCCCGCGGCTGACCTGGCGCAGCAGGTCTGCCCGCCCGATGATGTCATCAAGCGACCGTGCGCCGATCTCGGCCAGGATTTCCCGCACTTCCTGCGCGTAGAAGGTGATCAGGTTCACCACCTTGTCGGCGTTGCCGGTGAACTTGGCGCGCAGCGATTCGTCCTGCGTGCAGACCCCCACCGGGCAGGTGTTGGACTGGCACTGACGCACCATGATACAGCCCATCGCGATCAGCGCGGCAGTGCCGATGCCGTATTCTTCAGCGCCCAGCATGGCCGCCATCACGATGTCGCGGCCGGTGCGCAGCCCGCCGTCCGTGCGCAGCGTCACGCGGTCGCGCAGGTTGTTCATCGCCAGCACCTGGTGCGCTTCGGTCAGGCCCATTTCCCA
>JAGRMT010000223.1:0-8476 GCA_020441125.1 Roseivivax sp.
TCCTCGCGCGCCTTCTGCGCCATCGCCCGCACCGCGTCGAACTCTTCGCGGGTCACGAAATCGCGATCGGCCAGCCAGCGGTCCATCAGGCCCTTCATCGCCGTTTCGGCCTCGGTCCGGGCCCCTTGGGCGACACCCATCGCATTGGTCATCAGTTTCGACAGGTCATCGAAGAAACGGTTGCCGGGCTGCATGGAAAGGCTCCTCGTCAAGGGTCACGGCCTATATGGGCCGCGCGCGCGGCGCGCGCAAGGTTGACTTCGCCCCGCGCCCACGGGAAACCCGGAGGGCATGCCAAGAGGGGCCCATGATCGCTGCCGTCATCGAGTTTCCGTCCTTCCTCCGCCCCGAGATCTTTTCGCTCGATCTCGGGGGATTCACCTTTGCGCTGCGCTGGTATGCGCTGGCCTATATCGCCGGCTTCGTGATCGGCTGGCGGTTGATCGTCGCCGCTACCCGCCGACCGCAGCTGTGGCGCGGCGGCGAGGCCCCGTTCACCGCCGATCAGGTCGAATCGCTGCTGACCTGGATCATCGTCGGCGTGATCCTGGGGGGGCGGCTGGGCTTCGTGCTGATCTATCAGCCGGATTACTACCTCGCGCATCCGATGCAGATCCTGAAGGTCTGGGAAGGCGGCATGTCGTTCCACGGCGGGCTGACCGGGGCGGCGCTCGCCGGGTTCCTGTTCGCGCGGCTCAATGGCATCCCGCCCTCGGCGGTGGGCGATTCGATGGCGATGGTGATCCCCGTCGGCCTGGGGCTGGGCCGCATCGCGAATTTCATCAACGCCGAACTCTGGGGCCACCCCACCACCATGCCCTGGGGTGTGCTGTTCCCGGGGCCGGGCAGCGTCTGCCCGCCGGACTGGCTGGTGGTCTGTGCCCGCCATCCGACGCAGCTCTATGAGGCCGGAATGGAAGGGCTGCTGCTGGGGCTGGTCATGTGGTGGCTGGTCACCCGCGCGCGCGCCCTCACCCGCCCCTGGCTGGTCACCGGCACCTTTCTGGCCGGCTATGGCCTCGCGCGGATCCTGGTCGAGTTCTGGCGGATGCCCGACGACCAGTTCCTGGCGGTGGATCCGGCGGGCTATGTCATCCGGCTGGGCGATCTCGGCCTGACGATGGGTCAGAGCCTGAGCCTGCCGATGGTGATGATCGGGCTGGGGCTGGTGATCACGGCACGGATGCGCCGGACATGACCCCGCTGGCCGATCTGCTGGCGCGGCGGATCGCCGCCACCGGGCCGATCCGGCTGTCGGACTACATGGCCGAGTGCCTGCTGCACCCCGACCACGGCTATTACGCCACCCGAGACCCGCTGGGCCGGGGCGGCGATTTCACCACCGCGCCCGAAATCAGCCAGATGTTCGGCGAGTTGTTGGGGCTGGCGCTGGCGCAGACCTGGCTGGACCACGGCGCGCCGGCACCCTTTGCCCTGGCCGAACCCGGCCCCGGCCGCGGCACGCTGATGGCCGATATCTGGCGCGCGACGCGGGGCGTGCCCGGCTTTCACGCCGCCGCCCACATCCACCTGATCGAGGCCTCGCCGGTGCTGCGCGCGGCGCAGGCCCGTGCCTTGCCCAGCGCACCGGTCACCTGGCACGACACCCTCGACACCCTGCCCGATGCACCGCTGTTCCTGGTTGCCAACGAGTTCTTCGACGCACTGCCGATCCGCCAGTTCACCCGCGCAGGCGCCGGCTGGCGCGAGACGGTCGTCGGGCTCAAGGACGGGCGCCTGACCCCGGGCCAGACCGATGCCGTGCCGCTGGCCGAGCTGGCGCACCGGCTGGCCGACACCCGCGACGGCGAGATCGTCGAAACCTGCCCCGCCGCACGGCCGGCGATGCAGGCGATCGAGGCCCGGATCGCCGCACGGGGCGGTGCCGCGATCATCGTCGATTACGGCGGCTGGCACAGCCTGGGCGACACGTTCCAGGCAATCGTGAACCACCGCTTTGCCGATCCGTTCGCCCACCCGGGCCAGGCCGATCTGACCGCCCATGTCGATTTCGAGGCGCTGCTGACCGCCCTTCCCTGCCGCCATACCCGCCTGAGCACGCAAGGCGTGTTCCTTGAACGGCTGGGAATCACGCAACGCGCGCAGGCGCTGGCGCGGCAGATGACCGGCGAGCGGTTGCAGATGCATGTCGCCGCACATCGCCGGTTGACCCACCCAGCGGAAATGGGGACGGTGTTCAAAACATGCGCGCTATATCCTGACGGCGCGCCAACGCCCCCGGGACTGGAACCATGACCCTGGAAATCATCACGTCGAGCAGCCTGACGCCGGCACGGCACGGGTTTTTCACCCGGCGCGGCGGGGCCTCGTCGGGCGTGTTCTCAGGGTTGAATTGCGGCCAGGGGTCAACCGATCAGGCAGAGATCGTGGCGATCAACCGCGCGCGGGTGGCCGAAGCCATGGGTGTATCGCACGATCACCTGGTCACCGTGCACCAAGTCCATTCGGCCGACGTGGTCGCGGTCAACGGGCCGGTCGACCGGCCCAAGCCGCAGGCCGACGGGCTGGTAACTGACCGGCCCGGCGTGGCGCTGTCGGTGCTGACCGCCGATTGCCAACCGGTTCTGTTCTTCGACCCCGAAGCGCGGGTGATCGGCGCGGCCCATGCCGGCTGGCGCGGTGCGCTGGATGGNNTGACCGCCCATGTCGATTTCGAGGCCCTCGCCCTTGCCGCGCCCGGCCTGACGCATGGCGCGCTGGTCACACAGGGCGACCTGCTGCAGGCGCTGGGGATCGAGGCGCGGGCCGCCCGGCTGGCCCAATCGCTGACCGGTGCAGCACTGGAACAGCACCTCGCCGCGTATCGCCGCTTGACCGACGCCGCGGAAATGGGTTCGCTGTTCAAAGCCCTCGCTCTGGTTGCACCGGGGGCGTCCCTCCCACCCGGGTTCAGCCCGGCCCCGCCAGCAGAGGCCCTGGAATGACGCTCGAGATCCTGACCTCGGATGCGCTGACCCCCACCCGGCATGGGTTCTTTACCCGTCGCGGCGGGGCGTCCTCGGGGATCTTCGCGGGGCTCAACTGCGGCACCGGCTCCTCCGATCAAAGCGAGATCGTGGCGATCAACCGCGGCCGCGTGGCTCAGGCGATGGAGATCGGCGCCGACAACCTGATCGGCGTGCACCAGATCCATTCCGCGCTGGTCGCCACCGTCACCACGCCCGGCCCGCAGGGCCGCGCCGATGCGATGGTGACGAACGTGCCGGGGCTGGCACTGTCGATCCTGACCGCCGATTGCATGCCCGTGTTGCTGTCCGATCCCGAAGCCGGCGTGATCGGCGCGGTGCACGCCGGCTGGCGCGGCGCGCTGGACGGGATCCTTGAGGAAACGCTGGACGCGATGGAGGCCCTGGGCAGCGACCGCGAGGATATCGCCGCGGTGATCGGCCCCTGCATCAGCCAGGCAGCCTATGAGGTCGGGCCCGAATTCCTCGACCGGTTCACCGCCGAAGACGCGGATGCCGAATGGTTCTTTGCCAACGGCGAGGGCGACCGCTATCTGTTCGATCTGCCGGGCTACGGGCTGAAACGGCTGCGCGACGCGGGCATCGGCCACGCCGAGTGGACCCGCCACTGCACCTATGCCCAGCCCGACCTGTTCTATTCCTATCGCCGCTCGGTGCACGCCGGCGAGGCCGATTATGGTCGGCTGATCTCGGTGATCCGGCTGTAGCGCGCGCGAATTTCCCCACCCGCGCCCAAGTCCCGCCACATTCTGCCGTCAAGGTTAATCATCGACAGGCGGGCCGCTGGCCCCCGAGCAGTCAGGCGTGCAGAAAGGACGGAACGATGGCAAAGTCATCCCGCTGGAGCCAATGGGTCATTGCCGAGAGCGCGAACCCGCGCGTTCCCTTGGCCTGGACGCTGGTCGCCCGGAACCGCCACACGACTCCGGTCGCATCCGCGCAGGTCTGACCCGACGCGCCTGCGGGAAAAACTCCCGCAGCTTTCCCTTTGAACGCTCCCTTTTCCGCGCGCCAAATGCGCGTGCCGCTGGCGGACCTTGCCCCCTCGCGGCCTGCACAAGGGAACGAACATGGTCAAGAAATCCATAGCCGAGATCCTCGGCACCTTCATTCTGGTCTTTTTCGGGGTCGGCGCAGCGGTGCTGATGGGCAGCCATATTGGCCTGCACGGTATCGCCCTCGCCTTTGGCCTGTCGATCATCGCCGCCGCCTATGGCCTGGGCGCGATCTCGGGCGCACATCTGAACCCGGCGGTGTCGCTCGGCGCGCTGGTCGCCGGACGCCTGAGCGCGGTCGACTTTACCGCCTATGTGGTCTCGCAGCTGATCGGCGCCACGCTGGCCGCGGCGGTGATCTACCTGATTGCCTCGGGCCGGCCCGAGTTCGACATCGCCGTGAACGGGCTGGGCCATAACGGCTGGGGCCCGGGCTATGGCGACGGCTACTCGCTGACCGCCGCTTTCGTCTTCGAGGCGGTGGCAACCTTTCTTTTCGTCACAGTGATCTTGGGCGCCACCCATGCCTCGGCCCCGACCGGTTTCGCCGGGCTCGCCATCGGCCTGACCCTGGTCGGCATCCACCTGGTCGGCATCAGCGTCACCGGCGTCTCGGTGAATCCGGCGCGGTCCTTCGGCCCGGCGATTTTCGTCGGCGATCAGGCGATCTCGCAGCTGTGGCTGTTTTTCGTCGCGCCGCTCCTGGGCGGAGCAGCCGCCGGTCTGGCCCATGCCGCGGGCATGACCCGGGCCTGAACCCTCAGACCTGCCGCCGTGCCGCAAGCGCGGCGGCAATCGTCCCGTCGTCGAGATAGTCCAGCTCGCCCCCCATCGGCACGCCCTGCGCCAGCGCGGTGACCGCAACACCAGTGGGCGCCAGCGCCTCGGCGATGTAATGCGCGGTGGTCTGCCCCTCGACGGTGGCATTCAACGCAAGGATCACCTCACGCACCCCCTCGGCCCCGATCCGCGCCAGCAAATCGGGAATGCGCAGGGTTTCGGGTCCGACCGATTCCAGCGCCGACAACACGCCGCCCAGAACGTGATAGCGGCCCTTGAACCCGCCGGTGCGTTCCATCGCCCAAAGGTCGCTGACATCCTCGACGACGCAGATCACCCCCGTCGCGCGCCGCTGATCCGCGCAGATCGGGCACAGGTCGCTGTCCGAGATATTGCCGCAGACGCGGCAGTCGCGCGCGCTGGCCGCGACCTTGGCCAGCGCCTGCGCCAGCGGCTCCATCACCACCGCGCGCTTTTTCAGCATGTGGAGGACGGCCCGGCGGGCGCTGCGCGGGCCCAGCCCCGGCAGCCGCGCCATCAGNNCCGGCTGGCGCGGTGCGCTGGATGGAGTGCTGGAAGCGACGGTTGCGGCGATGGTCGATTTGGGCGCGCGACGCGAGTCGATCCGCGCTGTGATCGGGCCGACGATCAGCCAGCGTGCCTACGAGGTCGGGCCCGAGTTCCTGGACACGTTCATGGCAGAGGATTCGGGCTATGCCCGGTTCTTTGCTGGCGGGAACGGGGACCGGATGCATTTCGACCTGCCGGCCTTCGGGCTGCACCGTCTGCGCGAGGCGGGCGTCGCCGCAGAATGGACGCGGCACTGTACGTACAGCGATTCCGCTCGATTCTACTCCTACCGCCGGTCGACCCATGAAAAAGAGGCAGATTACGGCCGCCTGATTTCGTCGATCCGGCTGTAAAACACGCCCGCGCCGCCACATCCGGTGCATGTTTTCCTTTCAATTTTGCCCGGTTTGCCTGCGACAGGCTGTCATTAATCATTAATTTTCAATTCCTTAACCACTTAACCAATTAAGGCGGAAGTACGGCGCAAATAACCTTCAATTAACCAACATTCGCCCAAGACCTGCCACGATGCACTGCGAATTTGTCTTTGTCCGCGCCATCGGGGGATGCGCTAGCCAAGGAGCGAAGAAATGAAAACGCGTCGTTTTGTGAAGTCGATCGTCAAGACCTCGAAAACCACTGACGTTGCCATGCCGTGGGAACGTGGCGCACGCCGCGCCGCCTTCATCGAGAAGCGCGACGTCAAGCCGCTGACTCTGAAGTCTGCCTGATCACCAGAACCGACCGGACGGCGCCCCGCGAACAGGGGCGCAGGGATCCAATCGGGGTGATCGGCACCTTCGGTGTCAGGCAAAGCCACACGCATAGTCACCCCTTCGCGCAAGTCGCGACGACATTCCAAACCATCCAGCCGACTTAACCTCCGACGCATGGCACAACTGTGACCATGGCCGGAGGTTTGTCGTTTTTTGCAATGCAGCGCGGGCCAGGCGATTCCCACAAGAGCCTGAATTAACTTTGATTTTTTAAGCCTAACAAGGAATCGCCGCGACGAATCGGAATGTGGCAAACTTGTCCACTCAGGCCGGACAATGAGCGCGCTGGGGCGCGATTTTTCCCCCAGCCCCAACAGGCGACACCGGTTTTTGACAAATGCCCATCCGATCGCGCCTATTGTTCTCCGACAATTGAAGAAGAACCGTCCTGTCGTCGTTGTTGGTGGGGGCCAGCACGATTGTGACCAGCCGCGAAGGGTGATCACATGCGCAGCCTCCAGACCGGTGCACCGGCACTGCAATCCGTTTCCGTTTCCCATCAGACTCCCGGCCTTCGGCCGGATGTCCAGCCGCGTCGCCAGCCGACGCTGATGCGCAAGTACGAGATCGTCGCGCTGAACCAGGCCGGACAGATCATCGACAAGCAGGTGATCGCCCCGGCCACGCCGATGTTCGAGGATACCGCCAGCGCCTTTGCGCGCGGCACGCTGATTTCCACCCGCCGCGGCCCGATGGCGGTCGAGGACCTGCTGCCCGGCGACGAAGTCGAAACCGGACGCGGCTATGAGGCGGTGACCTGGATCGGCTCGACCATCTTCGTACCCGGCACCGGCGATCGCGCTTCGGGTCTCAGCAAGCTGTACCGCATCACCGCCGAGGCTTTTGGTTTCAACCGGCCGATGTGCGACATCCTTGTTGGCCCCGCCGCGCGTATGAGCCTGCGCCGCGAGCGGCTGCGCTCTTTGATCGGGCGCGATACCGTGCTGGTGCCGGTACATGAATACTGCGACGGAGACCGTATTTTCGAAGTGAACCCGCCCAGCTCGGTGCAGATGTATCACATCGCGCTGGAGCGGCACGGCACCATCCAGGCCGCCGGCTACGAGATGGAATCGTACCACCCGGGCCGCAATGCCGGTGCAGACCTGGGCCAGAACATGCGCGCGCTGTTCCTGTCGATGTTCCCGAACGTCGAGCAACTGGAAGATTTCGGCGAACTGACCCTGACGCGCACCTCGCGCGACGTGCTGGACAATCTGATGGTCGGCTAAGCCGGCCGTCAGGCCGACTTGTTCAGCCGCGCTTCCAGAACATCGAACGGGACGCCGGGTTCATCCTTGGCGCCCCGGATCACCAGCGAAGTCTTGACGCTGCCCACATTGGGTGCGGTCAGCAGCGATCCGGTCAGAAAGCTCTGGAAAGTGCTGAGATCGGGCGCGACGCACTTCAGGATGAAGTCAACCTCTCCGTTCAGCATGTGACACTCGCGCACCAAGGGCCAGGCCCGGCAGCGTTCTTCAAATGCGCTGAGGTCGGCCTCGGCCTGACTTTGCAGCCCGACCATGGCAAAGACCTGCACCTCGAATCCCAGCTCGCGCGCGTTGATGTCGGCGTGATAGCCGCGGATGAAGCCCTGCTCTTCCAGCGTCCGAACACGGCGCAGGCACGGCGGGGCTGAAATGCCCACGCGTTTGGCCAGTTCGACGTTGGTCATGCGGCCGTCCGCCTGCAACTCCGAAAGTATTTTCCGGTCGATCGGATCCAGACGGTGTCCGGGCATGGCGGTCTCTCCTGTTTCGCGATTGTTATACCACAGCCATATCGCTGCGCAATAATGTTTCAACAACGCGAAATTATCTTAACCATGCGTTGCCCGCATTTCCGGCACCTGACCAGAGCGCGGCTTGCCCCTTTTGACCGCGACCCGCACTGACTATATGACGGGCCCTGACCTGCCCACAAAAAGGATTCCCGCCATGGCCGACACGCGCCGCACCAAGGTTCTGATCATTGGCTCCGGCCCGGCGGGCTATACCGCGGGCGTCTATGCCAGCCGCGCCATGCTGGAACCGATCCTTGTTCAGGGGCTGGAGCCGGGCGGACAGCTGACCACCACGACAGAGGTCGAGAACTGGCCCGGCGAGGCCGAGATTCAAGGACCTGAACTGATGGTGAAGATGGAAGCGCATGCCCGCGCCATGGGCTGCGAGATCATCGGCGACTACATCACCTCGCTCGACCTGAAATCGCGCCCGTTCAAGGCGCAGGGGGACAGCGGCACCACGTACGAGGCCGACGCCGTGATCCTGGCCACCGGTGCGCGCGCCAAATGGCTCGGCCTGCCGAGCGAGGAGAAGTTCAAGGGCTTCGGCGTATCCGCCTGTGCCACCTGCGACGGGTTCTTCTA
>JAGRMT010000223.1:8615-19550 GCA_020441125.1 Roseivivax sp.
GTTCAAGAACCCCAAGATCGAAGTGATCTGGCACACCACTCTGGAAGAAGTCTACGGCGCCGACAGCCCGCTGGGCGTTGAAGGCGTGAAGGTGAAGAACGTTCAGACCGGCGAAGTGACCGACATCCCGGCCAAGGGCGTGTTCATCGCCATCGGCCACGCCCCGGCCAGCGAGCTGGTCAAGGATTCGCTTGAAACGCATATGGGCGGTTACGTGGTGACCAAGCCGGGCAGCACGGCCACCTCGATCCCGGGCGTGTTCGCGGCGGGCGATCTGACCGATCACCTCTACCGCCAGGCGGTGACCAGCGCCGGCATGGGCTGCATGGCCGCGCTGGAAGCCGAGCGGTGGCTAGCCGAGCAAGAGTGATCCACGGCTTGCCGTCGTGCTGGCGCGGCGGCAACAGGCGCGATAACTCTGGGCCATGCACCTGTTTCTGCTGACTGCCCTGACCATGATCGCCTTCGCGGCGAATTCAGTGCTGAACCGCCTGGCACTGGCAGGCGGCGGCATAGACGCCGTTGGCTTTGGAGCGGTCCGCCTGGCGGCAGGTGCCGCAGTCCTGTTGCTGATGGCACGGGTGCTGCGCGGGCACATCGCCCTGGGTGGCCCGCGCCGCGCGGTCGGCGTTGCGGCGCTACTGCTGTATATCTTCGGTTTTTCCTTTGCCTATCGGTCGCTTGACGCTGGCCTGGGCGCCCTTGTGCTGTTTGGCACGGTGCAGATCACCATGATCGCCGGTGCCCTGATCTGCGGCGAACGGCCCGGCCCGCTGCGCTGGTTGGGCGCCGCGCTGGCCTTTGCCGGGCTGGTCTGGCTGCTGGCCCCGGCGCAGGGCGGCGTTGCCGCGCCGGGCCCGCTGGCGGCGATGGTGGCAGCCGGGGTCGGTTGGGGGCTTTATTCGCTGGCGGGCCGGGGCGCGGGCGATGCGCTGATGGCGACGGCGGCGAATTTCGCGCTGGCCACGCCGATGGCGCTGCTTCTGGCACTGCTCGCACGGCCCGAGGCCGTCACGCCGAGCGCGCAGGGGCTGGCGCTGGCGGTCCTGTCGGGGGCAGTCACTTCGGGGCTGGGCTATGCGCTGTGGTATACGGTACTGCCGCGGCTGCAGACCTCGGTCGCGGCGGTGGCACAGTTGACCGTGCCGGCCATCGCCATGGCTGGCGGCATGGTGTTCCTGGGTGAGAACATGACGGCGCGCTTCCTGTTGGCCTCGGCACTGATCCTGGGCGGGGTGGCGATGTCGGCGCTGGCTCCGCGGCAGGCCGGTCAGCGCACGATGCGCTCCAATGGATCGTAGGCGATACCGCGGGCAAAGGCGATCTGCGCCAGGCTGTCGGGCTTCAGACGGATGCCGGCCAACTCCTCGCGCATGAACCAGCGGCGCTGGGTTACGATGCCTTCGGGATCGCGCCACGCCTCGTCCAGCGTCCCGGCGGCCAGGGTACAGCGAAAGAAGATCTCTACCTGGTGAAACCCGTCGGCGGGGCTGTCGAATTCGTTAACCAGGCACGGCGGGCCTACGGTGATGCTCAGCCCGGTTTCCTCGTGCACCTCGCGGCGCAGGTTGTCAGGCAGCGAGGCGTGGTTTTCCACGCCGCCGCCGGGGGCGCACCACAGATCGCTGACACCACCGGCATAGGCGTTCACCAGAAGCAGGCGGTTGTCATGCACCAGAACGGCGCGAACGGCGAGGCGCGGCATGGCGGACTCCTTGTGCGGCGGCTCTTCCTTATGACGGCAAAGCGCCGTATCTCAAGCGCGATGCCGATCCTGCCGCCGATATCCCACCTGCCGGAGCCCCGCCCATGACTGCGCTGACCCTGTGCGGCGCCGAGGTGCTGTTGCCCGACGGGTTGCACCACGCCGATATCGCCATCGCCGAGGGGCAAATCCAGGCCGCGCCCGGCGCGCGTTCGGTGGATCTGACTGGTTGCCTGGTGTTGCCTGGAATCGTCGACATTCACGGCGACGGGTTCGAGCGGCACATGGCCCCGCGCCGGGGCGCCCTGCGCGAGGCCGAGGGCGGCGTGATCGCCGCCGCGGCCGAGATGGCCGCCAATGGCATCACCACCGGGGTGATGGCACAGTTTTTCAGCTGGGAAGGCGGGATGCGTGGGCCTGATTTCGCCGAGCACGTCTTTGCCACCGTGGCCGCCGTGGCGCCGGACCTGGCGACCGATCTGCGCCTGCAGCTGCGGCTGGAAACGCACCTGCTCGACGAATTCGAGCGCGCCCGGGCAGCGGTGGCGCGCTGGGGCATTGGCTATGTCGTCTATAACGACCACCTTCAGCACGACCGGCTGGCAATCGGCGCGCGGCCCAAGCGGCTGACCGGGCAGGCCCTGAAAAGCGGCCGAAACCCCGACGATCACTTTACCTTGTTGGTGGCACTGCACCGGCGCGGGCCCGAGGTTCCGGCTGCGCTGGCGGCTCTGACCGGCACGCTGCGCGCGACCGGGGTGATCGTCGGCAGCCATGACGACGCCACCGCCGAGGCCCGTCAGGGCTGGAACGCGATGGGCGCGACCTTGTGCGAGTTCCCCGAAACGCGCGAGGCGGCGCAGGCGGCACACGATCTGGGCAACCCTGTGGTGCTTGGCGCCCCCAACGTGGTGCGCGGCGGCAGCCACAAGGGCAACGCCTCGGCGCAAGAGTTGATTGCAGCGGGGCTGTGCGATGCCCTGGCCTCGGACTACCACTATCCCGCTCCGCGCGCCGCGGTCGAACGGCTGGTGGCGACAGGCATCCTCGATCTTCCGGCGGCGTGGCGGCTGGTTTCCGAAGGGCCCGCCCGGCTGCTGGGGCTGGAGGACCGCGGCACGATCGCACCGGGCAAGCGGGCCGACCTGGTGGTTCTGGAACCGGGCACGCGGCGCATTGGCGCGACCCTGGCCGCGGGGCAGATCACCTATCTGACCGGAGAGGTCGGGCGGCGCTTTGTCGGTTGAGCGTGGCGCTCAGCCCCGGACGATGCGGTTGGCATGGCCCATCTTGCGGCCGGGCTTGACCTCGGCCTTGCCATAAAGGTGCAGCGCCACGTCGCGCTGCCGCGCCAGTTCGGGCACGCGGTCCAGATCGTCGCCGATCAGGTTTTCCATCACGACGTCGCAATGGCGGCTGCCATCACCCAGCGGCCAGCCGGCAACGGCACGGATGTGCTGTTCGAACTGGTCCACGGTGCAGCCGTTCTGCGTCCAGTGGCCCGAGTTGTGCACCCGCGGCGCGATTTCGTTCACCACCAGCCCGCCGGGCGTGACGAACAGCTCTACCCCCATGACGCCGACATAATCCAGCGCGTTCAGGATCTTGGCTGCGATCAACACGGCGTCGGTGGTTTGCTTGGTGCTTAGCCGCGCAGGTACGGTGGTGGTGCGCAGAATGCCGCCTTCGTGCACGTTCTCGCCCGGATCGAAACAGGCCACCTGCCCCCCCGGACCGCGCGCCGCGATCACCGAAACCTCGTGGCCGAAGGCGACGAAGCCTTCAAGGATGGCCGGGGCGCCGGCCATGTCGGCCAGCGCAGCGGCGGCGTCCTCTGGGCGGTTGATCCGCGCCTGCCCCTTTCCGTCATAGCCGAAGCGGCGCGTCTTCAGGATGGCCGGCGCGCCGATCGCGCCCAGTGCGGCGTCCAGCGCGGCGGCATCGGGCACATCGGAAAAGGGCGCCGTCATCAGCCCCAGATCGCGCAAAAAGCTCTTTTCCGTCAGCCGGTCCTGGCTGACACGCAGCGCCTCGCGGCCAGGTCGGATCGGCGCGCAGCCTTGCAGGATGTCCAGCGCCTCGGTCGGGATATTCTCGAACTCGTATGTGATCACATCGACGGCCGCGCCAAAGGCGCGCAGCGCGGCGGCATCGTCATAGGCGGCCGTGGTCACCGCATGGGCCACGTGCCCTGCCGGCGGATTGGCCCCGGGTTCGAAAATGTGGGTACGCAGACCCAGACGGCTGGCGGCCACCGACAGCATCCGGCCCAGCTGGCCGCCGCCGACGATCCCAATCACCGATCCCTGCGGCAGCGGCTCAGTCATGCGCGGGCTCCTCGGGGATAGAGGCGGACAGGTCGGCGCGCCACTGGTCCAGCCTCTGCGCCAGCGCCGGATCGCCATTGGCCAGGATCGCGGCAGCCATCAGCCCGGCATTGGCCGCGCCGGCGGCACCGATCGCCATCGTGGCCACCGGATAGCCGCGCGGCATCTGTACGATGGAATACAGGCTGTCGACGCCCGACAACGCCTTGGTCTGCACCGGCACGCCGATGACCGGTACGCGCGTCTTGGAGGCCATCATCCCCGGCAGATGGGCCGCGCCCCCTGCCCCGGCGATGATCACGTGAAGCCCGCGATCTACCGCCGACTTGCCATAGGCCCACAGCCGGTCAGGCGTGCGATGCGCCGAGACGATGCGCACCTCGTAAGGCACGCCCAGCGCGTCCAGCATGTCGGCCGCTTCCTTCATGGTGGGCCAGTCCGACTGGCTGCCCATGATGATTCCAACGCGGATGTCGGTGGTCTCGCCCATGGCGCCCCTCTTGTCCTGAAAGGCGCGTTATACCGCGATTGCGGGGCTACGCAATGATATCGGGCAGCAGCCGATCCTCGATCTGCGCAATGCGGTCCTTCAGGATCAGCTTTTTCTTCTTCAGCCGCTGAAGGGTCAGCTGGTTGGCTGTGCCGCTGGCATGCAGGGCATGGATGGCGTCGTCCAGATCGCGGTGTTCGCGCTTTAAGACCTCCAGCTCGACGCGCAACACCTCTTCGGTTTTCATCTCGAGATCGTCGGGCGCATTCATCCTGCGGTCACTCCGGCAAAAAACAGGCCCTATGAATACCAAGTTCGATCCGGCCCGCAAAGCCCTTGCGCCACATTGTCCACAATCCCATATTTGTCCTGCCGGGCCGCCAGATTGGGGCGCGGCGCAGACGGTCGCTTGAACAAAGGACGTGTCAATGACGAAACTGACCCTGGGGGCCTATCCCCACATGCTGGGCTTCGAGCAATTGGAGCGCCTGCTGGAACGGACGGCCAAGTCCGGGAACGAGGGCTATCCGCCCTATAACATCGAGCAGACTTCCGATCACTCCTACCGGATCACCCTGGCCGTTGCCGGGTTCTCCGAGGCTGATCTGTCCGTTACGGTCGAAGATCGCCAGCTGGTGATCCGCGGCCGGCAAAGCGATGACGGGGTAGAACGGGTGTACCTGCACCGCGGGATCGCCTCGCGCCAGTTCCAGCGCAGCTTCGTTCTGGCCGACGGCGTCGAGATCGGCGCCGCCACCATCGAGAATGGCCTGCTGCATATCGACCTGGCGCTGGTGCGCCCGGAATCCGTCGTCCAGACCATCCAGATCAGAAAGGGGTAAGGTCATGAACACGCAAACACCGTTTTTCCCCGAGGGCGAAGACCGCATCGTCTATGTGCGGGCTGTCGATACCGACGAGCTGCCGCAGGATGTCCGCGCGCAGATGGGCGGGCTGAGCCAGGTCTACGCGGTTCACCGCGCCGATGGCGAACGTCTGGCCCTGGTGCGCGACCGCAAGCTGGCCTTTGCCCTGGCCCGGCAGAACGACCTGGCACCGGTCACCGTGCACTGACACCCAATCGTGGCGGCACAGCTGTCGCCGCCACGGCAAGGCCGGGCGTAAACCCCGGTGAAATGGGGCGTTTTTCGTCCCACGTCTGAAAATATTCCCTTTCACGCCCACAATCAGCCCGGTTTCACCCCGATTGAAGCCATGGGACGGTGTGCGTTTTGGCTTCACCAACCCGTATGCAATTCTGCACGACGCCGCGTTTTCCCTCGGCTGTCGCAGTAACGAGTGGGAAAGGGTGCGGTCATGGCAACCTATTCGGTGACCGGCGCGAACTGGAACGATCCGGCCTTCTGGTCGGCGATCAGTGAGACGGCGACGGGCCAGGTGCTGGATTTCTCCGCCCTGGGCAGCGGCTATCGCATCACCGTTTCCCCGGACACGGGCACCATTGTGCTGACGGATGGCACCGCCACCTTCACCGTGGGTGAGGCGGGACATGGCGGCTATTCCGACGCATTGCTGGGCGGCACCACGCTGCTGTCGTACTTTACCTCGCTGACCGGCGGTGGCGGGACCGACACGCTGAACGGCGGTGGCGGCGGCGATACGATCGACGGCGGCACCGGCAATGACCTGTTGGCAGGCGGCGCGGGCGCCGATTCGCTGACCGGCGGCACGGGTGACGACCACTTCGTTCTGGAAGACGGTTACGGCAATGACACGCTGGACGGCGGTGCGGGCGGCGAGACCATCGGCGACACGCTGGACCTGTCTGCAATCGTCAGCAACCTGACGGTAGACCTGTCGCCCGCGACCGCGGGCAGTGGCACGATTTCCGGCATCGACGGCACCGCCAGCTTTACCGGGATGGAACGGATTGTTTTGAGCGGCGGGGTTGACACCCTGCGGCTGGCCGATGGCAGCGGCGCCGACACGGTGATCGGCTTCAAGGCCCCCATCGACAATGGCGACGGCACCTTCACCGGGCAGGATTTGCTGGATGTTTCGGCCCTGACGGGCACGATCAACACCGATACCGTGGTGGTCAGCGATACGGTGGGTGACGGCACCGGCGACGCGATCCTGACCTTTCCTGGCGGCGAAACCCTGACGCTGGTCGGCATACCGCCCAGCATGGTCAACAGCACCCTGCAATTGCAGGCGATGGGCATCCCGGCCGGGGTCAACGAATACATCGTCGAAGGCACTGCCGGCGACGACGTGATCGATGCCGCCTACCTTGGCGATCCCGAGGGCGACCGGGTCGACAATTCCGACAATGCCAGCGGCACCGATTCCGACTTGATCCTGGCCGCCGGCGGCAATGACAGCGTCGAGGCGCTGAACGGCAACGACACGATCTATGGCGGCGCTGGCAACGACACCATCCTGGGCGGTACCGGCACCGACGTGCTGGTGGGCGGCACCGGCAACGACAGCCTCAGCGGCGGCGACGACGAGGACCTGTTCCGCTTTGACGACGGCTTTGGCACCGATACCGTGGACGGCGGCGAAGGTGTGTTCGGCGGTGCCGACGACGACACGATCGACCTGTCGACGCTGACCGGTGCCGCGGTCGGTAGCCTGTCTGGCGACGAACAGGGCGTGGTCTCTTCGGGCGCGGATGTGCTGTTCTTCTCGGGGATCGAGCGGATCATCCTGACCGGGCAGGCCGACCAGTTCGATACCGGCGGCGCGACCGCGGGCTTTTCCGTTCTGGCCGGCGACGGCGACGACACGCTGCTGGCGGTTGGCGGGGCCGACTACCTGTCGGGCGGCGGCGGCAGCGACCTGTTCTATTACAGCGCGGATCCGGCGGGCAACGACACGATCGACGGCGGCAACGAAGGCAGTGACCTGGACCTGATCGACCTGGCGGGACTGACCGCCGGCGTCAGCGTATCCTATACCAGCAATGCCGCGGGCCGGATCGACGACGGCACCAGCCTGCTGCGTTTTTCGGAAATCGAGTCGCTTTCGCTGACTGCGCAGGCCGACACGGTCGATGCCTCGATGGACACGCTGGGCGTGATCATCGACGGCGGCGACGGTGCGGATTCGCTGACCGGCGGCGACGGTGCCGACAGCATCCTGGGCTCTGCCGGGGCCGACACGCTGTCAGGCGGGATGGACAACGACACGCTGCGCGGAGGCCTGGACGGCGATCAGATCTTCGGCGGCGAAGGCAACGACTGGATGTATGGCGATGAGGGCGACGATACCGTTTACGGTAACGGCGGTAACGACTCGCTTGAATCCGGTTCGGGCAACGACCTGTTCTATGGCGGGAACGGCGACGACTACGTCAACGGCGACCTGGGCAATGACACGCTGTACGGCGGCGCGGGCGATGACTTCGTGCGCGGTTCCTACAACAACGACCTGCTCTATGGCGGCACCGGCAACGACTATATCTGGGGCGGCTGGGGCGACGATACCTTCGTGCTGGAGGACAGCTTCGGCAACGACACGATCACCGGCGAGGATGTCGACCAGACCGTGGGCGACACGCTGGACCTGTCGGCGATCACCACCGCGCTGACAATCGACCTGACCCATATCAACGCCGAGATCGGCACCGTCAGCGACGGCACCTATACCGCCTCTTTCGACGAGGTGGAGATCATCAAGCTGAGCGGCGCGGTTGACACGCTGGTGCTGTCCGACGGGTCCGGCGCCGATATCGTGACCGGCTTCGCCGCGCCAACCGACAACGGCGACGGCACCTACAGCGGCATCGACAAGGTGGATATCACCGCGATGACGGCAGACGGCGTCAGCGCCCGTGTCTATGCCGAAGACATGGTCGTGACCGATACTGCCGGCGACGGCACCGGCGATGCCATTCTGACCTTTCCCGGCGGACAGTCGCTGACGCTGGTCGGGGTGCTGTCCAGCCAGGTTTCCTCTGTGCCGCAGCTGGCGGCCATGGGCATTCCGTCGCGCGCGCCAAATTTCGAGGTGGCCGGCACCAGCGGCAATGACCTGATCGACACCGCCTATGTGGGCGACCCCGAAGGCGACCGCATCGACAACGCCGACAGCGCCACCGGAAACGATGACGACAGCGTGCGCGCCGGGGCCGGTGACGATACCGTGCTGGCCGGTGCGGGCGACGACACCGTCTATGGCGGTGACGGCAACGATCGGCTGGACGGCGAGGCCGGCGACGACACGATCTATGGCGAGGGCGGCGACGACACCTTCGCGATGAACGCCTCGCATGGCAACGACCGGTACTACGGTGGCGAGACGACCGAGACCGCGGGCGACCACCTGGACGCTTCGGCGTTGAACTCCGCGCTGTACCTCAACCTGTCGACACCCGAGAGCGGCTCTTTGGTGCAGGGCGCCACCGCCACGACCTTCTACGAGATCGAGCATGTCACCCTGGGTTCGAACAACGACCTGGTGGCAGGCTCTACCGGCGACGACTCGGTGGCCACGGGTGACGGCGCGGACCAGGTGGATGGCGGCGCCGGAAACGACCGGTTCGATCTGGGCGCGGCCGATGGCAAGGCCGACCTTGTGACGCTGGAAGACGGCGACGGCAACGATACCATCCTCAGCTTCGAAGCGCCCAGCGATCTGGGCGGCGGCAGCTATGGCGGGCGTGACCTGCTGGACGTGTCCGGCCTGACCATCGGCGACGGGCTGACTCCGGTGTCCACCGCGCATGTCACTGTGACCGATACCGTGGGCGACGGCAGCGGCGACGCGGTCCTGACCTTTGCCGGCGGAGAGAGCCTGACCCTGGTCGGCGTTTCCGTCGCCGCAGTCAGCAGCCCGGCGCAACTGGCCGCAATGGGCATTCCGCTGGCATCGCTGAACCATACCGTGGAAGGCACCGCCGGGGCGGACCTGATCGACAACACCTATGTGGGCGATCCGAACGGCGACAGGATCGACAACGCGGACAATGGCGCAGGCACAGATGACGATTATGTGCTGGCCGGCGGCGGCAACGACACGATCGACGCACGCGGCGGCGATGACAGCGTCGAAGGCGAGGCAGGCGACGATACCTTCATCGTCAACACCAGCCCGGGCAATGACACACTGCTGGGCGGCGAAACCGGCGAAACGGCAGGCGACCTGCTGGATGCCTCGGGCAATACCAGCGACCTGACGCTGACACTCAGCGCGCCGGAGTCCGGCACGCTGTCGGGTGACGGCGAAACCGTAAGCTTTGACGAGATCGAGCGCTTTGCACTGGGCGCGGGCAGCGACACAGCCCAGGGCAGCAGCGGCGACGACAGCATCTCGGGCGGGGGCGGCAATGACAGCCTTTACG
Organism: Roseivivax sp.; assembly: GCA_020441125.1. Taxonomy (GTDB): domain Bacteria; phylum Pseudomonadota; class Alphaproteobacteria; order Rhodobacterales; family Rhodobacteraceae; genus Mesobacterium_A. The sequence goes on from JAGRMT010000223.1 coordinate 18,446, forward strand.
GCAATGCCGGTCTCGACACGTTGTTCGGGGACGGCGGGGCAGATTTCCTGTCGGGCGGCGATGGCGCCGACAGCCTGGCCGGCGGCGCCGGGGCCGATACGCTAAGCGGCGGACTGGGCGATGACAGGATGGACCTGGGCGGCGCGGATTTCGCGGCCGATACCGTAGTGCTGGCCGATGGCAGCGGCGATGACATGCTGATCGGTTTCGAAATGCCCACCGACAACGGCGATGGCACCTTCACTGCGGGCGACCGGCTGGATGTCTCGGCGCTGACCAGCAACGGTACCACGCCGATCACAGTCACTTCTGTCACCGTCAGCGATACCAATGGCGATGGAACGGGCGACGCCATCCTCAGTTTCCCCAGTGGCGACAGCGTCACGCTTCAAGGCGTTCTGGCCAGCGCGGTCAGCAACCCGGCGGTGCTTCAGGCGATGGGCATTCCGGCCTCTTCGCTGAACTACCTGGTGAACGGGACCGCAGGCGATGACCTGATCAACACCGCCTACTTGGGCGATCCGGACGGCGACCGCGTCGATGCTGGTGACAACCTGGCAGGCAACGACGACGACGTGATCGGCGGCGGCGCGGGCAATGACACGATCGACAGCGGCGCCGGGGCGGACAACGTCTCGGGCGGGGCGGGCGACGACCTGATCACCGGCGGCGTCGGCAACGACACATTGGCGGGCGCAGACGGAGCGGACACCCTGCTGGCCGATGCCGGCAACGACATCCTGGCCGGCGGCGCCGATGCCGACCTGTTCCGCCTTGCAAGCGGCATGGGCGCCGACACCATCGACGGCGGCGAGACGGTGACCACTGGAACCGACCTCGACGTGATCGACGCGACCGCGCTGACCGGCCCCGTGACCGTGACCTACACCGGCTCCGAAGCCGGCACGCTGACAGATGGAACGGACACCATCACCTTTGCCGGGATCGAGCGGATCCTGACCAACGCCCAGGCCGATCTGGTCAACGCCGGAAACAGCGGCGCACCGATCTTCATCGACGCCGGCGGCGGCAATGACACGGTCAACGGCGGCGTTGCCGGCGACACGATCAGCGGCGGCGACGGCGACGACAGCCTGTTCGGCGG
>JAGRMT010000224.1 GCA_020441125.1 Roseivivax sp.
CAGGACTTCCGCGGCGACCCGGCTTCGGCCATGCTCGAGGTGCTGGACCCGGAACAGAACAACACGTTCATGGATCACTACCTTGAGGTGGAATACGATCTGTCCAACGTGATGTTCCTGACCACGTCGAACAGCTACAACATGCCTGGACCGTTGCTGGACCGGATGGAGATCATCCCGCTGTCTGGCTACACCGAGGACGAGAAGGCCGAGATCGCCAAGCGCCACCTGATCGAGAAGCAGATCAAGAACCACGGCCTTAAGAAGGGCGAGTTCAAGGTCGCGGACGAGGCGCTGACCGACATCATCCGCTACTATACCCGCGAAGCCGGGGTGCGGAACCTTGAGCGCGAACTGGCCAAGCTGGCGCGCAAGGCGGTGACGCAGATCGTCAAGGGCAAGGCCAAGTCGGTGACGGTGACGTCGAAGAACCTGGACGAGTTCCTGGGCGTGCGGAAGTACCGCTATGGCCTGGCCGAGGAAGAGAACCAGGTCGGCGTCGTGACCGGGCTGGCCTATACCTCTGTCGGGGGCGATCTGTTGCAGATCGAGGCGCTGAAGCTGCCCGGCAAGGGCCGGATGAAGACCACCGGCAAGCTGGGCGAGGTGATGAAGGAGTCGATCGAGGCCGCGTCGAGCTATGTACGCTCGGTCGCGCCGCAGATCGGGGTCAAGCCGCCGCGGTTCGACAAGTGGGACATCCACGTGCACGTGCCCGATGGCGCCACGCCCAAGGATGGCCCCTCGGCCGGTCTGGCGATGGTGACGGCGATCGTTTCGGTGCTGACGGGCATTCCCGTCCGCAAGGACATCGCCATGACCGGCGAGGTGACGTTGCGCGGCAATGCCACCGCCATCGGCGGGCTGAAGGAAAAGCTGCTGGCGGCGCTGCGCGGCGGGATCAAGACCGTTCTCATCCCCGAAGAGAACGAGAAGGACCTGGCCGAGCTGCCCGACAATGTGAAAGAGGGGCTGGAGATCATCCCCGTCAAGCACGTGTCGGAAGTGCTGAAGCTGGCACTGGTCGATGCGCCGGTTCCGGTTGAATGGGACGAAGCGGCCGAAGAGGCCGCCGCGCAGGCGCTTAAGACCGATCCCGGAGCGACCCAGGGTGCCGTGGCGCACTAGGGCCGGTTTCTGGACCGACCGTTGACCATGCAAAAGCCGCCCCGATGTGGGGCGGCTTTTTTGCGTTTGGATTGACAGGTTGCCCAAGTCCGCTCTCGCCGGACTCATGGCGCAGCCCTGATTTTCAGCGCCGGATTTGACGACGAACCAAGGGTCCGGCAGATTGCCGGACCCCTTTGTTTTTTACAGCTGAGTTCCGAGCGATCAGTTCGAGGCTGCCGCCGCGAACACGATCAGCGCCGACAGCAGAACAAAAGCGCCGGGCCCGACAGAAGAGCTTGCCGCGTCCTCGGCGATCACCACCGGCTCGACAATCGGATCGGCCAGCGAACCGGCGAGGGTGGGCGTTGCAAGGGCGGCCATGGCGGCCGCGGCGGCAATGGTGCGGATGGTCATTTCAGTAGTCCCCCAAATAACAGTCTTGTGGCGGCAGTTGGCAGCGGCCGCCGGATATCCTGGCGCGAAAGCGCCCGAACCAATGTGCCGCTTTACGTCGCGTGCGGCAAGCAAATGATTATGTGATGCATTGGCTTTGCGCGCCAAGGCGACGATTTTTCGGGAAAACGTGGCCCGACGCCCCTTGCGCCGCCAGCGTGCGGGCGCTAATAGGCGCGTCACCGGGTGATTAGCTCAGTGGTAGAGCGCATCGTTCACATCGATGATGTCGGGGGTTCAAATCCCTCATCACCCACCATCCTTCCCCCCAGTTGCGCGCATCAGGTCAGGAATTCCGCCATCGGCGTGATTTTTTCTTTACCCGTCTGCGGCTTGCATACACCTTAGGATTGTTGGGCGTGGCAGGCAGTCGTGCCCCGTAGTGGGGAGAGATGCCATGCCCGATGATTTTAGCGCAGGACCGAACACCGCTGGACGAGTCGCCGTTGGCGGAACGCTGGCCGGAAATATCGAAACCGTCGGCGATGTCGACTGGATCGCCTTCGACGTGCCGGTGCACGCGGGCTATTCGCTGTCTGTCACCACGGGCACGACGGGCGGGATCGCGCATCCGCAATTCACCATCTGGGACGGCACGGCTGTGATCGATCCGTTTGCGGAATACTCAGAGACGGCCGGTGCGGCGACCATGGACTTTTGGAACATGACGCGCGGGCGTTATTACATTCGGGTGTCCAACAACGACCTTCAGTCCGGTGCGCAGACCGGCGCCTATACCGTCAGCTATGCACTGGCCGACGATCACCCCAACGGGCCGGGCGAAACACTGGCCACGCTGGTACCGGGTCAGACGCTGGACGGCACCATCGACGGGTACAATGACGTGGACCTGTTCACGCTCGATCTGGTGGCGGGCAATCGCTACCTGTTCAATGCCGACGTTCCGAACACGTCGACGTTGCACTTCGCTTTTGCCTATCTGACCGGCGGAACCATCACCGGCTGGCCCAACGGTTCACAGTTTTATTCCGGAACGACCGGGGTCGTCATCTCGTCCGACACGACCGGTGCGCATACCTTGCGGGTCAGCCCGCCTGCCGGTGCAACGGGCGACTACCAGCTGCAATTGCGCGATCTGGCCGGTGACTTGCCCGAGGACGTGACGACGACCGCCACGATGCAGGTGGGCCAGACGATCAGCGGCACCATTGACTATGACTTTGACCGTGACTGGTATGCCATCGACCTGCAGGCAGGGCATACCTACGAATACACCATGGCCATGCCCAGCCAAGTGAGCGGCGGGTCGTTTTATCCGGGCGACGCTTTGATCCGCGACGCCAGCGGTATGGTGGTTGACCAGTACTTCGACCCGTCGTTTTCGTTGATCAACATCCGCACCTTTGTTCCCAGCGCCAGCGGAACCTATTTTGTCGACGCGCATAACATCGCGCCGGGCTACGCCTATGACTACACGCTGAGCGTGACCGAAGTGGTGGACGACTTTCCCGCTTCGGTCCAAAGCACCGGCACCCTTGCGGTTGGCGGGTCTGCCACGGGTACCATCAACGCGACCGGCGACCGCGACTGGTTCGCGGTGACGGTTTCGGCCGGCAGCATCTATCGCTTTGACGTGACAACCAATGTGCCAGAGTTGGCCGTCGGGCTGGGGGCCCATGTCGCCCAGCCGACCAGTTCCGAGCAATACTTCCGCGCCACCCAGGACGGAACGATCTGGGTCGAGGCGACCTCGTGGTCCGGGGTGGGCGACTATACCGTCAGCGCCACCCAAATCTATCAGGCCTCGGCCGAAGAAGCGGCGCGGGCGCAGGCCGGCACGGTCTACGTCATCCCCAGCAGCAGCTTCGGTGGGACCGGTTTGCAAAGCATGGACGTGATGACCGCGCTGCCCGGCGAAAACGTGATCCTGCGCGGGATGTCCGGGGCGGATACGCTGCTGGCCAGCACCGGCGATGATATCCTGGTGGGCGATGACGGGCAGTCGGGGGCGGAAACGGTGGCAGAGACCGCCATTCTGTACCGCGCTTACAAGCTGCTGCTGGGCCGCGAACCCGATGCGACGGGAATGCAGGCCTTCCAGGCGTTGCCCTGGGTCGTTTCGGTGGGCCAGAAGATCCAAATGATCCTGAACAGCCCTGAATTCGTCAATGCGCATGGCCAGCTGTCGAACCAGGAGCTGGTCGATTTCCTTTATACCCAGATGCGCGGGCCGGGCGGGGCGGGCAGCGATCCTGCGGTGGCGGAGATGGTGAACCTTTTCAATACGTATTCCGAAATCGGCAATGCCATCATGGTGTTCTCCGAAAGCACCGAGTGGCGCGTCCACCTGGCCGGGGCAGATGCGAACTATGTGTTCCGCAACGCGCCGGCGTCTTTTTCGCAGGACGTGTTCAGCATGTATCATGCGCTGTTGGGGCGCGATCCCGATGCCGCCGGTTTTGCCGACTGGGCGCTGGAGATGAGCCGCGGGCTCGACCTGGGCGGGATGGCGCAACGGTTTCTCGACTCGGCCGAGTTTGCGGGTGCCGGCGCGCTGGACGATCGCAGCTTTGCCGCGCAGGTGCTGACCGCGCTGACCGGCGCCGCCCCGGCGGTGGCCGATCTGGACCGTGCCGAGACGGTGCTGGCCGGGCCGGTAAGCCGGGCGGACTGGGTGGCGGCCAACGTGCTGTTGTCGCCCGTATCGGGGCTGGACAGCTGGATTGCGGGGCAGCCGGTGGATGACGTGCTGATCGGCAACGGCGGCCGTGATATCTTGATGGGCGGGATGTGGTCGGATGTGTTCGTTTTCGATCCGGCGGCTGACGGGCTGCAACGCATCGGCGATTTCGAGGCGTGGGACCTGATCGACCTGCGGCCCTTCGGATATGCCGATGCGGCGACGGCGCTGGCACAGTTCCAGCAGCAGGGCGACGCACTGGTCTTTGCCGATGCCGGGGTCACGGTGGTGGTCGAAGATACCACCGCGGCAGAGCTGACGGCGGCCAACTTGCTGGTGTGACTGGCGGCCCGGTTTCGGCCGGGCTGTGTCAAATTAGCCTAAGTCACAGAGTCCTCGTCACAAATCCAAATAGTTAATGTTGAGTTGCGCAGTTCCTTCTGGGAAGATTGTCGCAAATGATAAACATATTCGCAGCAGAAATACGGGAGTGTTTCCGCAAATGGCACGACAGGCCGTGCTTGCGGACACCGGACCGGACCATGACTTACGGCGATGTCGATCGGGAAACCGACCGGCTTGCCCGTATCCTGACCGCTTTGCCCGGACACGGGCCGGTGGCGACCCTGGCTTTGACCGATCTGCGGATTTATCTGCTGTTCTTCGCCTGCATCAAGGCGGGGCGGGCGCTTTTGCCGATGAACCAGAACCTGTCGGATGCCAACGTTCGCGGCATTCTTTCGGTGCTGGGCGGGATCTCGGCGGTGTTTGCCGATGACGAGCGTCTGGGCCGTGACTTGGGCGACGTGCCGGTGCGCCCGCTGGACGCGCTGTTTGCCATGCCCGAGGCGGTTGGCGCCGAACTGACGCCCGCTGCGGGGCACAAGCCGCTGGTTTACCAGACATCGTCCGGCTCGACCGGCACGCCGAAAATCATCCCGATGTCGTCGGACAATTTCGCCCATCAGATGCGGGTGTATGAGCGGATCGGCCGGTACGATCCGGATCGCACGCACGGCATCTGCAACGACTGGCTGCCCAAGCAGGTTTCGAGCGCGTTCGTGATGGGGATGCCCACCTCGATCTGCCCCGTCAGCACCCTGACGGCCGAGCAGATCGACGCCTGGATGCGCGGCCACGACATTGCCTATCTGACTCTATATGTGTCGGCGTTGCGCATCTTTGCCGGAATTGGCCGGGTGTTCGACGGGCTCGACACGGTCATGACCGGGGGCGAGGTGGTGGGGCGGGCGCATCTGGCCCTGTTCGAGGCGTTCACCGCGCCCCATGCCACGCTGATCAACCTTTACGGCTCGCAAGAGACCGGCTCTGTTGCGGTCAGCTATCAGGGCCACGGCGCGGCAAGCGAAGGTGGGCCTGTGTCGATCGGCCGGCCCCTGTTCGACGGGGCGCTGGACGTGGTCGATGAAGCCGGCCTGCCCGTGGTGGGCATGACGCGGGGCGAACTGGTGGTTCGCTCGGGCTACAACATGGTGGTCGACACCGGCTATCCCGGCAGCGACCGCACGGTGCGGCGCCTGGCCGACGGGGCATATTGCACCGCCGACTGGGGTTATCGCGCCGCGGACGGACAGTATTACGTGCTGGGCCGGCGTGACGACGTGGTCAAGATCAGCGGCTACAACGTGCCGCTGAGCGAAGTCGAAGCAGCGATGCGCGCAATTGCCGGCGTAGACGATGCCGCGGTGAAGGGCGTGGCGCTGAACGGCGCGACGCGGGTACTGAGCGCGCATTACGAAGGTACGGCGTCAGAGGCGGACGTGGCCGAGGCGCTGCAACGTGCGCTGCCGCGATTCATGCGCCCCCATTATATTACGCGCGAAGACCGGCTGCCGCGCACCGGGACGGGCAAGATCAAGAAGGGCGATATCGTCTTCGTGCCGCGCACGGCTTATCAGCCCGTAACGGGGCAGGGCGCCTATTCTGCCCGGCTGGCCCAGATCTGGCGCGCGCTGCTTGGCCACGACCAGTTCGACGAGACAGCATCGTTTTTCAATGTCGGGGGCGACTCTCTGACCTCGATCCAGCTGGCACTGGAAATCGAGCGGGTGTTCGGCATGCGCATCGAGGTGCGCCCGTTCCTGGACTACGGTGCGTCGATCGCCGGGCTTGCCCGGTTGCTGGAACAGGCCGGGGTGCGCGATCCGGGGCCGGAAGCGACCGCGACCGCGCGGCCGGTGACGGTCGAGCGGCTGTGGCGGCTGAACGAGAGCATCCTGCATCGCTGGGCGCCGGCGCTGCCGGGCAGCCGGCATTTCATCAGCCGGTCGCACGGGGCGCCCGGAACGGCGGTGTTCTGGGTGATGCAGGGGCCGAGCGAATACGACGCGATTGCCTCGGGGCTGGGGTCTTCGGTGCCGTTTTACGCGGCGCGCTCCTTTTCGGGGCTGCACCGTCAGGTCGCGGCGGGGCAAGGGCTGACCGATGCCGACCTTTATGATGCCGGTACGGTGGGGCCGACCGCGCGTGCCTATGTGCGCGAGATGCTGCAACTGGCCGGTTCGCGCCCGATGGTCCTGGCGTCGAACTGCCAGGCCGGGCGGATCACACAGGCGATGCTGGATATCCTGCACGAACTGGCGGTCCCTGTCGCCGGGGTTCTGTTGCTGAACCCGACCGACGCGCTGCGGCTGAACGGGGTGCGCACGCACCTGATGTTCGGTGCCGAGGAATACGACAGGTATTGCGCGTCTTTCGGCGCGCCGGGCGCGTTGCCCGAGGTGGCGCGGCTTGATCAGCTGGCCGGCGCGCACGGCCGGTATTTCGAAGGCGAGTCGCTTCACCGCATGATTGGCGCGGTGCAAGAGCTGCGAAGCGACTCGCACATCCGGATCTCTGCGGCGGAATAAGCCCTCAGACTGCCTGTTTTTGTGCCATTGGCGCAAAAACAGGCCCGATCCGCCCTGACTCTGTGGATAACTCTTTGGATATCGGGGCACCTGGGCTATGGTCACGGTGTCGTAACCATGCGCGCTGGTGCCGTCTGCACCGGGCGTCAAAAAAATTTTGACTCTATGCGCCTGAAATCAAAGGCTTTTTCCAGCCTTTGGAAAAAATCCTGCGTTTCCCTGAAAAAAGGTCTTGCGGA
>JAGRMT010000003.1:0-2746 GCA_020441125.1 Roseivivax sp.
AATAGGTGTAGCCGTGGTTGAATTCCAGCGCGCTAATGACCTCTGCGACCTCGTCGCAAACGATCGAAGCACCGATCGGCTGGTAGCCCGAGCTGAGGCCCTTGGCCACGGTCATGATATGCGGGCGAATGTTCATCGTTTGGCTGCCGAACCAGTTGCCGGTACGGCCAAAGCCGGTGATCACTTCGTCGGCAATCAGCAGGATGCCGTACTTGTCGACGATGCGCTGAATCTCGGGCCAGTAGCTGTCGGGCGGGATGATCACGCCGCCGGCGCCCTGGATCGGCTCGGCAATGAAGGCAGCAACGCGGTTCGGGCCGATCTGCTCGATCTTCTCTTCCAACTCCCGCGCCCGGGCGAGGCCGAATTCCTCGGGCGTCATGTCGCCGCCCTCGTTGTACCAGTGCGGCTGGCCGATGTGATAGATATCGGGGATGGGCAGGCCACCCTGGGAATGAATACCGGTCATGCCACCAAGCGAGCCTGCGCCCACGGTCGAGCCGTGATAGCCGTTCCAGCGGGCGATGATCGCACTGCGGTCGGGTTGGCCCTTGGCGGCCCAGTAAGTGCGCACCATGCGCAGGTTGGTATCGTTTGCCTCCGAGCCCGAGCCGGCAAAGAACACATGGTTCAGATCGCCCGGCGCCAGCTCTGCCAGGCGGGCAGACAGGGCGATGGCCGGCACGTGGGTTGTCTGGAAAAAGGTGTTGTAGAACGGCAGTTCCATCATCTGCCGTGCGGCGACATCGGCCAGTTCCTTGCGGCCATAGCCAAGATCGACGCACCACAGCCCGGCCATGCCGTCCAGGATGCGGTGGCCTTCGCTGTCGGTCAGCCAGCAGCCTTCGGCCCGGGTAATGATGCGCGCGCCCTTCTTGGCCAGATCATCCCCGGTGGTGAAGGGATGCATGTGATGCGCGGCGTCGAGACGCTGAAGCTCGGCGGTGGGCAGGTGGTTGGTGATCGCGGGCATGACGGCTCCTGTCGGTGGCTTGCTGCGAAATATGATCAAATTTGGGTGGCGGTCAATCGCCAAGGCCCAGGCGCAGCCGTTCCATGCCCTGCGCGATGTCGGCATCGACGGCGGCGGCGGCTGCTGCGGCATCGCCTTTCTCCAGCGCCTCGATCAGCGCTTTGTGCATGTCGGGCGGGGTACGCGGGCCTAGCGTGGATAGAACGCCACGCAGCGAAGGGCCGAAGCGCAGCCACAGGCTGTCGACGACGGAAATCAGGATCGTCGCCCCGGACCAACCGTAAACTTCCATATGGAAGGCATAGTTGAACCGCAGGTAACCGTGCATGTCGCGCGCGTCGATCGCCGAATCAAGCTGCGAATCAATGGCGCGCAGGCGGGCGATTCCCTCTGGCGTGACGGCGGCGCAGGCACGGCGGGCCAGTTCCGGTTCCATCACGCGGCGGGCCAGCAGAAGCTGATCGAGATCGTCGATTGTCAGCACTGGCACGGTGATGCGGCGATTGCCCAGAAAGGTCAGCGCACCTTCTGCCGTCAGGCGCCTGCGCGCCTCGCGCACCTGGGTCATGCCGGATTGCAGAAGGTCCGTCAGGCCCTGAATGGTAACGGCTTGCCCAGGTTCCAGGTCGCCGAACAGAACCATGTCGCGCAATTGACGGTACACGAGTTCATGCGCCGGCAGCCCGGCCGCGAAATCGTTTTGTGAATTCATGATCCGGAGCCCGGTCCCCCGCAGCCAAGCGTAATCAGGAGGCATCTTGCACGTCGGGCAAGCGCATGAATAGATGCCTTGTGTTGCCAATGCGGGCAATGTTTGTTCAACTCGGAAAAAGGGGCTTAAGACCCCACCGGTCCAAGGGGAGTACTGGATGTCTAAACATCTTCTGAATTTCACCGCCGTTCTGGCTATGACCGCCTCGATGGCGGCCGCCGAGGAAGTGCGGGTCTACAACTGGTCTGATTATATCGACGAAGAGCTTCTGACGAAGTTCGAACAGGAAACCGGCATCGACCTGATCTACGACGTTTTCGACAGCAACGAGGTTCTCGAGACCAAGATGCTGGCCGGCTCGTCCGGTTACGATGTCGTTGTGCCCACCGGCACGTTCCTGCAGCGCCAGATCGAAGCCGGCGCGTTCCAGAAGCTGGACAAGGCCGCACTGCCTAATCTGTCCAACATGTGGGACGTGATCGAACAGCGCACCGCGAAATACGATCCGGATAACGCCTATTCGATCAACTACATGTGGGGCACCACCGGCCTGGGCATCAACACCGCCAAGGTGGCCGAAGCCCTGGGCGCAGACGCGCCGATCAACAGCCTGGCGCTGGTTTTCGATCCGGCCAACATGGAAAAGCTGGCATCGTGCGGCGTACACATGCTGGACGCCCCGACCGAGATGATCCCGGCGGCGCTGGCCTATGCCGGGCTCGACCCCGACCGCAAGGACGACGAGGCGCTGGCCAAGGCCGAAGAAGTGCTGATGGCGATCCGTCCCTATGTGCTGAAGTTCCACAGCTCGGAATACATCAACGCGTTGGCCAACGGCGACATCTGCGTGGCGTTCGGCTGGTCTGGCGACATCCTTCAGGCGCGCGATCGCGCGGCAGAAGCGAACAACGGTGTCGAAGTGGCATATAACGCGCCCAAGGAAGGCGCGCTGATGTGGTTCGACCAGATGGCGATTCCCGTCGATGCGCCGAACCCGCATGGCGCGCACGTGTTCCTGAACTTCATCATGGATGCGCAGAACATGGCGGCGGCGTCGAACT
>JAGRMT010000003.1:2769-4770 GCA_020441125.1 Roseivivax sp.
CAACAAGGCGAGCCAGGAGTTCCTGAACGAGGACGTGATCGGCGATACCGCGATCTATCCGGATGAGGACGCGCTGAACAAGCTCTACACCACCTCGCCCTTCCCGCCGAAGGAACAGCGCTCGCTCACGCGCTTGTGGACCAAGGTCAAGTCGGGCACCTGAGCCCCGCTTCTTCCCGGCCCGCGCCACACCGGCGCGGGCCTTTTCAAATCCCGGAATACCAAATGGCCCAGACCGTCTTTGCCCCCTGGACCGATCCGAATGAAAAGCCCCTGATCCAGTTCAAGGGGGTGACCAAGCGGTTCGGCGACTTCACCGCGATCGACAACCTCACGCTCGACATCTACACGCGGGAGTTCTTTGCCCTGCTCGGTCCGTCCGGCTGCGGCAAGACCACGCTGATGCGGATGCTGGCCGGGTTCGAAACCCCGACCGAAGGCACCATCCTTCTGGCCGGCCAGGACATCGTGCCGGTGCCGCCGAACAAGCGCGCAGTCAACATGATGTTCCAGAGCTACGCGCTGTTCCCGCACCTGTCCGTCTGGGACAACATTGCCTTTGGCCTGCGCCGCGAAAAGCGCAGCAAGGCAGAGATCGACGCCCGCGTCGAAGAGATGCTGAAGCTGACCCGTCTTGAGAAGTTCAAGCACCGCAAGCCGCACCAGATTTCCGGTGGCCAGCGGCAACGGGTGGCGCTGGCGCGGTCGCTGGCCAAGGCGCCCAAGCTGCTGCTGCTGGACGAACCGCTGGGCGCGCTGGACAAGAAGCTGCGCCAGGAAACGCAGTTCGAACTGATGGACATCCAGGAAAAGACCGGCACGACCTTCGTGATCGTCACCCACGATCAGGAAGAGGCGATGACCGTCGCCTCGCGCGTGGCGGTGATGGACGAGGGCAGACTGGTCCAGGTGGCCACGCCCGAAGTGATCTACGAGGCGCCGAATTCGCGTTATGTGGCCGATTTCATTGGCGACGTGAACCTGATCGACGGCACCGCCCGGGCGCGCCCCGCTGCGCCGGCGTCAGCGCCCGCCGCCCCTGCCCCTGCCCCCGCAGCCGCGCCCAAGCCAGCGCCGCAGCCGGCCAAGGCCGAAGTGCCACCGCCCGCCGCGCAGGGCGACCGCGCGCCGCAACCCAACGCCATGGGCGAATGGCTGCATGACAAGGTGTTCTCGGGCATCCTGGGGCCCCGCTCTGACAAGCCCGGCCAGCCCGCCGCGCCTGCGCCCGTCGCCGGCGGCGAGTCCGAAGCGCCCGCACCGCGCCCCGCGCCTTCTGCGACACCGACCCCGGTCAAGCCCGGCGGGATCGAGATTGTCTGGGCCGAAGGCCAACCGCCCCTGATCGCCGCCAACGGCGACACGGCAATGGTCGGCAAGGCGGTCACGCTGGCACTACGCCCGGAAAAGATCGCCATCTCGAAAGAGCGGCCCGACGCCGCCAACGTGCTGGTGGGCAAGGTCATCGACATCGCCTACCTGGGCAACATCTCGACCTATAACGTCCAACTGGCCAACGGCATGATCGTCAAGGCGCAGATGGCCAACACCCGGCGCATCGCCCGGCGCGACATCACCTGGGAAGACGACGTCTTCATCTCGTTCACCGAGACAGCCGGGGTGGTGCTGGACCAATGAGGCGCTTCGTCCTGATCGCAGTCCCGTACCTGTGGCTGCTGGGGCTGTTCCTGGTCCCGTTCCTGATCGTGATGAAGATCTCGTTGTCGGATGTGGCGCTGGCACGACCGCCGTACCTGCCGCAGCTTGACCTCAGCCTGGGCTGGGAAGGCATTCGCGCCTTCTTCTCCGAGCTGGATTTCGAGAATTTCGTCTTTCTGACGACAGACTCGCTCTACTGGAAGGCTTACCTAAGCTCACTTCAGATCGCGGTCTTTTCCACCTTCCTGACGCTCTGCGTCGGCTATCCGATCGCCTACGCGATGGCACGAGCCGAGAATGAGTGGCGCCCGACGCTGCTGATGCTGGTGATCCTGCCGTTCT
>JAGRMT010000225.1:0-2516 GCA_020441125.1 Roseivivax sp.
CCGGTCTACAAGGCCACGATCATCCCGCGCGGCGGCGCGCTGGGCATGGTTGTGTCCCTGCCCGAGATCGACCGGCTGAACTGGCACAAGTCGGAATGCGAGGAAAAGCTCGCCATGACGATGGCCGGCAAGGCCGCCGAAATCATCAAGTATGGCGAAGAGAACGTCTCGAACGGCCCCGCGGGCGATATCCAGCAGGCCAGCGCGCTGGCGCGTGCAATGGTGCTGCGCTGGGGCATGTCCGACAAGGTCGGCAACATCGACTACTCCGAGGCGCACGAAGGCTATCAGGGCAACACGGCTGGCCTGTCGGTATCGGCGCACACCAAGGAAATGATCGAGGAAGAAGTCAAACGCTTCATCCAGGAAGCCTATGAACGCGCTTTCCGCATCCTGTCCGAACGCAAGGAAGAATGGGAGCGGCTGGCCAAGGGCCTGCTGGAATACGAGACGCTGACCGGCGACGAGATCAAGCGGGTGATGAACGGCGAGCCGCCGCAGTCGGGCGACCGCAGCGACAGCTCGGACGAGGAGTCGGCCAGCCTGACCGCCATTCCCAAGACCAAGTCCAAGGCCAAGCCCGCCGGCGAAGGCGGGATGGAGCCGGAACCGTCGGTCTGAGACCGCAAGGCATGATGCAGCAAAGGCCGGGGAAACCCGGCCTTTTGTCTTGCGCGGGCCGCTCGGCGCTGGACAGCCGCCCGCACCGGGCCTAGCAACACGGGGCAGACACCGCCCCGTCACTGGCAAGGAGACCGGCACGATGGCATCTTCCGACTGGAACCCGGCGCATTACGGCCAATTTGCCGACCTGCGCCTGCGCCCGGCGATCGACCTGCTGGGCCGCGTCGGTGACCTGCCGCCGGGCGATATCGTCGATCTGGGTTGCGGGTCTGGCGCGGCGGGTCCCGTGCTGCGGTCGCGCTTCGACGGGCGCCGGATCGTGGGCATCGACCGGTCACCTGCGATGCTGGCCAAGGCCGCCGCGCTGGGCTGCTATGACGCGCTGTCCGAGCAGGACGTGGCCGCCTGGCAGCCGGACAGCCCGCCGGCGCTGATCTTCTCCAACGCCACGTTGCATTGGCTGGGCGATCACGAAACGCTGCTGCCGCGGCTGGCGGCGGCGCTGGCCCCCGGCGGCACGCTGGCGGTGCAGGTGCCGCACCAGAACCGCGCCCCGTCGCACCGCCTGTGGCACGATCTGGTGGCCGAGCACATGCCTGGCCGGTTCGACCCGGCCGGGGCGCCGGGCATCCTGGCCCCGGCGGCTTATTTCCACCTGCTTTCGGGCATCGGCACGTTCGACCTGTGGGAAACCGAGTATTACCAGGTGCTGCCCGCCGCCGACACGGGCCATCCGGTGCGCCATTTCACCAGTTCGACTTATGCCCGCCCGGTGCTGGACGCGCTGGACGCCGCCGACCAGGCCCGGCTGACCGCGCTTTATGACGACACCGTGGGCTTTGCCTATCCTCTGCTGGCGGACGGCTCTGTGCTGTTCCCGTTCCGCCGCCTGTTCTTTACCCTGATCCGCCCGCGCTGACGGAGGCCGCCCATGCCCGCCCTGAAACCCACCGCATTCGCCGCCCGCGTCACCTGGCTGGGCACCGTTCCCGATGGCGACAGCCTGCCATCGGCCGTGGCAACGGCGCTGACGCTGGGTTTCGACGGCCCGGCAGGCGAAAAGCACGGCGGGCGCACGCGCCCGTCGTGCAGCCGGGTAACCAGCCAGCACCCCCGTGGGACCGAGATTGCCAACGTGCGCCAGTTGTCGGTCCTGTCGGCCGAGGAACTGGCGCAGATTGCGCAAGGGATCGGCCTGGACACGGTCAACCCCGAATGGTTGGGCGCGACGCTGGTGATCGAGGGCATTCCCGATTTCACCCGCGTGCCGCCGTCGTCGCGACTTCAGGGGCCGGATGGCTGTACGCTGGTGATCGACATGGAAAACCGCGCCTGCGTTCTGCCCGGCCGGGTGATCGAGGCACAGCACCCCGGAGCGGGCACCCGGTTCAAGACCGCCGCCAACGGACGCCGCGGCGTGACAGCCTGGGTCGAGCGTCCGGGCACGTTGCGCCTGGGCGACACGCTGCGCCTGCATGTCCCTGACCAGCCGGTCTGGACCCATCTGGCGCAGGCCCGCGCCTGATCGGCGTGCCGTAACGGCACGCAGGTTTCCGATGCGTCACGATTGTTCCTGCGCGCCGCCGCAAGTTCTACCGGAAAGGTCGGATTTGCCGCGCCGCCCGCTTGTTCTGAGCGCTAAGCCTGTCGCACAACGCCCAGCAGGGAGAAGGGGAGCGCTACCATGGCCTTCAAAACCGACATCGAAATCGCCCGCGCGGCGAAAAAACAGCCGATCCAGGAGATTGGCGCCAAGCTGGGGATCGCCACCGATCACCTGCTGCCCTACGGCCACGACAAGGCCAAGGTCAGCCAGGATTTCATCAACTCGGTGCAGGACCGCCCGAACGGCAAGCTGATCCTGGTAACGGCGATCAACCCGACCCCGGCGG
>JAGRMT010000225.1:2538-2688 GCA_020441125.1 Roseivivax sp.
CCACCGTGGGCCTGGGCGACGGGCTGAACGCCATCGGCAAGAAGGCCTGCGTGTGCATCCGCGAGGCTTCGCTGGGACCGAACTTCGGCATGAAGGGCGGCGCGGCAGGCGGTGGCATGGCGCAAGTCGTGCCGATGGAGGAGATGAACC
>JAGRMT010000226.1:0-4556 GCA_020441125.1 Roseivivax sp.
CCCCCATGATCAGCCGCACCCCGGTACCCGAGTTGCCGCAGTCGATCACCTGCGCCGGCTCGGCAAACCCGCCGACGCCCACGCCATCCACGGTCCAATGACCCTCGCCCAGCCGCTCGACCCGGGCACCGAAGGCTGCCATCGCCTTTGCGGTGTCCAGCACGTCCTGCCCTTCCAAGAGGCCCGTCACCTCGGTCCGCCCCACCGCCAGCGCCCCCAGGATCAGCGACCGGTGCGAGATCGACTTGTCGCCAGGCACCTCGGCCACGCCGGTCAGGGCCCCGGAACGGGACGAGGTCATCGGTACAGGGGTGCCATGTGCGGACATACGTCAGGTCTCTTTGAAAATACGCTCGCCGCCCTGATATCGCGCCCCTTCGCCCGCGTCCACAGCCGCCATGCGCGCCGCGCCGCTGCTTCTCTTTTGCGAAAATACTCCCGGGGGCCGGCCCGCAGGGCCGGTGCGGGGGCGGCGCCCCCGGACGGCGTTGGCGGCCTCGATGGCCGCCATCGGCGTCAGCGCTTCACGAAAGTCAGGTAATGCGGCACGCGCCCCTCGCGCAGCGCCTTTTGCTCATACCGCGTCGGCAGCCAGTCGGCCCATGGACGGCGCCAGTCCTGCGGTCCTCCGGCCGTCCAGTCGAACCCTGCCTTCGGCACCTCGATCAAGGTCTGGCGCACGTAATCGGGAATATCCGTCGCCACCCGCAGCTCTGCCCCCGGCGCCATCACCCGCGCCAGCGGCTGCAAATGATCCTGCGTCACGAAGCGGCGCCGGTGGTGGCGCTTCTTCGGCCACGGATCGGGATAAAGCAGGAACGCCTTCTCGACGCTGCCCGCCGGCAGCACGTCGAACAGGTCGCGCGCATCGCCCGGGTGCACCCGAAGGTTCTCGACCCCGACGGCGCGGATCTTGCCCAGCAGCATCGCCACCGCGTTCACGAAAGGCTCGCAGCCGATGATCCCCACGTCCGGATAAAGCGCCGCCTGGTGTACCAGGTGCTCGCCGCCGCCAAAGCCGATCTCCAGCCACACCGGCCGGCCGCCAAACAGCGCTGCCAGGTCCAGCGGCGCGCGATCGGGGTTCTCTTCCCAGCCAACCGGCCCGGGCGACAGGGCCTCAAGGTCTTCGTCCAGGAACGTTCGCTGGCTGTCGCGCAGCGTCTTGCCGCGCACCCGGCCGTAGAAGTTGCGCCACGGTGCGCCCGAGGCATGGGTGGTCTTGGGATTGGGGATCTGTGTCATGACGCGGGCTGTTATCCGCTGCCGCGCCCGGGATCAACTCCGCTCGCGGCGCGATCTGGCCGGCAAGAAAAAGGCCGGGGAACGTCCCCGGCCTTCATCACGGTCTGCGCCCGCGGCTCAGACGGCTTTCTTCAGTGCCTCGGCCAGGTCGGTGCGTTCCCAGCTGAAGCCGCCGTCGGCATCGGGTTCGCGGCCGAAATGCCCATAGGCGGCGGTGCGCTGGTAGATCGGCTTGTTCAGTTGCAGATGCGTGCGGATGCCGCGCGGCGTCAGGTTCATCACCTGCGGAATCGCCGCCTCGATGGCTGCCTCGTCCACTTCGCCCGTGCCGTGGGTGTCGACATAGATCGACAGCGGCTTGGAAATACCGATGGCATAGGACAGCTGGATCGTGCAGCGGTCCGCCATGCCGGCAGCCACCACGTTCTTGGCCAGGTACCGCGCTGCATAAGCGGCAGAGCGGTCCACCTTGGTTGGATCCTTGCCCGAGAAGGCACCGCCGCCATGCGGGGCTGCGCCACCATAGGTATCGACGATGATCTTGCGGCCGGTCAGGCCCGCGTCGCCGTCCGGCCCGCCAATGACGAACGTGCCGGTCGGGTTGACCCACCATTCGGTCTGCGGGGTGATCCAGCCCTCGGGCAGGACCTGGCGGATATACGGCTCGACGATGGCGCGGATATCGGCGCTGGTCTGGCTCTCGTCGGCGTGCTGGGTCGACAACACGATCGAGGTCACCCCCACCGGCTTGCCATCGACATAGCGCACCGACAGCTGCGACTTGGCGTCGGGGCGCAGCGTCGGCTCTTCGCCCGACTTGCGCACTTCCGCCAGCCGCCGCAGGATCGCGTGGGCGTACTGGATCGGCGCCGGCATGAGGTCCGGCGTTTCGTTGGTGGCATAGCCGAACATGATGCCCTGGTCGCCGGCGCCCTCATCCTTGTCGGATCGCGCGTTGACGCCCTGCGCGATATGCGCGGACTGTTCGTGCAGCAGGTTCGTCACCTCGCATGTAGCGTGGTGGAACTTGTCCTGCTCATAGCCGATTTCCTTGATGCAGGCACGGGCGATCTCGGGGATACGGTCCATGTATTCGGCCAGCTTGGCCTTGTCGGACAGGCCGACTTCGCCACCGATCACCACGCGGTTGGTGGTGGCAAAGGTTTCGCAGGCCACGCGGGCCTCGGGCTCTTCGCTGAGGAATGCATCGAGGACGGCATCCGATATCTGGTCACAGACCTTGTCCGGGTGCCCCTCCGAAACGGATTCAGAGGTAAAAATGTAGTTCTGACGAGTCATGGGGGGTGCTCCGATGAAATGTCCTCCGCCACGCCAGGAAGCCGTTGTGACGGGGTTTGAGATGTGATGCCCGGCCTATGATGCATTCGCGGCGCGGTCAATCGGAATCGCGGAAACGCACCGTGAATGAAAACAGGATGATCGCCAAAAGCGCGGCAAATACCGGCCAGTCGCCGGTGCGGGCATAGGGCGTGGGCGCCAGCGCCGCCGGCAGGGGCGCGTCGATATGCCCTTCGCGGTTCAGCGGCAGCGCCGCAATGATGCGCCCGCCCGGCCCGATCACCGCGCTGATCCCGGTGTTGGCGGCGCGTACCAGCGGCAGGCCGGTCTCGATCACCCGCATTCGCGCCTGCATCAGGTGCTGTTGCGGACCCAGGTGCGTGCCGAACCATGCATCGTTGGTCACTTGCAGCAGATAGTCCGGCCGTTCTGGCGCGGCGGTCACGTCCTGGGGAAACACCGCCTCGTAACAGATCAGCGGCAGCGCCCGGCCCACCGGCGTGTCGATCAGGCGCGGCCCTGGCCCGGCAGAAAACCCGCCCGCCGCGCGCGCCGCCAGGCCCGCGGCCTCGATATGGGAAAACAGCCAGGGAAAGGGCATGTACTCGCCGAAAGGCACCAGGTGGTGCTTGTCATAGACCGCCGTCACCTGCCCCTCGGCCGTCAGCACGGCCAGCGAGTTGTAATAGACCGTTGCACCTTCGACCGTGTCGCGCCGCTCGATTCCCAGTGCGACCGGCGCCGCGCCCGAGGCACCGGCGATGACCTCGAACGCCGGGCCGGCCTGGTCCAGCAGCACCGGCAACGCGCTTTCCGGCCAGACGATCAGGTCCGGCGCGCCCTCGGCCGAGGTGGCCGAGATCTGGCGCTGGAAGAACACCGGCATGTAGGCCGGATCCCATTTCAGGTGCTGCGGGGCATTCGGCTGGACCAGCCGAACCACAGGCCGCCCCGCCAGATCGGGAGCGGGCGGTTGCAGCGCGGCTCCGCCCAGCAACAGCGTGCCGGCCAGCCCCCCCGCAGCCGCCAGCCAGACCCGCCGTGACAGCCCCGCCACTGCAAGCGCAGCCACCGTCAAAGCCGCCAGCGTCAACCCGTGCGAGCCGACCAGCGCCGCCCAATGCGCCGCCGGACTGGGCGCCAGCACGTAGCCCACCAGCCCCCAGGGAAACCCGGTCAGCACGTAGGCGCGCGCCAGTTCGGCCAGCGTCCACAGCGCCACCAGCAGGATCAGCCCGCCGGCCCGTCGCGCGGCCCAGAACGCCGCCGCCCAGAACAGCGACAAACCGCCGGCCATGCCCAGCAGGCCCAACGGCGCCAGCCAGCCGGTGACCGCCGCATCCACCAGGAACGGCTGGACGATCCATGCCATGGAAGCACCGAAATAGCCGGCGCCAACGATCCAGCCGGTCCAACCGGCCTGGGCAGGGGTGGTGCAGCGGGAAAACAGCCAAAGCGGGCCGACCAGAGACGCCCAGGCCAGGGGCCACAGCGACAACGGCGGCGCGCCGGTGGCCAGCGCCAGCCCGAAGACCAGCGCCAGACCCTGCCGCAGCCGAGGCGAGAGCGGTTGTGGCGGTCTCACCCCGCGGTCGGGTCCTGGCTGGGCTGCGCCGGGCGCGGCTCGGCCGCCGGGCGCAGGGCGGCGGTTCCGCCCCCCGGCACCCGCAGGCGCAGACGCTTGACCCGGCGCGGATCGGCATCGACCACCTCGAACTCGAAGCCCGCCGGATGGCGCACCACTTCGCCGCGCGCCGGAACATGGCCGGCCAGCATGAACACCAACCCGCCCAGCGTGTCGACCTCTTCGCCGTCGACCTCGTCATGGTCTGTCAGGCTGAGGCCCAACTCGGCCTCGATTTCCTCAAGCGGGGTCTTGGCCAGAAGCAGGTAGTTGCCTGACTTCTCGCGCGTCCACATCTTGGCTTCGTCGATGTCGTGCTCGTCCTCGATGTCGCCGATGACCTGTTCGATCAGGTCCTCGATCGTGACCAGCCCGTCGACCCCGCCAT
>JAGRMT010000226.1:4647-5153 GCA_020441125.1 Roseivivax sp.
CGCAGCATCGACTTGAGCGAGAACGGACCGCCGCCGCCGTTGAATCCGTGGCTGAGCGCGAAATCCTTCAGATGCACCATGCCGACCGGCACGTCGAGCGTTCCGGAATAGACCGGCAGACGCGTCATGCCGCTTTCGCGGAAGATCTTGACCAGTTCATCCTTGTCGATGGTGTCGGGCACGGCCACGATTTCCGCGCGCGGCGTGGCAACATCGTCGACCCGCATCCGCCTCAGGTTGATCATGCCGTGAAGCGCCGCGGGCACGGCGCTTGGCTCTGCGCCCTCTGCCCCGTTTTCCGGGCCGCTCCGGCCGGAAATGCTGCCAAAGAGACGGCTCAGCACGCCGCCCCGCCCCGATGTCTGCCCTTCGTCCTGCGCGCCCTGCGCTGCGTTAGAAGAGCCGTCAGTATCGCCCATAGTCCCCTGTCATCCAAATGCAGCCCGTGCGGACCGCGGTCAATCAATCGCTTTCGTCGGTGCAATATGGGTCTTCGACCCCCAGTT
>JAGRMT010000034.1 GCA_020441125.1 Roseivivax sp.
GCAAGGAATACCTGATCCCGAATGAAGACCTGATCACCGGGCAAGTGGTGAACTGGTCGCATTCGGATGCCTATGTGCGGCTGGACCTGTTCTTCGGCACCGCCTATGGCGACGATCCGCACGTGGTGCGCCGGATCGCCATCGAAGCGGCGAAAAGCGTCAAGCGCGTGCTGGGCAGCGAACGCCCTCCGGTGTGCCATATCGTGGGCTTTGGCGATTCCAGCGTGGATTACATCCTGCGCTTCTGGATCGAGGACCCGACAGAGGGGCTGACCAACATCAAGGGCAACGTCTATCTGGCGCTGTGGGACGCGTTCCGCGCACACGGCATCTCCATCCCCTTCCCGCAGCGCGAGGTCACGGTGCTGGGCGGGACAATGCCCGCGAACCGGGCCGACCTGCCCGACTAGCGCGCCGGTCAGCCGCTGCCGATCAGAACACCGGCTGCCAGCACCAGTGCGCCGCCCAGCACCACCTGCAAGCTCGCGCGCCAGAACGGCGTGTCCATATAGCGTTTCTGGATCCAAGCGATCGACCACAGCTCGACGAAGACCACGATCGCGGCAATCACTGTAGCGGTCCAGAAATGCGGGATCAGGTAAGGCAGGGCATGGCCAAGGCCGCCAACCGCCGTCATCACGCCCGCCGCCAACCCCCGCTTGAGCGGCGAGCCGCGCCCGGAAAGCTCTCCATCGTCAGAGGCGGCCTCGGTGAAGCCCATCGAGATACCCGCGCCGACAGAGGCTGCAAGGCCGACCAGGAACGTGGTCCAGGTGTCTTGGGTGGCAAAGGCCGTGGCGAAGATCGGCGCCAGCGTCGNNGAACCATCCATCAGCCCGGCCAGGCCCGGCTGTACCCATGTCAGCACGAACTGGCGGTGCGAGGTGGCATCTTCGGCCGCCTTGGCATCGGCGTGCAGGTGATCTGCATGCAGCCCCTCGGCCGCGGCCTGATGGCCCGCCTCTGCCGCGGCAAGATCGCCCAGCAGCTTGCGCGTATCGGCGTCAGAGGTGCGCTTGGCGGCGGACAGGTAGAAATGCTCGGCGTCGCGTTCCATCATGGCCGCTTCCTCGCGGATGCGGTCGATCCCCAGGTTCTGCAACAGCCATACCGGCCGGCGGGCATAGTAACCGGCGACATGCTCGCGGCGGATCAGCGGGATCACCGCGCCAAACCGGCGACTGTGCAGGTCGATCAGGCGTTGGCGGTGGCCGTCTTCTTCGACGGCCATGCCATCGAAAATGCGGGCGGTATCGGGGTAATCGGCGCGCAGCATCTCGGCATAGCTGCGGTAAATGCGGGCGTCATCCTCTTCCGAGGAGATGGCAAGGCCCAGGATTTCCTGTTCTGTCAGATCGGAGAAATGCCGCCGCTGGCTGAAGAAACGCATGTTTGGTCCTCAGTTTAGAATGATTCCAGATATAGGTCGCGTCTCCTTTGCCGCAAGCGATAAAAGTGAACAGATCGGTTCAGTTTTCCCCTTGCGAATCAAACCAAACGGTTTAGTTTATCTTCAACGCAACCGGTATCATCCAAGGAGAGTTCCGATGAAACATGCCGTGACCGCCGTTCTGATCGCCCTGGGCGCCGTTTCTTCTGCCGCTGCAGGGATCCCGACGATGAGCCTGCCCGACCTGACTTATCCGACCCCGCCGCAGACACCCACGCAGGGCTGCCAGACCCCGTTGAGGCTGTGCAAGTGACGACAGCCGCTTGTCGCGACTGAACCGTTCGGTTTAAACTGGGTCAGCACAAGCGGCGAGGTGGCAATGACCGCGGATACGGGGAAAGTTCGGCGCGGACGCAAGTTCGACCAGGTGCTGGACGGGGCGCGCGACGTCTTTCTATCTGACGGGTTCGAAGGCGCCAGCGTCGATGATATCGCCCGCGCCGCCGGCGTTTCCAAAGCCACTTTGTACAGCTATTTCCCCGACAAGCGGCTTCTGTTCATGGAGGTCGCCAGCGGGCAGTGCCAGGCGCAGGCGGAGGAGGCGGTTCAGTCCATCGACCTGTCGAAGCCGCCGCGCGTGGTGCTGAAGCAGGCAGGGATGAAGCTGGTTTCGTTCCTGACCTCGGAGATGGGTCAGCGCATCTTCCGCGTCTGCGTTGCAGAACTGGACCGCTTCCCCGAACTGGGCCAGAAGTTCTACAACACCGGTCCGATGATCGTCCGGTCGGTGATGACGCGCTATCTGGCGATGGCGCGCGACCGCGGCGAGTTGAAGATCGACGATCTGACCATGGCCGCCGACCAGTTCGCCGAGCTGTGCAAGGCCGACCTGTGGCTGCGCGTGACCTTCGGCATCGCCGACAAGGTCACCCCGCAAGACATGGAACGGGTGGTCGACGAGGCCGTCGAAACCTTCATGGCGCGCTACGGCGCGTGATCGGTCACAGCTTGCGGAACATCACCAGCGCGTCGACATAGCCTTCACGCGGGTGGTTGAACGCGCCAGGCAGACGGCCAACCACCTCGAACCCGGCGCGCTGCCAGGTGGCAATGGCGCGCGTGTTGGTCGAAACAACGAAATTGTACTGCATCGCCCGATAGCCGGATGCCCGCGCGGTGGCCAGCGAGTGCTCAAGCATGGCGCGGGCGATGCCCTTGCCTGCCGCGCGCGGATCGGTGCAATAGCCGGCGTTGCAGACATGCGCGCCATTGCCCGTCTGGTTGGGCCGCAGATAGCTGACGCCCAGCGGCACGCCGTCTTGCTCTGCGATGAAGACCCGCGCCGTGGCCGGCCAGAAATAGGCCAGCGCGCCAGCCTTGCCGCCTTTGGGGTCGGCGCAGAATACGTCGCCCGCCTCAACCGCGGGGCGCAGGATCGACCAGACCAGATCCCCATCCGCTTCGCGCGATGCCTCGCGCATGACCACGTCACTCAATCCTGTCCCTCCGTCTCGATGTGCACCAGCGCGCCGCAATGCTTGCAGTGGATGGCGTCGGCATCGTGCAGGCTCAGCCCACAGTCCTTGCAGCTATAACGAACCTTGCGCGGGCGGAAGAGCACCTGAGCCAGCCGCAGAAACAGCGTGACGCCGAAGATCATCACCAGGACCGAGATCATCCGCCCCCAGGTGCCGGTCAGGGTGATATCGCCAAAGCCGGTGGTGGTCAGCGTGGTGACCGTGAAATACAGCGCATCGGCATAGTTGCGGATCTGCGGGTTGGTCTGGTGCTGCGTGGCGTAGATCAGCCCGGTCATCACGAACAGGAACACCGCCATGTTCAGCCCCGCGATCACCACATCCTGGTTGCGGCGAAAGAACGGGAAGTCGGCGCGCAACCGGTTCATCAGCTGGTAGGTGTGCAGCAACCGCAACGTGCGCATGATCCGCAGGAAACCCAGCCCCTCGCCCGCCAGCGGCGCCAGGAACGAGAAGATCGAAACGATGTCGGCCAGGGTGTAGGGATGCAGCAGGAACTTCAGCCGGTGGCGCGCCAGGTAAATCCGCGCCGCGAAATCCAGCAGCAGGATCACGCCAAAGGCCATGTCCACCGCCTCGACCACCGGGCCATGCTGCGAGAAAGAGGTGGCGATCACGAACAGGATGGTGCCGATGTCGAAGGCCAGCAGACCGTAACGGAACGTGTGCGCGCGTTCCGTGTTGCCTTCGTACAGCTCTTTCAGCCAGTCGTGCCAGCCGGTGGCACGGTTCTTCTTGTTGTCCATGCACCTTGTCTGCGCCAGGGCGCGCGCCGCGGCAAGTGGCAGCGCGCGCCCGGCCAGATTGCCGCGGTCAGTAGATCACGACCGAGCGGATCGACTCGCCGGCGTGCATCAGGTCGAAGCCCTTGTTGATGTCGTCCAGCGACAGGGTGTGCGTGATCATCGGGTCGATCTCGATCTTGCCGTTCATGTACCAGTCGACGAACTTCGGCACGTCGGTACGGCCCTTGGCGCCGCCGAAGGCGGTGCCTTTCCAGACCCGGCCGGTGACCAGTTGGAACGGGCGTGTGCTGATCTCGGCCCCGGCCGGCGCCACGCCGATGATCACCGAAACGCCCCAGCCGCGGTGCGAACATTCCAGCGCGTCGCGCATCACCTTGACGTTGCCGGTGGCATCGAAGCTGTAGTCGACGCCGCCGATCTGGTCCTTCTCGGTCTTGGTCAGGTTGACGATTTCCTGCACCACCGATCCGCTCAGGTTCTTTGGGTTGATGAAATGTGTCATGCCGAACTTGCGCGCCATCTCGGCCTTGTCGTCGTTCAGGTCGACGCCGATGATCATGTCAGCCCCGGCCATGCGCAGGCCCTGGATGACGTTCAGGCCGATCCCGCCCAGACCGAACACCGCGGCGGTCGAACCGATCTCGACCCCGGCGGTATTGATCACCGCGCCGATGCCGGTGGTGACGCCGCAGCCGATGTAGCAGATCTTGTCGAAGGGGGCGTCGTCGCGCACCTTGGCCAGCGCGATCTCGGGCATAACCGTATGATTGGCGAAGGTCGAACAGCCCATGTAGTGATAGATCGGCGTGCCATCCAGCATCGAAAACCGCGATGTGCCGTCAGGCATCAACCCCTGCCCCTGGGTGTTGCGGATCGCGGTGCAAAGGTTGGTCTTGCCCGACAGGCAAGACGGGCACTGGCGGCATTCCGGGGTGTAAAGCGGGATCACGTGGTCGCCCGGCTTCAGAGTGGTGACGCCCTCGCCCACCTCCAGCACGACGCCGGCGCCCTCATGCCCCAGGATCGAGGGAAACAGCCCCTCGGGATCGGCGCCTGACAGGGTGAATTCGTCGGTGTGGCAAATGCCGGTGGCCTTGATTTCCACCAGGACTTCGCCCTTCTTGGGCCCGTCCAGGTTGACTTCCATCACTTGCAGCGGTTTTCCGGCCTCCAGGGCCACGGCGGCGCGTGTGCGCATCGGCACTCCTCCTCTTCACAGTCAGAGGCAGGTTGCGACAGTGCGCGGCGCACCGCAATGGGCCTTGGGCAGTATTCGCCAGCTATTTGCCGCCCTTGGCCGCCCCGGCCCGCAAAGCATCGCGCAGGGCGGCGATCTCGCCGCCGACCTGGTCAGACGGGACGACCGTGTCGGACCACGCGCTGAACCGCTCTAGCAACGGCAGGAATGTTTCGATTTCCTCGCGGCTCCAGCCTTTCAGGAAAGAGCCCAGTACCAGGAACTTGTAACTGCGCACCGCGGCGACAATCGCCGCGCCCTGTTCCGTCAACTCGACGATGGCGCGGCGCGCGTCCTGCTGGCTGACATCGCGGCGCACCAGCCCCATGGCGATCAGGTCGCTGACGATCCGGCTGGCGCGCGAGCGGTCGATATCCAGCCGGCAAGCGATGGTGGTCACCATCGTTTCGCCTTCGGCCTCGTCTCCGAATTCGGCACGGGGGGCATGGACTGCCATCAACACGTCAAGCTGCGCCAGGTCCAGCGACAGGCCAAGCTCGCTCAGGGCGCGGCGGCCCAATTCGCGCTTGACCACGCGGCGGCGCCACTGCTGCAACACCCCGTCGATGGCGACAGCCTGAGCGGTGACATCCTCGGGGATGCCGGCGCGGGACAGGTCCCGGATCAGCTTGTTGTCGCGTTCGGGCACGATGCCTCCGTATTGCGTGCTATTGACACACATTTGCCTTTGTCACATATATCGCTGCAAAACGGCCCCGGCGCAAGCCCGTTGCAGCTTCCGGCCCGTCTCATCCAAGTTCCAGGAGCGCGCGATCATGGCCGTTGCCGACGAATCCTATGCCCCGATCCCCGAAGAAGCAGAGCCCGAGGCGGTCTCGCTGAAACTGGCATTGGGCGCGGTCGGGCTGACGCTGTTTTTTGCCTCGCTGGGCCAGACCATCGTCTCGACGGCAATGCCGGTGATGGTGGCCGATCTGCACGGAATGTCGATGATCACGTGGGTGATCACCGCCTATCTTCTTGCCTCGACTGTCAGCGCACCGATCGCCGGCAAGATGGGCGATCTGTTCGGGCGCAAGACGGTTCTGCAATGGGGGCTGGCGGTGTTCACCGCCGGCGCGATCCTGTGCGGGCTGGCGCAGTCCATGCCGATGATGATCGCCGGCAGGGCGCTTCAGGGTGCCGGCGCGGGCTCGCTGATCGTCACCTCGATGGCGGTGGTGGCTGACCTCTTGCCGCCGCGTGAACGCAGCCGGGCGCAAGGCGTGCTGGGCGCGGCCTTCGGGCTGTCGACGGTCATCGGGCCGCTTCTGGGCGGTCTTATCGTGGAACATGCCAGCTGGCACTGGATCTTCTTCGTGAACCTGCCGGTCGGCGTGGCCGCTGCGGCGATCATTGCCATCGCCCTGCCCCGCCGCACCAAGCGCCGCCCGGTCCGGCTGGATTATGCCGGCGCCGGTCTGCTGGCCACTCTGCTGGCCTCTGTCGTGCTGGCGTCGAACATGGGCGGTTCCG
Organism: Roseivivax sp.; assembly: GCA_020441125.1. GTDB lineage: Bacteria > Pseudomonadota > Alphaproteobacteria > Rhodobacterales > Rhodobacteraceae > Mesobacterium_A. Next base: position 6,388 of record JAGRMT010000034.1, read on the forward strand.
TCCTGCCATGGGGCAGCCCGGCCATGGTCGGGCTGATCGGGCTGGCGCTGGCCGCGCTGGTCGGGTTCGTGCTGGCCGAACGCCGCGCCGAAGAGCCGATCCTGCCGCTGGCGTTGTTCCGCAACAACGTGTTCGTCGTGGTCAACGCCGTGGGCGTGCTGGTCGGCATGGGCATGTTCGGCACCATCGCGCTGTTGCCGGTGTACCTGCAATTGGTCAAAGGCGTGTCGCCCACGGTGTCGGGCATGTTCCTGATCCCGATGATGGGCGGGCTGATCGCCGCGTCCATGGTGGCGGGGGCGATCATGTCGCGCACCGGCCGCTACAAGCATATGCCCACCCTGTCGACCGCGATCCTGGCGCTGGCGCTGCTGTGGATGTCGGCGCTGGGGCCCGATACCCCGTTGTGGACCGTCGGAGTGGCGATGGGCGCCATGGGCCTGGGCCTGGGTCCTGTCTTCGCGGTGGGCGTGGCAGCCATCCAGAACGCGGTTCCGACGTCGATGCTGGGCGTCGGCACCGCCAGCGCCAACATGTTCCGCCTGATCGGCGGATCGGTCGGTACCGCCGCATTCGGCGCCATCTTTTCGGGCGGGATGGCACACGGCCTGTCCGGGCTGCTGCCGGCAGAGATGAGCGCGAACTACCGCAGCCTGAACGCCCAGATGCTGGCCGGGCTGCCTGATGCCACGCGCCACGCCATCGGCGAGGCGATCAGCGCGTCGCTGCATCCGGTGTTCTGGATTGCCGCCGCCGCCGCGCTGCTGGCCAGCGCCGTGTCGGTTGCGCTGCACGAACGTCCGCTGGCCGGCCGGTAACGGCGCGGCCCGCGACGGTCAGTCGAAGGTGCCGGCCACGCGGCTGAGCAGCATGAACGCGCGCGACGTGCGGGTGCCGGCGAATTCGGTGATCTCGGGATCGCTCGCCTCGGCCTCGAACTTGACAAAGGTGCGGTCGAACAGACGCAGGAAGTGATGCACAGCGTCACGGAAGATCGTGTCCTGCTTCATCCGGTTGGCCGCCAGAGCCAGAGAGGACCGGTCGCGAATGCCACCCAGCGCGGCGATGGTGCGGCCCCGTTCGCCCTTGGCAAAACGGCGCCAGACCTCGGGCTTGGCCAAGTCGGGCTTGAGATCGTCCATGTAGATGCCGTCCTGGCTCAGCAGGGTCAGCACGTCCTGGCTGGCGCGCACCAGCAGGCCCACCTGCCGGTCCTTCATCGCCCGGCGCAGCGCGGCAAAGCCCTCGACATCCTCGGCGGTCTTGGGGAAATCCAGCGCGCGGATGAAATCGTCATAATCCATCGGCACTGGCTTGGCGTCGTCGGGCGTGTTCAACTCCAGCGCGGGCTGGTAGTTGGGCTTGCTCGCCTCCTCGGCCGGGGTCTCGGCCCGGCGGGTGGTGAACACGGCCATCGCGGCTTCGGTCTTGCGCTGGGCGGCGGCGATCTCTTCGAGCTTGCGCGAGATCAGCGGCATCGGCCCGTCGCGGCCCGGCGCCCCGCCCGCGGTATTGCGCCGCATCGTCTCAAGAGCCAGGCGCAGGCGGGCGCTTTCATCCGACAGGATGCGCGCTGCGCGCAGGGCGCTGGCGGCAACCCAGATCATGATCAGCGGCAGCACCAGCAGCATCACCGAAACGAGGTAATAGACCGAATCATGCTCGCCCTGGCGCCCGGCCCAGACGATCACCACGGTGGCCAGAACCACCCAGGCCACGCCCACGGCAATGGCCGCCACGTTGGGGCCCTGGATCTCGACCGCGCCGGCGCGGTCGTAAAGGCCGACCGGCGTCACGCTGTTTTCGGTCAGATCGTCCATGCCGCCACCGGGGGTCAGAGATAGGAAATGCTGAGGATTTCGTAAGCCTTGTCGCCGCCCGGCGTGTGCACCTCGACGCTGTCGCCGACATCCTTGCCGATCAGCGCGCGGGCGATCGGGGATTTCACGTTCAAAAGGCCCTGCTCGATGTTGGCTTCATGCTCGCCAACGATCTGCCAGGTCTTTTCCTCGTCGGTATCCTCGTCCACCAGGGTCACCGTGGCGCCGAATTTCACCGCGCCGGAAAGTTTCGTCGGGTCGATAACCTCGGCCAGGCTCAGGATGCCTTCCAACTCCTTGATGCGGCCTTCGATAAAGCCCTGCTTCTCGCGCGCCGAATGATATTCGGCGTTTTCCTTCAGGTCGCCGAGCTCGCGCGCTTCGGCAATGGCCTGGATGACCGCCGGCCGCTCCTCGGACTTCAGCGTTTTCAATTCGGCTTCCAGCGCGGTATGGCCCGCGCGGGTCATCGGAATTTTTTCCATGGCTGGTTTCCCGTTACCGTCTCAAAAGGGGCAATGCCCCGCCCACCCGTGGGCGTTGCGGTCTCAAATCATGTGTGGCCCTATGATGCAAGAGTTGCGCAGACCGTCCCGGCAATGCAAGGCGAACGGTCTCGCGAAATGACCGTTTTATGCTTGTGACGCGGCGAAGTTACGCCGTGATCCGATTGACCTGAGCCGCGCCGCCGGGCTAATCGGATGCGCAAGATTATTTCTAGACCGTCCGGAAAGGCGCCAGAATGACCGAGATCAGCCGCGAGTCGATGGAATATGATGTAGTGATCGTGGGGGCCGGGCCGGCGGGGCTTTCGGCGGCGATCCGTCTCAAGCAGCTTGATCCCGATCTGTCGGTGGTGGTGCTTGAGAAGGGCTCCGAGGTCGGGGCGCATATCCTGTCTGGGGCGGTGCTCGATCCGAGCGGGCTGGATGCGCTGATCCCGGACTGGAAGGCCAAGGGCGCGCCGGTCACCGTGCCGGTGCGCGAGGACCGCTTTTACATGCTGGGCGAGGCCGGCGCGCTGCGCATCCCCAACTTCCCGATGCCGCCGCTGATGAACAACCACGGCAATTACATCGTCTCGATGGGCAATGTCTGCCGCTGGATGGCCGAACAGGCCGAGGCGCTGGGGGTCGAGATCTTCCCGGGCATGGCCTGCTCGGAACTGGTCTATGACGGCGACCGGGTCGCCGGGGTGGTGGCCGGGGTCTTCGGACTGGAGGCGGACGGCAGCTATGGGCCGGACACCGAGCCGGGGATGGAGCTGTTGGGCAAGTATGTCTTCCTGTCCGAGGGCGTGCGCGGCTCGCTCGCCAAGGAAGTCATCGCCAAGTACGACCTCTCGAAGGGCCACGAGCCGCAGAAGTTCGGCATCGGCATGAAGGAGATCT
>JAGRMT010000227.1:0-1614 GCA_020441125.1 Roseivivax sp.
AGTTCCATTAGGTCCGTTTCTCCCTCAATGGCCCGTCGGGGTCACCTGGCGGTGCCCCGGTTCGTTGCGCCAGTCGGCAACGGATTCCAGGAAATAGCTGACGAACTGGATCAGCATCGTCATCGCGAAGATGCCCAGGAACGCCGCCATCTGGTACTTGATGAACATCCCCGTGGTTCCCGACTGGGTCACCTCCAGGTTCACCACCGGCGAGTTGATGATCGACTGCTTGCCGTTGAACCCGATATAGAGGATCACCCAGGTCGTGCTCATCCCCAGAAAGATCGAGCCCCAGGCGTTGATGAAACCCCGCCTGGTATGTCCGAACCCGGCATAAAGCACGTCGACCCGCACATGCCCGTCCTCGAACAGGGTAAAGGCCGAGGCAAACAGGAACAGCGCCGCATACCAGTAGCGCACCAGGTCGCCCATCAGCGCCTGCTCGTACGAGAAGCCGAAGCGCGAGATCACGATGGCCAGCTCGGCCACCACGATCATCAGCGCCATCCAGTGGAAGCCCAGCGTGCGGGTGAATAGCGCGATGATCAGTCCCACGATCATCAGCGGAATGTGGATATAGGGGCCGACAAACTGCACCCGGCCCAGGTCTCGGGCCAGATCCTCGCTGACCAGCCCGTCGAACAGGCTTTCGACCCGCATCAGCGCGATCACCGAATCGACGACGCCGCACAGAAGCACGATCCAGAAACAGGCCCGGATGATATAGCTGTTGAAGGCGTGGATCCGCGCCGCGTCCCAGCGCAGCGCGCGCGTCGGGGTGCGCAGCACATAGGCCGCGGCCAGCGCCAGACAGCCGGCATAGACGCCGATGGTGGTGCCCGCCGCCGCCCCGGCATTGCCGGACAGGATATCGCGCAGGCTGGGCGTGTTCCATCCCACGACCAGAACGTTGTTGATGGCGAACCCTGCCAGCACCGCCAGCATGCCCCATCCGAACAGTCGGGCAATCGGCGCCGGGTCGCCATCCTTGGCAACAACCTTTGCGTCAGTTGCGGCTGTCATCTCTTGATGCCCCCTCAAACCTGTCGCGCCCCTCTGCCGGACCGGCCGTCTTTGTGCCGGGCCGCCCCTCCGGGTCGCAGCGTCATGTTATTGAATGCGTAAAAAGCGGGGCCATGTCTCGGCCCCGCCCGTTTTCTCTCCGCTCAGGCCTCAGGACAGGCCCAGAACACGGTTACGCTGGTTCAGGAAGGTGCCCTCGAACTTGGCCAGCGTGCCGCCGATCTCGCGCAGCTTCGCCTGGAAGCCGTCGTCGATCTTGGCCGCCAGCGGCGAGTGGTCGCGCACTTCCTCGAACACCTCGGCCGAGGCATCGCCGAACGCATCCCAGATGTCGTCGTTGAACGCGCGGACCTGAACGCCGTGGTCGTTGACCAGCTTGGTCATGTACTCGCCGTTCTTCGCCCAGGCTTCCGAATGCGACAGCAGCTGTTCTTCCTGCGCACAGGTGGTCAGGATGGCCTTCTCGGTATCCGACAGCGATCCCCACCACGAGGCGTTCATGCCGAAGGCAAGGCCGCCGCCCGGCTCGTGCACACCGCCGGTGTAATAGTACTTGGCGGCTTCATAGAACTTCATGAAGTAGTCGTTATA
>JAGRMT010000227.1:1662-1928 GCA_020441125.1 Roseivivax sp.
ATCTGGCCGCCCGGAAGCGACACGGTCGATGCGCCCATCTTCGACAGCACCTGACCGCCGAGGCCCGGAATACGCATCTTGAGACCCTTGAAATCGTCGGGGCTGTTCATTTCCTTGTTGAACCAGCCGCCGGCCTGCGTCCCGGTCGAGCCGCACATCACCGACTTCAGACCGAATTCGCCCGAAAGCTCGTCCCACAGCTCCTGACCGCCGCCGAAGGCGATCCAGCACTGCCATTCCTCGGTCGACATGCCAAACGGCACGGC
>JAGRMT010000227.1:2041-2727 GCA_020441125.1 Roseivivax sp.
AAGTATTCCACGTTGAAGGCACCGTTGCTCACTTCCGCGATCCGCGCCGCCAGACGCTGGGCCGAAGTGCCCAGACCGGGGAAGTCCCGCGGCCAGGTCGACACGATGGTCAGCTGCTTGCCGCCCTGTGCGATCGCCGGCGTGGCCAGTGCGGCTGCACCGGCACCAAGCGCGGCGCCCTTCAGAAATTTACGACGTTCCATATGTTCTCCTCCGAGTTGTCGTTTGTTGTCGTTTCTTGTGTCCGGCCGGCAACGCGCTGGCAGCCCGCCGGATGGGTGGTCGTCTCAATTCAACGCTGGACGCAGATCAGCCTCCCCTCGCACTGAATCGCTGTCAGAAGAACATACCAAGCGCGCCGGGAAAGCAAGCAATTTGGATCACTTACGGGTTATTGCTTACAAACGGCACGGCTCTGCCCGGCACAACCGGCGAAATTCGCGTTCCAGATGCACGGTTTACGGGCGAACGCGTCAATCGCGGGCAACCGGCCACGCCGATCCGCCGTCGTCCGAAACCTTCGCCCCGGCATCGGGCGGCTCGGCGGCAAAGGCCCATTGCAGCTGCCCCTTGGTCTCGACCGCGCAATCGCGCAGGCCGCGCAACCGGTTCAGCGCCGCAAACCGGTCCTCTCCGGCCTCGATCATCAGCCGCAGCACCACCATGCCCGACCGGCCGCAGCCGCC
>JAGRMT010000227.1:2826-3606 GCA_020441125.1 Roseivivax sp.
TCCGGCACCGGCAGGTGGCACCAGCGGCTCGCCATGGTCTGGATGTCCGAACCGAGGTTCACGCCGCCCACCTCGGCCATCTCCGCCTCGGTCGTCATCGACACCACGATGCCCGGCTTCCATTCGTGAAACACGTCCAGATCGCCGCGATAGTCGCCGCTGCGCCCGGGAAGCGAGGCCATGGCCAGCGTTCCGCCCCCCACCGGCAGCGCATAGATCACCAGCCCCGGCGGCGGCGCATCCGCCGTCTCGCCCGGTTCGCCCGGCCCGGTTGTCTGGTCCGCGCCCTGCACCTCTGCATCTCCCCCAAAGGGAATCGGCTACCTACAGCCGATCCGCACCGAATGTATCACAACTCCCCGGGTCGCCGCTGTCATAGCCTGCGGCAAACCAACGCTGACGCTGCTCGCTGGTGCCATGGGTAAAGGTATGCGGCTGCGGCACCCGCCCCGCCTTGCGCTGCAGCGTGTCGTCGCCGATCTGCCGCGCGGCGTTCAGCGCCTCCTCGATATCGCCGGGTTCAAGAAGCCCGCCCACATCGCTGGCCCAGACGCCGCTCAGGCAATCGGCCTGCAATTCCAGCCGCACGGTCAGCGCATTGGCCTGCACCTCGCTCGCCCCCTGCCGCGCCTTGTTGACCTGCGGGATGATGCCCAGCTCGTTCTGCACGTGATGCGCCACCTCATGCGCGATCACGTAGGCGGCGGCGAAATCGCCCTTCGCGCCCAGCTTCTGCGCCATCGTGGCAAAGAAATCGGTGTCCAGATACGCCTTCTTGTC
>JAGRMT010000228.1 GCA_020441125.1 Roseivivax sp.
GCAGCAGGTCGCCCGCCTTGACCTTGTCGCCCGCCTTGACCGCCACAGTGGCCACGACCCCAGGCATCGGCGCGCCGATGTGGCAAGGATTGCCGGTCTCGGCCTTGGGCCGGGCGGCGGTGCTGGCCTTGGCCTTGCGGTCAGGCACGCGCACGGTGCGCGGCTGGCCGTTCAGCTCGAAGAACACGCGCACTTCGCCGTCGTCCTGCGTTTCGCCCACGGCGACCAGCCGGATTTCCAGCGTCTTGCCTGGGTCGATCTCTGCCGTGATTTCCTCACCCGGCTCCATCCCGTAGAAAAACGTGTGCGTGGGCAGCGTCCGCACCGGGCCATAGACCCCGTGCCGGCTGCGGTAGTCGGTGAAGACCTTGGGATACATCAGGTAGCCGTTCAGATCCTCGTCGTCGATCACCGACTCTTCGTCTGCCAGTTCGGCCGAGACCTTGGCCCGCGTGGCCTCGATGTCGACGGGCGCGGCATGCAGGCCCGGACGGTCGGTAAAGCCCTTCTCGTCCTTCAGGATCTTCTTCTGGATCGCCTTGGGCCACCCGCCCGGCGGCTGGCCCAGGTTGCCCTTCATCATGTCGATCACGCTGTCGGGGAAGCTGACTTCGGTCTTGGGATCCTCGACCTCGGCGCGGGTCAGGCCCTGGCTGACCATCATCAACGCCATGTCGCCCACCACCTTGGACGACGGCGTGACCTTGACGATGTCGCCGAACATCATGTTCACGTCGGCATAGGTTTCGGCCACCTCGTGCCAGCGTTCTTCCAGCCCCAGCGAACGCGCCTGCGCTTTCAGGTTGGTGAACTGACCGCCGGGCATCTCGTGCAGGTAAACCTCGGACGCGGGCGCCTGCATCCCGCTTTCGAAAGCGGCGTACTGCCCGCGCACCGCTTCCCAGTAGTTCGAGATTTCGCGGATGGCGCCCACGTCCAGCCCGGTGTCCCGCTCGGTGAACCGCAGCGCCTCGACGACCGAGCCCAGCGTCGGCTGGCTGGTGTTGCCCGACAGCGCGTCCATCGCGGCGTCGACGGCATCCACCCCGGCCTCTGCCGCGGCCATGATCGTGGCAATGGCGGCGCCTGACGTGTCATGCGTGTGGAAGTGGATCGGCAGCCCGACCTCTTCCTTCAGCGCGGTGATCAGCATCCGCGCCTGCGTCGGCTTCAACAGGCCCGCCATGTCCTTCAGGCCCAGAAGGTGCGCGCCGGCGGCCTTCAGCTCCTTGCCCATCGCGACGTAGTACTTCAGGTCATACTTGGGGCGCGCCGGGTCCAGCAGGTCACCGGTATAGCAGATGGTGCCTTCCAGCACCTTGCCCGTCTCCAGCACCGCGTCCATCGCGACGCGCATGTTCTCNNTCTCGACCCAGTTCAGGCTGTCGAACACGCGGAAGATGTCGACGCCGGTCTCGGCCGCCTGCTGCACGAAGAATTGCACCACGTTGTCGGGATAGTTGGTGTAACCCACCCCGTTGGCCCCGCGCAGCAGCATCTGCGTCATCAGATTGGGCATGGCCTTGCGCAGATCGCGCAGGCGCTGCCACGGACATTCCTGCAAGAAGCGATACGCCACGTCGAACGTCGCGCCGCCCCAGCATTCGACCGAGAACAGCTGCGGCAGGTTCGTCGCGTAGACCGGCGCGACCTTGATCATGTCGAGCGAGCGCATCCGCGTCGCCAGCAGCGACTGATGCCCGTCGCGCATGGTCGTGTCGGTGATCAGCACCTGCTTTTGCGCCGCCAGCCAGTCGGCCACGGCCTGCGGGCCCTTTTCCTGCAGCAGGTTGCGCACGCCGTAGGGCGGCGTCTCGACCCGGCGTTCGGGCACGCGCGCGGGCTTCAGATCGGGCGAGGGCTTGGGGCGGCCCTGCACCTCGGGGTGGCCGTTCACCGTGATGTCGGCGATGTAGGTCAGCACTTTGGTGCCCCGGTCGCGCCGCTTCTTGAAGTTGAACAGCTCGGGCGTCGTGTCGATGAACTTGGTGGTGTACTGGTTCGTCAGGAAGGTCGGGTGCTTCAGCAGGTTGATGACGAAGTCGATGTTGGTGCTGACGCCCCGGATGCGGAATTCGCGCAGCGCCCGGTCCATCCGCTTGATCGCCTTTTCAGGCGTCTGCGCCTTGGCGGTGACCTTGACCAGCAGCGAGTCGTAATAGCGCGTGATCACCCCGCCTGAATACGCCGTGCCCCCGTCAAGCCGGATGCCCATGCCCGTGGCTGACCGGAAGGCGGTGATCCGTCCGTAGTCGGGGATGAAGTTGTTGGTCGGGTCTTCGGTCGTGATCCGCGTTTGCAGCGCGTGGCCGTTCAGCCGGATATCGTACTGGCTGGCCTTGCCGGTCGCCTCGGCCAGGGTCGCGCCCTCGGCGATCATGATCTGGGCCTGCACGATGTCGATGCCGGTGACTTCCTCGGTCACCGTGTGTTCGACCTGCACGCGGGGGTTCACCTCGATGAAGTAGAAGCGCCCCGTGTCCATATCCATCAGGAACTCGACCGTGCCGGCGCATTCGTAATTCACATGCGCGCAGATCTTGCGGCCAAGCTCGCACAGCTCCTCGCGCTGCGCCTCTGACAGGTAGGGCGCGGGCGCGCGCTCGACGACCTTCTGGTTGCGCCGCTGGACCGAGCAGTCGCGTTCGTAAAGGTGGTAGATGTTGCCGTGCTTGTCGCCCAGGATCTGCACCTCGACGTGCCTGGCGCGCAGGATCATCTTTTCCAGATACCCTTCGCCGTTACCAAAGGCGGCCTCGGCCTCGCGCCGGCCTTCCAGCACCTTCTCTTTCAGCTCCTTGGGACCATTGATCGGGCGCATCCCGCGTCCGCCGCCACCCCAGGATGCCTTGAGCATCAGGGGATAGCCGATTTCCTCGGCCTCTTTGGCGATGGCGTCCCAGTCGTCGCCCAGCACCTCGGTCGCCGGGATCACCGGCACGCCGGCCTCGATCGCCACTTTGCGCGCGCTTGCCTTGTCGCCCAGCTTGCGCATTGTTTCGGCCCGCGGGCCGATGAAGGTGATGCCTGCCGCGTCGCAGGCGTCGACAAAGGCCGGGTTTTCCGACAGCAGCCCATAACCCGGGTGGATCGCGTCGGCGCCGCTCAGCTTAGCAACGCGGATGATTTCCGGGATCGACAGATAGGCCTGAACCGGCCCCAGCCCTGCGCCGATGCGATAGGCTTCGTCCGCCTTGAAGCGGTGCAGGCCCAGCTTGTCTTCCTCGGCGTAGACGGCGACGGTTTTCTTGCCCATCTCGTTGGCCGCGCGAAGGATCCGGATGGCAATTTCACCCCGGTTCGCAACCAGGATTTTAGAGAACTGGGCCATGGCAATAGTCCTGACGTTTCTGCGGCTGTTAGCGCTTGTTTAGGCGTTTCCGCAGGGGCGGGCAATCAGCAGAACTACGCACTAGCCTGCAAAAGACGCAGTTGATCGCGCCTTAGGCAGAAGTTTGTATTGCCATAGTCTGGGGCAAGGTGCCGTTACGGAAGGCGGCGCCCCGCAGGGCATGAGGCGAGGCCACGCCAAGCTGTCCCAGATTGGCGATCAGGTCGCGCGTCAGCAGCCCGATCAGATGGCCCGGCCCCCGCGCGCCCAGCGCGCCCAGCGCGTAATGAAAGGCCCGGCCAAACATCACGAAATCGGCGCCCAGCGCGATCGCGCGCAGGATGTCCAGGCCGCTTTCGATACCGCTGTCGCAGATCACCGGCAGGCTGGTGGCGGCGCGGATTGCCGGCAGCGCGTCGATCACCGCTGGGGCGGCGTCGAACTGACGGCCGGCGTGGTTTGACACCCAGACGGCGTCGACGCCTTCGCTCTCAAGCCGGTGGGCATCTTCAGCGCGCATCACGCCCTTGACCACCAGCTTGCCGCGCCAGTTGTCGCGCAGCCACGACAGATAGCCCCAGTCGGGCGCGGTGCGCAGCAGATAGCCGACATGCGCGGTCGAGCTTTGCGGCGTCTTGGCATCGGATACGTACGGGTCCAACGTGGCCATCCGGGGCATGTCGCCGCCGGAAAACGCGACCATTGCATAGGCCCATGCCGGGCAGCGCGCGATCTGCGCAACCAGGCGCGGCGTCAATGCGGGCGGGTTGGTCAGCCCGCCGCGCAGCTGCCGTTCCCGGCGCGAGGCAACGGGCACATCGACTGTCAGCACCAGCGTATGAAACCCGGCCTTTTCGGCACGGGTCAGCATGTCGCGCCGGATGTCCTCGTCACGCGGGGGGTATAGCTGAAACCAGCCGTCACCGATGTCGTCGGCCAATTCTTCGGGGCTGCGGGTGGCCACGGTGGACAGGCCATAAGGGATGCCGGCATCGCGCGCGGCGCGGGCCAGCAACCGTTCGGCATCGGGCCACATCAGCCCCGACATGCCCACCGGCGCGATACCGAAAGGCAGCGAATGCGTCCGGCCCATCAGCTTGGTGTTCAGATCGGCAGCCACCTCGCCATGCAGCACCGACGGCAGGAACAGCACCTGGTCAAGCGCTGCGCGGTTGCGGCGCTGCGTTGCCTCGGTCCCGGTGGCGCTGTCGAGATATTCCCACACGAAATGCGGTATCCGCCGCCGCGCCCGTGTGCGCAGATCCGCGATAGAGGGATAACGGGTGTCAAGCTGGTCGGTGGCTATCTTGGGCATCTGGGCTCCCGTTTCTGGGTCGGGTAGGGCGGCACGGCCAGAATGCCCACCGTCGCTTCCTTCCTGACAAAAAGAATAGGGAACTGTCCAGCGCAAACGCGCTCTGCCAGCGATTGAGCGGTGATTTCCCGGTCTGCGTTGCCTTCAGGGCGCGCCGCGCCGCTGTCAGGCCTCGGGGAACTCGAAATCGGGCAGCTGGGTGAAGGCGTCGCGCAGCGCGATGCCCCAACCAGAGGAGATGGTTTCGAAATACGGGCTGTCTTGCGTGATGCGGAACTGGCGGCCGTTCTTCAGGCTGTTCGCCTGATAGGCGTGCACATCCAGCGGAAGGCTGACCGAGAGGTTGGCCTTGATGGTGGAATCGAAGGAAACCAGCAGCAGCTTGACCGCCTCTTCGAACGACATGTACTCGTCATAGGCGCGCACCAGGATCGGCCGGCCATATTTTGTTTCGCCGATCTGGAAATAGGGCGTATCCGTGCTGGCCTCGATGAAGTTGCCTTCGGGATAGATCAGGAACAGGCGCGGTTCGCCGTCGCCGATCTGGCCACCCAGGATCAGCGTGGCGTTGAACGTGGTATCGGCCCGCTGGCCGACCTGCGCATGGGTGCTGATCACCTCTTTCAGCAGCGATCCGACCATCGTCGCGACCTGGAACATCGACGGCGCCGACAGAATGTCCGGGTTGCGTTCCGATGGGTGCTTGCTGCGCTCGTCGATCAGGCTGACCACGGCCTGTGTCGTAGCCAGGTTGCCCGCCGTCATCAGGGTGATGGAGCGGTCGCCGGGCACTTGCCACGTGAACATCTTGCGAAATGTCGAAATGTTGTCGACGCCCGAGTTGGTCCGGGTGTCAGACATGAAAACCAGCCCACGCTTCAGCATCAGGCCCACGCAATAGGTCATTCACGCATCTCCGCTCAGCACCCGTGATCAATCAGCCTATTGCTGTACCTGCAGGGACACCGTCAAGTTCTCTCCGCCGGTACCTTGTCGCAGGCCATTGATCGGCGCCGCATCTGTATAATCGCGTCCGGTGGCAACGCGCACATAGCGCGCGTCAGGAGATATGCCGTTTGCGACATCGAAGCCGATCCAGCCCAGCGGTTCGGTCCAGACCTCGCACCAGGCATGGCTGGCGTCCTGGTCGTCGCGGTCTTCCATGTAAAGGTAGCCGCTGACATAGCGCGCCGGATGGCCCAGCACCCGCGCGGCGGCGATCATGATATGGGCATGATCCTGGCACACGCCGTGCCCGGCCGTCAGCGCCATTTCGGCGGTCGTCCCGGCGTCGGTATGGCCAGCCTCGTAGCGGACCATCTCGGCGATTTCCGATGACAGGCGGTGCATCCGGGCAATGGCATCGACTTCGGTTGTTTCGTCGCGCACCCGCGCCGCCAGCTGGCGCACGTGGTTGCCCGGCGCCGTCAGTGCCGTCGCTTCGGCGAACAGCCATAGCGGGGCACAGCCAGCATGGCTGCCGATCACACCATTGTTGTCCTGCACCTCGATCAGGCCCTGGCTGACGATCTCGATCCGCTCGGACCCGGGCGTGACGTTGACGAGGTCGGTATGGTTCAGGAACGGATCGAGGTAGTTCAGCTCGATCTTGCCGCCGGTGACGGTGGTGTCCCAGGAATGCACGGTCTGCCCATGGCCCTGCCGCGGCTTCAATCGCAGCTGTTGCAGGGCATAATGAACGGGCGTGTCATAGGTGTAGGTCGAGACATGCGTGATGGCGAGTTTCATGGGGCCTATCCGTAGAACCGGAAGTCTCTTTCTATATGATTGGCCAGACGGATGTTGTCACTGATGAACTCGCCCAGGAATTCGTGCAGGCCGGTCTGGAACACAGCCTCGATATCGGTGTTTCGGATACGCGCATCCAGTTGGTCGGCCAGGTCGTGGCTGGGCAGGCGAGTGCCGTATTCCTCGGCCAGGTGACCCAGGTACTGGCGCACCTTCGAGATGCAGAAGGCGACCGAGCGCGGCATCCGTGCGTCCAGGATCAGGAATTCGGCAATCCCCTTGGCCGAGCTGTCGCCAGCCGTCACCCAGCGGTAGGATCGTTCGGCCGAGACCGAGCGCAGGATCACCTCCCACTGGGCATTGTCCATGCTGGTGCCGACAAAGGCGGCCGAAGGCAGCAGCACGTAATACTTCACGTCGAGAATGCGTGCGGTGTTGTCCGCCCGTTCGATGAAGGTGCCCAGCCGTGCAAAAGCAAAGATGTCGTTGCGCAGCATCGTGCCGTGCAGCGCGCCGCGCACCACCGAAGAATTCAGCCGGATCGTGGCCAGCGTGTCGTGCAGGTTCCGGTCGGTGACCGGACGGGCCAGGATTTCGCGCAGCGTCATCCATGCCTCGTTCGTGGCTTCCCACACCTCGCTCGACAGTGCTGTGCGCACCATGCGCGCGTTTTGCCGGGCCAGTTCGATGTTGCTCATCACGCTTGAGACGTTGTCACGGTCGCGCAGCATGAAGTTGACCACGTTCGCGGTCGCGAAGGTGTCGTACTTCTGCTTGTAGGCATCCAGAATGCCCGCCGTGATCAGGATCGACTCCCACTCGTTCGAGTCCGCGCTGGCCGATTGCGTAAGGGCCATGTGCCAGCCCGCCTCGACCAGCCGCGCCACGCTTTCGGCCCGCTCCAAATAGCGGCACATCCAGAACAGACCGCCCGCCGTCTTGCCAAGCATCATCGGTCTAGTCCCCCAGTACCCAGGTGTCCTTGGTGCCGCCCCCTTGCGAGGAGTTCACCACCAAAGACCCTTTCTTCAGCGCGACACGTGTCAGCCCGCCGGGCGTGATCTCGATCCGGTTGGGCGAGACCAGCACATAAGGCCGCAGGTCGACGTGGCGCGGTGCCAGGCCGGACTTGGTCAGGATCGGCACCGTTGACAGCGCCAGCGTCGGCTGGGCGATGTAATTGGCCGGCTTGGCGCGCAGCTTGGCCTCGAACCGGGCCAGCTCCTTCTTGCTGGCGGCCGGACCGACCAGCATCCCGTAGCCACCCGAGCCGTGCACTTCCTTGACCACCAGCTCGTTCAGATGCGCCAGCACATAGGCCAGCGACTCCTCTTCCGAGCAACGCCAGGTTGGCACGTTCTGCAGGATTGCGCGCTCGCCGGTGTAAAACTCGATGATGTCGGGCATGTAGGAATACAGCGCCTTGTCATCGGCGATGCCGGTGCCCGGCGCGTTGGCGATGGTGATCCGCCCGGCGCGGTAGACATCCATGATGCCCGGAACGCCCAGCAAACTTTCGGGATTGAAGGTCAGCGGGTCGAGATAGGCATCGTCGACGCGGCGATAGATCACGTCGATCGGCTGGTAACCCTGCGTCGTGCGCATGGCCACATGGCCGTCGACAATCCGCAGATCGTGGCTTTCCACCAGTTCTGCGCCCATCTGGTCAGCCAGGAAGGCGTGCTCGAAATAGGCAGAGTTGTGGATGCCAGGCGTCAGCACCGCCACGACCGGTTTGCGGTTGGGCGATTCTTCGGGCGCGCAATCCGAAAGCGAGCGGCGCAGCAGTTGCGGGTAGGCGCTGACCGGGCGCACCTTGAGCCGGGTGAACAGCTCGGGGAACATTTGCAACATCGTCTCGCGGTTTTCCAGCATGTAGGAAACGCCCGACGGCGTGCGGACGTTGTCCTCCAGCACGAAGAAATCGTCCTCTCCGGTGCGCACCAGATCGACGCCAGAGATATGTGTGTATACCCGCCCCGGCGGGGTGACCCCGATCATCTGCGGCGTGAACGCCTCGTTCCCGGCGATGACATGCTGCGGGATGCGCCCGGCGCGCAGGATTTCCTGCCGGTGATAAATATCGTGCAGGAAGGCGTTGATCGCCCGCACCCGCTGTTCGATCCCGCGTTCCAGCCGCGACCATTCGCGCGCGCTGATGATGCGTGGCACGATGTCGAACGGGATCAGCCGTTCGTCCGCTTCCTGCTGGCCGTAGACGTTGAAAGTGATGCCGATCCGCCGGAAGAACGCCTCGGCCTCGCGCGATTTGCGCTGAAGTCGACGCAGGTCGTCATGGCTGAACCAGTCGTAATACACGCTGTAGGGGTCACGGACCTGGTCCGGGCCTTGCAGCATCTCGTCGAAAGAGGGGGGCGGTGATGACATGGCCCCAATATTGCACGGTTTTGTGCCGCCGCAAGGCGCTGTTTGCGCGGCCCGGGCGCGGTTGACCATTTGTCGGGCAAGCCGCCGGAATTGATCAAATTTTCAGCACCGCCCCGTGTGAATGCAAGCATTGCGTGCATTGAGGGCGCATCATGGTTGCGTGACGCCGTTTCGATTGGCTTTGCCAGGGCTCCATGAACACGCAAAACCGACGCTGGGCGCTGGGCCTTGTGGGACAGTATACTGGTAGGAGAAAGTGGCAGCCCGTAGGGGAGTCGAACCCCTCTTTTCAGGTTGAAAACCTGACGTCCTAACCGATAGACGAACGGGCCACGCTTGGCGTGAGGCGGTCTTTACGAAATGCCTCCGCGGGGCGCAAGCGGAAAATTTCGACTTTTTCATCCATCACCATTGCCCCATGGGCAGGGCCAAGCAATGCCGTCAACGCTTCGTTCCGGCGCATGGCATCGCCCCAAGTAAGCGCCAGAACCAGGCCGCGAAGGGCGGCGTCGCTCTCTTCGGCCGGCAGGGATTGTGCGAAGTCCGATTGCCACAGGGCGCGGTTCAACTGGTCCAGCCGTGCGACTTCGACCCCATCGGCCGACAGTGCGACCAGCCGCAGCCAGAATCGATGCGTGGCGCGCAATCGTGTTTCGGGGCGGGCGGCAGACCAAAGCGGCCAGTCCCGCTGGGCGCCACGGATCAGCGGGCGCAGCCGCGGCCCGGCGACGAGCGGCGAGACGTGGCGCGCGATCAGTGCCCGGCGCGCAGTGCGCTGGCGCAGTAGCAACGCGGGCGTTTGCGCGGGGCAGGCAAAGCCACCCCCCGCCGCGGCACATAAAACGCCTTCGCCCGCCAGCCGGTTCAGCGCTTCGCGCAGCGGCGTGCGCGAGACGTCCAGTTGCCGGGACAGCGCCGATTCGTTGACCCGCGTGCCAGCTGGCAGCGCACCCGTCGCCACCAAGCCGCGCACCGCGCGATAGACCTGCCAGACGCAGCGGATCTTGCCCATGCCCTCAACCGTTTCGTGTCGGGCGCAGATTAGGCCGAGGCAGGTTCAGCCAAGGTTAACAGCCGCCGTTCGGCGTGTCTTCCAAGCCACGCGCGCACAATGGCGCCATGACGCGGCCAACCCGCACGGGACATCTGAAGAAGAAGGGAGGAAGTGGTGGGCGACCCTGGAATCGAACCAGGCGTGCGTCTCCGCGAGGGAGTTACAGTCCCCTGCCACACCTTGCGGCCTGTCGCCCACTATAACCGGTGACCCGGCGTGGTGGGCTGATTACCGTCGCCCCATTGCGCCGTCAACAGGAAAATCCCTTGCACACGGGCGGCCCTGCGGGCAGGGAAAAGGCGCAGCGAAACGGGGGCCGAGATGGGCAAGAAACCCAAGTGGGTGATCGAGAAGGAACAAGGCAAACGCGCCGCCGCGGCCGAGACGGTGTGGCTGTTCGGGCTGCACGCGGTCCGCGACGCATTGTTGAACCCGCGCCGGGTCAAGCTGCGGCTGGTGGTGACGCTGAACGCGGCGGACAAACTGGGGGATGCCATAGCCGCCGCCGGGATCGAACCCGAGATCAGTGACCCGCGCAAGTTCGCGGCGCCGATCGACCCTGGCTCGGTCCACCAGGGCGCTGCGCTGGAGGTCAAGCCGCTGGACTGGGGCCGTCTGGAGGATGTCGCCCTGGCCGAGGGG
The DNA here is from genome assembly GCA_020441125.1 of Roseivivax sp. GTDB lineage: Bacteria > Pseudomonadota > Alphaproteobacteria > Rhodobacterales > Rhodobacteraceae > Mesobacterium_A. The sequence continues at coordinate 10,480 of JAGRMT010000228.1, forward strand.
CCGGGCGCGCCTAGGTTGGTGCTGCTGGACCGGGTGACCGATCCGCATAACGTCGGCGCGATCCTGCGCTCGGCCGAAGTGTTCGGCGCGCGCGCGGTCATCGGCGTACGGCACCATGCCGCGCCGGAAACCGGGGCGCTGGCCAAGACCGCCTCGGGCGCACTGGAACGCCAGCCGTATCTGCGCGAACGCAACCTGGCCGACACCATCGTCGCCTTGCAGAAGATGGGGTTCTTGGTTCTGGGCCTCGACGGCGAGGCCGGGCAGGAGATCGAGACAGCGCTGGACGGGCACCGCGACAGGCCGGTGGCGCTGGTGCTGGGGGCAGAGGGGCCGGGCCTGCGCGACAAGACCAAGGAAACCTGCGACGCGCTGGTGCGCATCCCCTTCGCGCGCGAATTCGGCTCGCTCAACGTCTCGAACG
>JAGRMT010000035.1 GCA_020441125.1 Roseivivax sp.
CGGCGGTATCTTCTTCAACAACTGCTTCAAGAGCCGGATCCTTCCGATCGCCCTTCCGCAAGAGGCCGTGGACGTGCTAATTAAAGACTCCGAAAAGGGCTCGAACGCGCGCATGGTCGTGGACCTGGAAGCGCAGACCGTGACCACCTCCGACGGTGAAAGCTTTGCCTTCGAGGTCGACCCGTTCAAGAAGCACTGCCTGCTGGAAGGTCTCGACGACATCGGCCTGAGCATGGAAAAAGCCGCTTCGATCGACACTTACGAAACGCGCATGGCGCAACAGCGCCCCTGGGTCTGACCCGGGGCCGGGCCGCGCCTGCTTGGTGTTGCGGGCGCGCCTGACCGCTATATCTTGAAGATCGGCCGGGAAACTGGTGCAGCGATGATGCAATCGCGCACCAGTTTCTTGCTTTTTGTTAATACTTTTCACCACCTTGCCGCCGCCGTCGTTGCCGGTTTGCCGAATTTGGGCAAAACTGGGGCAAGATTGAGGCAAACCGCCACAAATGGCGGACAGGGACAATGGCCGCGGCATGTACCGCGCCGGCCCGCAGCAAGGAACTGTGCAGTGATCAAACGCAGCCTGGGCGCCGGTGTGCGCGCCGCATGTGTCGTGGGCTTGTTGGCGGCCCCAGCCCTGATCCTGAATCCGGTGGGTGCCGATGGCACGCAGGTCGTTGCCTTTCTGGCACTGCTGGCAGGGGCGTTGGTCTTTGTCGAATACGTCAGCGCCTATCCTTCGGTCATCGACTTTCGCGGCGCTCCGCCGTTCAATCGGTTGCGCTTTGCCGGCGCGGCGGTCTGCGTTCTGCTGCTGACGCAACTGTTGGTCTCGCTCAAGACCGGGCAGGCCGGCCCGGTGGTGACCATTGCTGCGGTCCTGGCGCAGGTGCTGGATTTCCCCTTCTCGCCCGTGCGCCTGCTGACGCTGGTGCCTTATCCCGAGGATGTGCCGGTGGTGCGGCTGGCCGCGGCGCTGGCCTATGCACTGGCGCTGGCCACCGTAGCGGGATTCGTGGTTGTCACGCGCTATTTTGACTGGCCGCTGAATCGGGGCAATTTCAACGTTCTGACCAACATGCCGCTGTTCGACCCGACAACAGGCGGCGATGTTCTGGCGCGGATGCGCCGCGACGCACAGTTTTACCTTTCGTTAGGGTTTCTTCTGCCATTCCTGTTGCCGGCCCTGATGCGGCTGGCTGCCCCGCTGGTGGAGTTGCTCAGCCTGTCAGAGCCGCAGATGTTGATCTGGTTGGTGGCGGCATGGGCGTTCATTCCCGCAAGCATGGCAATGCGCGGCCTTGCGCTGTTGCGCGTCGCCGCGCTGATCGAGCGGAAGCGGCGCAAGGCATATGCCCAGCGCGACGAGGATTCGCTGCAAATCGCCTGATCCGCACCGCCCTGGTTGCGTTGGCGCTGCTGGCCGCCGCGCCCGCGTGGGCGCAGGACATCCGGATCGCCACCTATCACGCCGCCTTTGACCGCAAGGGGCCGGGCCTTCTGCTGCGCGATTTGCTGGAGCGTCCGGCAGAGGATGCCGCGGCCGTGGCCATCATCGCTGCCGCACGCCCCGACGTTCTGCTGTTGACCGATTTCGACTGGGATGCAGATGGCGCGGCCATGGCGGCGCTGGTCGACCGGCTGGCGCAGGCTGGGCTGGACCTGCCCTACCACTATGCCCCCCAGCCCAATACCGGCCTGCCAACGGGGGTGGACATTGACGGCGATGGGCGCAGCGATGGCGCGCGCGATGCACAGGGATATGGCCGGTTCACCGGACAGGGCGGCATGGCGCTGTTGTCGCGCTGGCCGCTGGACTTGCAGGGTACGACCGACCTGACGGCGCTGCTGTGGCGTGACCTGCCGGGCAGCCGCATCGCGCCAGGCGATCCGGCGGCAGCGGTGCAACGGCTGTCGTCGTCCGGGCACTGGATCGTGCCGGTTCAGGCGCCGCACCCCTTCGTGCTGCTGTGTTACCACGCGACGCCGCCGGTGTTCGACGGGCCGGAAGACCGCAACGGCCGGCGCAATGCCGATGAAACCGCGCTGTGGCGCCTGCTGCTGGACGGCGCCTTGCCCTGGCCCGCTCCGGCTGCCCCGGTGGTGGTGATCGGCAACGCCAACCTCGATCCCGAGCGGGGCGAGGGGCTGCGGACAGAGATGGCGGCATTGCTGGCCCATCCGCGGTTGCGCGATCCTGCGCCCGCAGGGCCGATGGGCACCGCCACGGTTGACTGGCCGCAGCCCCGGCCGGGGCCAATGCGGGTCAGCTACGTGTTGCCGGATGCCGCTCTGACCGTTGCCGGCAGCGGCATCGTCTGGGACGATGCCGCCTCGGCGCACAAGCTGGTGTGGCTGGATATCAGGCCCGGGCCATAGCGTTGGGCGCGCCCGCCGGTCGGATATCACTGCCCGGGCGATGCAGCGTCTGGGCCAGTGCCTCTTCCACCGGCGTGGCATGGAAGCGAGGCAGAAGCGCGGCCAGCGGCGCCGGGTCCAGCCGGTGCGGCTTGTCCCAAAGATAGCGCATCTCGGCCAGATGCCGGGCCATGCGCCAGACAGGCGCCAGTGCCAGGATGGGCAGCCATGACATCCGCACCACGGCTACCGGCTGGCCCAGCGCGCGGCTGCAGGCCTCGGCCAGTTCAGCGCCCGTCAGGGTGTAGCCGGCAAAGGGGATGTCGGCGAAGGTGGGCAAGCTATTGCGCCGCTCGGCCAGCGCCACGGCAGCGCGGGCCACGTCCGGCAGCCAGGCCCATGCGTGCGGCACGTCCAGCGCGCCGGGATAGCGTAGCGGCCCCTTGGGCAATCGCGCCGCGACAACGCGGTCGAACCAGTTGCCCGATGGCTGGGTGTCGAGAAAATCGCCGCAGCGCAGGATGATGGTCCTCACCCCCGACGCGCGATAGGTGGCCTCCATCCGCGTACGCACCTGCCCCAGCGGGTTGTTGGCGCGATGCGGCGTCTTCACGCCGAACAGCGCCGGCGCGTCCTTGCCGAAGGTGTAGACGTTGCCGGGTAGCAAGACCGTCGCGCCAGAAGCGCGCGCCGCCGCGATCACCTTGTCTGTCAGGGCGGGCACCTCGGTCTGCCACCGGGGATAGGGCGGGTTCCAACCATTGACGATGACGTCGGCCCGCCGGGCTTTCGCCGTCAGGTCGTCCGTCCGGCGGTCGAACAGGGCGACCGTCCACCCCGCATTCCAGAATGCCTCGGCGGCATGGCGGCCAAAGCGGCCGTTTGCCCCAAGAACCAGCACGGATCCCGTCATGATGTCCTCCTGTCGCCGGGTGCCGAGTTCAGGATGCGGTATCCAGGTTTGAAAAGACATTGTGGTTCTACGCACCTCGGATATTCATGAATGAATGGCAAATCTGTTCGACTCGCTTGACTGGGCGCTGGTCCAGACCTTTGCCGCAGTGGCGCGGTACGGCTCGCTTTCCGGGGCGGCACGGGCGCTGGGCACCAGCCAGCCAACGGTGGGGCGCCAGATCAAGTCGCTTGAGGATGCGCTGGGCGTGTCGCTGTTCACCCGGCAGCCGCGCGGGCTGGCCCTGACGCAGACCGGGGCAGAGCTGTTGCCCCACGCGCAGCGGATGGAAGAGACGGTCAATGCCCTGGGGCTGGCCGCCGCGGGCCGGACTGAAACGCTGTCGGGCCCGGTGCGGATCACCGCCAGCCTGTTCACCGCACATCATATCCTGCCGCCGATGCTGGCGCTGCTGCGCCAGCAAGAACCGCGCATCTCGATCGACCTGATGCCAAATGACGCGACGGACAACCTGCTGTTCCGAGAGGCCGACATCGCCCTGCGCATGTACCGCGCCGAACAGCTCGACATCGTCACACGCCACCTGGGCGAGCTGGAGCTGGGCCTGTTCGCCGCGCGCAGCTACTTGCAGCGGGCAGGCACGCCGCGCACGCTGGATGAGATGTTGCAGCGCGACATGATCGGCTACGACCGCAGCGACCTGATGATCCGCGGGATGCGCGACGTTGGCATTCCGGCAACCCGTGCGTCGTTCGCCACCCGCTGCGACAACAACGGGGTCTATCACGAACTGCTGCGCGCCGGCTGCGGCATTGGTGTGGCGCAGGCCCGCGTGGCTGGTGCCGATCCGCAGCTTGTGCGCCTGTTCCCCGAGTTCCCTCTGCCGACGCTGCCATTGTACCTGGCCGCGCACGAAGCGATGCGGCAGACGCCGCGGGTGCGCCGGGTGTGGGATCACCTGGCCCGGCACCTGTCGGAATGGGTGATCCCGGGCAGCGCGGGGCGGCCCGCCGCTTGACGCCACGGTGCCGAAGGCTTAGGCGCAAGGCGACCCAAGCATCTGACGGAGACCGCACCCATGTCCAAACCTTCGCTTCTGATCCTGCCCGGCGACGGCATCGGCCCCGAGGTGATGGCCGAGGTGCGCAAGATCATCAACTGGTACGGCGCAAAGCGCGGGCTGAAGTTCGACGTGTCCGAAGACCTGGTCGGCGGCTGCGCCTATGACAAGCACGGCACGCCGCTGCACGACGACACGATGGCTAAGGCGCAAGAGGTGGACGCGGTGCTGCTGGGCGCCGTGGGCGGGCCCAAGTACGACAATCTCGACTTCAGCCTGAAGCCGGAACGCGGCCTGCTGCGCCTGCGCAAGGAGATGGACCTGTATGCCAACCTGCGCCCGGCCCAGTGCTTTGACGCGCTGGCGGATTTCTCGTCGCTGAAAAAGGACGTGGTGGCCGGCCTCGACATCATGATCGTGCGCGAGCTGACCTCGGGCGTCTATTTCGGCGAGCCGCGCGGCATCTTCAAGGAAGGCAATGAACGGGTGGGCATCAACACCCAGCGCTACACCGAGAGCGAGATCGCCCGCGTGGCGCGCTCTGCCTTCGAACTGGCGATGCGGCGGAACCGCAAGCTGTGCTCGATGGAAAAGGCCAACGTCATGGAATCCGGCGTGCTGTGGCGCGAGGTGGTGACTGAGGTGGGCAAGGAATACCCCGACGTCGCCCTCAGCCACATGTATGCCGACGCCGGCGCGATGCAGCTGACCCGCTGGCCCAAGCAGTTCGACGTGATCGTGACCGACAACCTGTTCGGCGACCTGCTGTCGGACCTGGCCGCCATGCTGACCGGATCCCTGGGCATGCTGCCGTCTGCCTCGCTGGGCGCCCCGATGGCGAACGGCCGGCCCAAGGCGCTGTACGAGCCGGTGCACGGCTCGGCCCCCGATATCGCGGGGCAGGGCAAGGCGAACCCGATCGCCTGCATCCTGTCGTTCGCCATGGCGCTGCGCTATTCCTTCGACAACGGGTCAGAGGCCGACCGGCTGGAAACGGCCGTCAACACCGTGCTTGCCAAGGGCCTGCGCACGGCCGACCTGCTGGGCGAAGCGGGCGTTGCGCCGGTGTCGACCGCGCAGATGGGCGACGCGGTGGTCGAGGCGCTGAACGAGAGTCTTTGACGACTCGCCCAAATTGAGTTCACTGAAGGGGCGACGCTAATTGGCGTCGCCTTTTTCGTTGTGAGGTCAATCTTGTCCAAGCCGGTGTTTCGCGGTCTCGTTGTTTTCACTTTTCTGTCCTTTGGACTCCCGGCCCATGCCAAGACTTTCGCCGATTTGTGGCCGGACCTGGCCGCCGACCCGGCCCTGGCCGAGCAGGTGAAGCTGCTGGAAAAGCTGGACTTCAAGACCTGTACTGTGACGTTGCCCGGCGGCAAGGTCACGCTGAACCAGGGCGAGGCGTTCTACACGCTGTCGCCGCAGGACGCGAATTACGTGCTGACCGAGCTGTGGGGCAATCCGCCCGGGCCGGATACGTTGGGGATGGTGTTTCCGATCTGGGCGACGCCGATGCACAGCGATGCCTGGGGCGCGTTGCTGGAATGGGACGCGTCTGGACATGTGAAGGACGAAGACGCGGCCACCATCAACTTCGACGAGTTGCTGCGCAACATGAAGGCAGACGCCGAAGCATCAAACAAGGACCGCGCGGCACAGGGGTTCGAAAGGATGTCGCTGCTGGGTTGGGCCGAGCCGCCGAATTACGACGCCGCCACGCACAAGCTGTGCTGGGCGAAGGAACTAAGCTTCGAGGGGCAGCCCGAGAATACGCTGAACTACAACATCCGCATCCTTGGCCGCGAAGGTGTGCTGAACATGAACGTCATCTCTGGCATGGCGCAGCTGGACGCGATCCGGCAGGACGCGCCCGGCACTGTTGGAAATGACGGATTTCACCACCGGCAACCGTTACGAAGACTTCAAGCCCGGCGTCGACAAGGTGGCGGCCTATGGCATCGGCGGGCTGATCGCGGGCGATGTCTTGGCCAAGACCGGGATGCTGGCCGTGGCGCTGCTGGCGCTCAAGAAGTTCTGGTTCCTTGCGCTCGTGCCGCTGGTCTGGCTGAAGAACCGGTTCTGGCGCAAGGGCGACAGCTGATCAGTTTGCGGCGCCGCATTGCAGCGGCGCGAGAGCTGTGACAGGTTAGCGTTATCGCATTCCTTTCGGACACAGCCGCATGAACCTCAAAGGCGCCCTTTTCGCCCTGACGGCCTTTGGCATTTTCGCCACCCATGACGTTGTCATCAAGTTCCTGGGCGGCCTTTATTCACCTTTCCAGATCATCTTCTTTTCAACGTTGTTCTCTTTCCCGCTGGTCACCTTCATGCTGATGCGGGACGAAACGCACGGCAACCTGCGCCCGGTGCACCCATGGTGGACCGCGCTGCGGACGGTCTGTGCGACCATCACGGCGATGTCTGCCTTCTATGCCTTTTCGGTTCTGCCCCTGGCGCAGACCTATGCCATCCTGTTTGCATCGCCGCTTCTGATCACGCTTCTGTCCATCCCCGTTCTGGGTGAGCGCGTCGGTGTGCGCCGGGGCGCTGCGGTGATCGTCGGCCTGGTCGGGGTGATGGTGGTGCTGCGGCCCGGCTCTGTGCCGCTGTCCCCGGGCCACCTGGCGGCGATGACGGCCGCGGTGTGCAGCGCTCTGGCCTCGATCATCGTGCGCAAGATCGGCTCAGAGGAGCGCACGGTGGTGCTGATGCTCTATCCGATGGCGGCGAATTTCATCGTGATGGGCAGCCTGCTGGCCTTCAACTATCATCCCATGCCGATTGAGCACCTGGGCGGCATTGGAATCATTTCGCTGTTCGGCTTTGTCGCCGGGTTGCTGCTGATCGGCGCTTACCGCCGCGCGCAGGCGGCCATTGTCGCGCCGATGCAATATTCGCAGATCATCTGGGCAACGATCTACGGCACGCTGATCTTTGGCGAGACGATCGACCTGCCCACGCTGATCGGCGCCGGGATCATCATCCTGTCGGGCATCTACATCGTGTTCCGCGAAAGCAGCGTGGGCGTGTCGGACAACCAGCCGGTGCTGCAGACCCGCTCGCGCGCCTATACTGCCGCGTCCTTCCGGATCTCGCCGTTGCTGCGGCGATGGAAAACTCGGTCATAGCCCCTTGCCAAACCCGCGCGGCTTCTGTAACCCGCGCGTCACGGTCGGAGTGTAGCTCAGCCTGGTAGAGCACTGTCTTCGGGAGGCAGGGGCCGGAGGTTCGAATCCTCTCACTCCGACCAATAAATTCAATCGACTGCGCCCGCCTTCTGGCGGGTTTTTTCTTGCCTGCTTGGCGAGGTTTATGCGGCGGAAGCTGTCCGCATGCGGTCATGCCTTGCGCGATGCTGTAATCCGACAGAAAAACTCGGGTTGACGAACCAGAGTGTTTTTGTCAGATATAGCGCATCAGCCAACCCGGCACTGCGGGCCAGCCAATATCGTGTTCTGACCTGCCAGAGGACCCGTCCATGCCCGGCCCGGCGATTGCCCCGATCCTTTGCCTTGACCGGCTGCAGCGCCCTGTCCGCCGCGCGGCGGATGTATGCCGGGTGGCGCGGTCATGACCGGAACAGAGGACAAGGACGACAGCGGCGGCGCCGCGATCCCGCGCCATGACGCGATGGTCCTGACCCGGGGCGGTGACACCGCACAGATCGTGCTGCGCGACCAGGAATACACCCTGCGGATAACCCGTGCCGGCAAGCTGATCCTGACCAAGTAGCGCGCGCATTCTTTGCTTGGCGCGCCATCATGTTGCGCTAAGCTTCGGCCATGGGCCGGATTGCCGACGGGGAGGGAAGCATGACCGAGGTTCTGAGCGCCGAACAGATCGGCTTTTACAAAGACAACGGTTACCTCGTGCTGGAAAACCGCGTTCCGGCGGAGACCATGGCGGCGATCCGCGACGAGATCGTGCGGTTTCAGACGCTGGCCGCCGGCATGACCCAGTCTGACGCCAAGATCGACCTGGAAGACAGCCACACCCCGGCCAGCCCGCGCATCCGCCGGGTCAAGCTGCCCCACACGCAAAGCGACGTGGTGCGCGACCTGATGCTGTCGGACCATATCCTGGCGCCCGTGCGTGACCTGATCGGCCCGAACCTGCGCCTGCAGACGACCAAGTTGAACATGAAGTCCGCCGGCTATGGCGCGGCGGTGGAATGGCACCAGGACTGGGCCTTTTACCCCTACACCAATGACGACGTGCTGGCCGTGGGGCTGATCATCGACGACATGGACTTGTCGAATGGCCCGCTGATGGTGTTCCCGGGCTCGCACAAGGGGCCGATCCACAACCACCATCACAATGGGTTCTTCGCCGGGGCGATGGACCTGGAGGCGAGCGGCTTCGACATGAAGCATGCGGTGCCGCTGATGGGGCCGGCCGGCTCTATCTCGATCCACCACGGGCGCATCGTGCACGGCTCGGCGTTGAACCGGTCGACCAAGGACCGGCGCATCATCTTCTACGAGATGATGGCCGCCGACGCCTTTCCGATCTTCGGCGCGGCCGCGATGGCGCTGTCGCTGGAGGAGTTCGACGCCCGGATGCTGTGTGGCGAACCCACGCTGGAGCCGCGAGTCGAATCCGTGCCGGTGCGCATCCCGTTGCCCAACCCGCCAACCACCGGGTCCATCTACGAGGTGCAGAAGGCGATGGGCAAACGTTCGTTCGAGGTGTTCGGCTGATCCGCGCGCCGGGACCTATCCGGCTTCGGTGCTGTCCGGCTCGGGTTCTGCCGCAACCACCACGCGGGTGCCCCAGCTTTCGCAATATTGCATCAGCTTGCTGGGAAGGGGGCGGTCGGTGAACACCGTGTCGATCTCGGCCAGCGAGGCGATTCGCGCCGGGGCCGACCGGCCCAGCTTGGAATGGTCGGTGACCAGGAAGGCCCGCCGCGCCTGACCCAGGATCGCGCGGCTGACGCGCACCTCGGCCAGGTCGAAATCCAGCATGTCGCCGTCATGGTCCAGCGCCGAGACGCCAACCACGGCGAAATCCACCTTGAACTGTTCGAAGAACTGCGTCGTCAACTCGCCGACCAATCCGCCGTCGGACCGCCGAAGCGCGCCGCCGGCCACCATGATTTCACAGCTGGGGTTGGTCAGCAGGATATTGGCCACGTTCATGTTGTTGGTCACAACGGTGATGTTGCGGTGATGGACCAATTCACGCGCCACGGCCTCTGTCGTTGTGCCCAGGTTCAGGATCAGTG
>JAGRMT010000229.1 GCA_020441125.1 Roseivivax sp.
GTCCTGCCCGCGCGATTAACCGCATATTAACTAAGCCTTAAGGGATCGGCGGTCTAACTGAACAAGGTTCAGGAGCCTGCCCCATGTCGAACGATCCCATGCCAGACGGCGAATTTCCCTTGCCCCCGCCCCGGTTCGGCGCGTTTCGCGAACGGCCGCTTGCGCGCATCCTGATGGATCGTGGCGACATCGCCGCGCCCGATCTTCTGGCGGCGCTGGGCACGGCGGAACGGATCGGCGCGCCGTTGGACCAGGTCTTGCTGGACGGCGGCCCCAGCCAGCGCCGCACGGTGCTGGAGGCATTGGCGATCCAGCACGGCGCCACGGTGCTTTCACCGGCCCAGACCCCGCCGGATCCACGCCTGGCCGGGGCACTGGACCCGGTGTTCTGCCTGGAAAACGGCTTGCTGCCATGGGTGCGCAGCGGCGGCGTCACGCTGGTGGCCTGCGCCCGACCCGAACGCTTCCTGCATGTGCGCGACAGGGTGCGCCAGCAACTGGGCCCGGTACGCCTGGCCATCGCCGCCGAGGCCGATATTCAGGCCGTGATCGCCCGCCGCCACGCCGAAGAGCTGGCCCAGGCCGCCGAAACATGGGTACCGGATGATGAAAGCTGCCGGGATTTCAACCGCCTGACACCGCTGCGCGCGGTTCTGGCGGTGGCGTTCGGACTGGCCGCGCTGATGGCGCTGGCACTGGCGCCCGACCTGTTCCTGGTGACGATCACCGTCGCGGCGCTGGTGTCGTTGATCCTGGCGCAGGGGTTGAAGGCGGCGGCGCTGGCGGCTGGCCACCTCAGCCGGCCAATCCCGGTCTCGCGCGCACCGACGCAGTTCCCCAAGGTCTCGCTCCTGGTACCGCTGCTGCATGAAACGGATATCGCCGGGACGCTGGTACAGCGGCTGGGCGCGCTCAGCTATCCGCGCGCCCAGCTTGAGGTTCTGCTGATCCTCGAGTCGGGTGACATGCAGACCCGCACCGCGCTGGACGCGGCCGAGTTGCCGGCCTGGATGCGGGTGATCTCGGTGCCACCCGGCACGGTCACAACCAAGCCGCGCGCGCTGAACTATGCCTATCGCTTTTGCACCGGCGATATCATCGGCATCTACGACGCCGAGGACGCCCCAGCCCCCGACCAGATCGAGCGGATCGTCGCCCGGTTCGAGGGCGCGCCGGACGATGTCGCCTGCCTGCAAGGCATCCTGGACTTCTACAACCCGCGCGCCAACTGGCTGTCGCGCTGCTTTACCATCGAATACGCGACCTGGTTCCGCGTGCTGCTGCCCGGCCTGGCGCGGCTGGGCTTTGCCATTCCGCTGGGTGGCACAACGGTGTTCTTCCGCCGCAAGGCGCTGGAAACGGTGCGCGGCTGGGACGCGCATAACGTGACCGAGGACGCCGATCTGGGCATCCGCCTGGCGCGCCACGGTTTTCGAACCGAAGTGGTCGCCACCGTCACCCACGAAGAGGCGAACAACCGCGTCTGGCCCTGGATCCGCCAGCGTTCCCGCTGGCTGAAGGGTTATATCATCACCTACCTGGTGCACATGCGCCGCCCCGCCCGGCTGTGGCGCGAACTGGGCGCGCGCCGGTTCGTTGGGGTGCAGCTGATATTCCTGACGGCGATCCTGCAATTCACCCTGGCACCGGCACTGTGGTCATTCTGGCTGGTGATGCTGGGGCTGGGCCATCCTGTGTTCGACTGGATGCCGCAGGGGCTGATGGCCGCTTCGGTCTGGCTGTTCGTCGCCTCCGAAGGGATCGCGATGCTCGCCGCTTTCGCGGCTGTCGCCCATACCCCGCATGTCAAGCTGATGCTGTGGGTGCCGACGATGATGCTGTACTTCCCGCTCGGGGTGATCGCCGCCTACAAGGCGTGGTGGGAAATGGCCGCCCGCCCGTTCTTCTGGGACAAGACGGCGCATGGCCACTCGCTGACCCCGGCGCCCGCGCTTCAGACCCGGTCGACAGAGCGCGAGTCGAGCTTGAGCCGCGTCACGAAGGCGACCGAGATATGGTCGCGCAAGGCCTTGTAGGCCGCCGCCTCGTCACGCCGGGCGATCGCGTCGATGATCGCCTGGTGCTCTTCAAGCGCCTTCTCGCCGCGCCCTTCGGCCGCCAGCGAGGTGGTCGCCATCAGCGCCATCGAGCGGTGCACCAGGTCCAGTTGCTGCACCAGGTACCGGTTGTGCGAGGCCAGGTGGATCATCTTGTGAAACCGCCGGTTGGCCCGCGCCAGCGCGTTGGGATCGCCCAGCAGCGCGCGGTCTGATTCGATCATGTCGCGCAGAACCTGGATTTCCTCCTCGGTCGCATGCCGCGCCGCCAGCCGCGCGGCCAGGCCCTCCAGCTCGGTTCGCACCACGTAAAGCTCGGCCATCTGGTTGTGATCGAGCGAGGCGACGATCAGCGACCGGCCATCCCGAGCCAGCAGCGATTGCGTCTCAAGTCTTTGCAATGCTTCGCGGATCGGGGTTCGCGATACGCCAAACCGGTCGGCCAGATCGCTTTCCACCAGCCTGTCGCCCGGCCGGAATACCCCCGAATCGATTGCTTCCAGAATCAGGCCATAAGCATCCCGTTGCGGGCTTTTGTTCTGAGACATGCGCCTTTCCCTTTGCATCGTCGGCAAACGATAGCGGTAACGCGCGCAGCTTCAAGCAACCCATTGCCGCAGGACCCGGCCAGGCGTATCGTGAAAGGGCTGCCCGCCGGAAATCCTGCCATGACCAAACCGCTGTTCGCACACGTCAAAACCTGGGTCTTCGACCTCGACAACACGCTTTACGATCCGGCCGTGCGCCTGTTCGACCAGATCGAGGCGCGCATGACCCGCTTCGTCATGGCGACACTGGGCGTGGCGCAAGAGCAGGCCAATGCCCTGCGCGTGCATTATTGGCGGACCTACGGCACCACCCTCGCCGGCCTGATGCGCGAACACGCGATGGAGCCAGAGGAATACCTGGCCGAGGTGCATGACATCTCCTTCGACGCGCTTACCCCCGACCCGGCTCTGGCGGCGCTGATCGGCGATCTGCCCGGCCGCAAGATCGTCTATACCAACGGCACCCGCCCCTATGCCGCGCAGGTGCTGCGCGCCCGCGGGCTCGATGCCGCCTTCGACGCGATCTACGGCATCGAACACGCCGATTACCTGCCCAAACCGGAACGCGCCGCCTATGAGCGCGTCTTCGCGCTGGACGGGATCGAGCCGGAAACCGCCGCGATGTTCGAGGACGACGCCCGAAACCTGGCAGAGCCGCACGCCATGGGCCTGCGCACCGTGCATGTCGCACCGACCCGCCAGGCGGCGCGGCACATCCACCATCACACCTCGGACCTGGCCTCCTTCCTCGCCCGCCTGACCTGATCCCGCCTCCCGGGTTGAAAGCTGTATCGCAGATGCGACATTTCGCACCTGTCGCAGCGCTGCGTCTGGCGTTACGAAATGGCGCAGATCAATTCAAGGATGTGAATATGACTACGCAAACCGCCCCTCTCTCCACCGCCCAGTCGCATGATGCCGCCGTGACCGGTGAACGTTCCGCCTATCTGCTGCTGGCGATCGTACTGGCGCTGGTGATCGCCGCCGTGGCCACCTGGGGCGTTGTCGGGCTGGCCATGTCGGCACTTGCCACGGTGCCCGTGATCTACGTCGTGCTGCTGCTGCTGACGGTCGGCAAGTAAGACGCATGGCCATCGCCCTGCCGCCGCCCTAGATTGACGGCAAAAGGAGGCAGGGCCGATGGATTGCGACATTCTGATTTCGGGCGGCGGAATCGCCGGGCTGACCGCGGCCGCCGCCTTTGGTGCCGAGGGCTTCTCGGTCGTCGTGGTCGATCCCGCCCCGCCGGTGACCGAGCGTGATGCCGCCGGCTCTGACCTGCGCACCACCGCTTTCTTGCAACCGGCGCAAGCGTTTCTCGACCGCGCCGGCCTGTGGAGCAGGCTCGCCCCTCACGCCATGCCGCTGCAGGTGATGCGGATCGTCGATGCCGGCGGGCCCGAGCCCGCGGCCCGGGTGGTCAAGGATTTCAACGCCGCCGACATCTCGGACAAGCCCTTTGGCTGGAACCTGCCCAACTGGCTGTTGCGCCGCGAGATCGCGGCGCACCTGGCCGGCATGTCCAATGTCGATTTCCGCGCCGGCACCGCCACAACCGCCCTCTTCACCCGGCTGACCGAGGCGCGCGTCTCATTGTCGGACGGCTCCCGCCTGCGCACCCGGCTGGTGATCGCCGCAGACGGGCGCGGCTCGCCGATGCGCGAGGCCGCCGGTATCGGCACCAGCACCACCCGCTTCGGGCAGAAGGCGCTGGCATTTGCCGTCACCCACCCGATCCCGCATGAAAACGTCTCGACCGAGATCCACCGCACCGGCGGCCCCTTCACCCTGGTGCCCCTGCCCGACTTCGACGGCCGCCCCTCCTCTGCCGTGGTCTGGATGGAAGAAGGGCCCAAGGCCGAACGCCTGATGGCGCTCGACCCGGCCACATTCGAGGCCGAGATGACCACCCGCTCCTGCCATCTCTTTGGCCCGCTGACGCTGGCCTCGCGCCGCAGCCTCTGGCCGATCATCGCCCAGCACGCCGACCGGCTGACCGGCCAGCGCCTGGCGCTGGTGGCAGAGGCGGCGCATGTCGTGCCGCCGATCGGCGCGCAGGGGCTGAACATGAGCCTGGCAGACATGCGCGTGCTGCTGGAAGAGGCGCAAACCCACCGCGCGGCGCTGGGCGAGCCGCCGATGCTCGACGCCTACGCCCGCCGCCGGATGCCCGACATCCGCGCCCGCGTCGCCGGCATCACGCTGTTGAACCGCACCTCGATGCTGGGCGCGCCGCTATTGCGCGACCTGCGGGCCAAGGGGCTCGACGCGCTTTATTCCGCCGCCCCGGTGCGCCGCACGCTGATGCAGCTCGGCCTTGGCGCCAACGGCCAATAGATACCGCCCGGCAGGGGCGCCGCACCCTGCCCTTCTTCTTTGTCCAAATACCTCCGGGGGTCCGGGGGCAGCGCCCCCGGCTCTCACATCACCGCGTCCACCACGCCGCTCAAACGCGCCACCGTGCCGTCGACGTCGTACAGCTTGTCCAGGCCGAACAGCCCGATCCGGAAGGTAGAGAAGCCCGCCGGCTCGTCGCATTGCAGCGGCACCCCGGCGGCGATCTGCGTGCCCTTGGCGGCAAAGGCGCGGCCGGACTGGATCTCGGGGTCGGCGGTGTAGCTGACCACGACCCCCGGCGCACCAAACCCCTCCGCCGCCACCGGCCGCACGCCGCGCGCCGCCAAGAGCGCGCGCACCTTGGTGCCCAGCTCCCACTGCGCCGCCTTCAGCCGGTCGAACCCGTAATCCTGCATCTCCAGCATGGCGTCGCGGAACATCTTCAGGCCGTCGGTCGGCAAGGTGGCGTGATAGGCATGGCCTCCGTCCTCGTAGGCTTTCATGATCGCGCGCCATTTCTTCAGATCGGCGGCAAAACTGTCCGAACTGGTCTCGTCCAGCCGTGCCAATGCGCGGTCCGACAGCATCACCAGGCCCGCGCAAGGGGTCGAGGACCAGCCCTTCTGCGGGGCCGAGATCAGCACGTCGACCCCGGTTGCCGCCATGTCGACCCAGACGCAGCCCGAGGCGATACAATCGAGCACCATCAGCGCGCCAACATCATGCGCCGCCTTGGCCAGCGCCGCGATATAGTCATCGGGCAGGATGATGCCGGCGCTGGTCTCCACATGCGGGGCGAACACCACCGCGGGCCGCTCTGCGTGGATTTTCGCCACCACCTCGTCGATCGGCGCGGGGGCAAAGGGCGCATCCGCCGCGTTGCCGGTCTGGCGTGCCTTCATCACCGTGGTCTCGCCGGCAAAGCCGCCGGCGTCCAGGATCTGCGTCCAGCGGAACGAAAACCAGCCGTTGCGCACCACCAGCACGCGCGCGCCCCGGGCGAACTGGCGGGCGACCGCCTCCATCCCGAAGGTGCCGCCGCCGGGCACCAGAGCCACGCCAGCCGCGCCGTAAACCGCGCGCGAGATCGCCGAGATATCGCGCATCACACCCTGGAACGTCTTGGACATGTGGTTGAGCGACCGGTCGGTGAACACGACCGAGAACTCCTGCAGTCCGTCCGGATCGACGGTATCGAGCAAGGCTGACATGGCGAACCCTTTCCTTTGTCTACCCCCGATGATTAGCGCATCGCCGGCGGGCTCAAAAGGGGCGTCAGCCTGACGGATCGCCGCGCCATCAGCCGTGCTGGATGATGACGCATTCGAAATCTTCATTCCCCAGAACGCGGGTGTGGTGCCCCTTGCCGCCCGTGTCCTGCATCTTCCAGATGTCGCCCGGCCCGATCTCGCGCGTTTCGCCGTCGCTGGCGGTGACGATCACCCGGCCCCTGGTACAAACCAGCGTTTGTGCCACCGGCGTCGGGTGGGCCGGCTCGTTCCAGCCGGCGCGCAGCCGCAGGAAGACGGCGCCCGTGGCCGCGACGGTGTCCGAAATCTCGATGCTTTCGGCAGGCGGCGCGAAACTGCGAACCTCAAGCGTCACCTCGACCGGTCGCCAATGGCTTTCGCCGTCACTGCCCGAATACAGATCGTGATAGCGCATGCTTGCCCCCATTCGGCTGATGGGCCTCACGGTAACACGGCTGTACCGCTTTCCCAAACCGGGAAGCGTCAGATCGGCCCCGGGCGCCGCTCTTCGGACAGCAACACGTTGGCCTCGACCCCGCCGATGCCGGGCAGGGTCATGATCCGCCGCCGCAGCACACGTTCGAAATCCGGCAGGTCGCGGGCCACCACGCGCAGTCGGTAGTCGTACAGGCCCAGAACGTGTTCCACCGTCTGCACCTCGGGGATGGCGCAGACCGCGCGTTCGAAATCTTCCAGGCTGACGCGGCCCTTGGCGGCCAGCTTGACGCCCAGGAAGACGGTCACGCCAAAGCCCAGCGCTTCGCGGTCAAGATCGAGCCGCGCGCCGGCCAGCACGCCGGCCTCGCGCAGGCGCTTCAACCGGCGCCAGGCCGCGGGCTGCGACAAGCCGAACCGGCGCCCCAGCACACCGGCGGAAAGCCCGCCCTCTTCTGTCAGGGCGCGCAGAAAGGCGCGGTCTGTGCTGTCGAGCGTGATCATAGCGGCAGGGTCTCGTCTGATTTCACGCGGGTGACATGCATCAGCGCCTCGATATCGGCGATATGCGGCAGCGGCAGCAGCCGTTCGCGGTACAGGATCTGGTAATGCCCCATGTCGCGCGCGATCACCTGGAGCCGCACATCGACCGAACCCAGGAACGTCTGGATCTCCAGCACCTCGGGCACCTCGCGTGCGGCGGCGATGAACTCGTCGAAGGCACGCGGCTGGGTCTTGTCCAGCGTAACCCGCAGCGACACCTCGACCGCATAGCCCAGGCTGGGCCAGTGGATCACCCCGCGCAGCCCGCGCAGCACCCCGGTCTGGCGCATCCGTGCCAGGCGCCGCGTCAGCGTCGAGGGCGTGACACCCGCCCGTTCGGCCAGGTCGGCATCGGCCAGATCGGGTGCGTGCTGGTACTGGCGCAGGATACGCCGGTCCGTATCGTCAAGCATTAATTCTCCACTATTGCAGGAAACTGCGAATGATCTTTCTGCGTTTTGTCAAATATCCATGCAGAACGCAAACACCAACACGCCACAGACGCTATGGTGCGCGGCAATTCACACGCCGATACCGGCCAAAGACGGAAGGAAGACACCATGCGCGTCTATTACGATCGCGATTGCGACATCAACCTGATCAAGGACAAGAAGATCGCCATCCTGGGCTATGGCAGCCAGGGCCATGCGCACGCGCTGAACCTGCGCGACTCGGGCGCCAAGAACGTGGCGATCGCGCTGCGCGAAGGCTCGCCCTCGGCGAAGAAGTGCCAGGCCGAAGGCCTGAAGGTGATGGGCATCGCCGAAGCGGCCGCATGGTGCGACCTGATCATGTTCACC
>JAGRMT010000230.1:0-4855 GCA_020441125.1 Roseivivax sp.
CGCGGCAAGATGTTCGTCGAGCCGCAGGAGCAGGTCTATACCGGCATGATCATCGGCGAGCACAGCCGTGACAACGATCTGGAAGTGAACCCGCTGAAGGGCAAGAAGCTGACCAACGTCCGCGCCTCGGGCACGGACGAGGCGGTGCGCCTGACGCCGATCACCCGGATGACGCTGGAACAGGCCATCGCCTATATCAACGACGACGAGCTGGTCGAGGTCACGCCGAACGCGATCCGTCTGCGCAAGCGGTACCTGGACCCGCACGAACGCAAGCGGATGTCCAAGGCGCTCTGACCGGCTGCGACGGTTTGTTCGTGGTCCAACCGCCCTGGCAGGCTACACTGCCAGGCGGGAGGACCGGACATGCACAGATTGATCGCCGCATCGCTGCTATGGGCCGGGGCCGTTTCGGCGGCCGAGGTTCCTTGCGACAATGCCATCGTCACCGCTGAGGCGGAAAGCCCCGAGCTGGCGACGCGGATCTGCGCCGCATCCGACGCGGCTCTGGCGCATTTCGCATCCTGCGCGCTGCCAGAGCCCAAACCGGTGCGTATCCTTGCGCTGAACGCGTTCGAGCGCGAATGCGTGGGGCTGTTCCATTGCGGTGAGGGCCTGATCGAGGTTCTGGCCCCAGACGCGATGGAAGCGCGGCGCAACCTGTTCGGCATCTTCCAGCACGTGCCGATGGAACGGTTCTTCGAAAGCGTGGTGCTGCACGAGATGTCCCATGCCGTCTTTGACGGCACGCCCTGCGCCTTTGCCCATTGCGTCGCCAGCACCGAGTTTTTCGCCTACACCCAGCAGATAGCTGCCCTGTCTGACGAAGACCGCGCCCCGATCGAGGCACTGGCGCAGGACATGCCGGCGCGCAAAGACGTGCTCAACGTTTTCGTATTGTACATGGCGCCTGACAAGTTCGCGCTGGAGGCCTGGACCTACCTGAATGCAGAGCCCGACCGTTGCACGTTCTGGCAAGAGATGCTGACGGGCGAGGTTCATTTCGACAGAGCCCTGCCGCGCTGATGACCTGCCAATGCTACCGCGTCGCCCTCGCTGCTGCGCAGCACCATCGTAGTGCCGTGCAGCCGGCGCGAAACGGTTGACTGGCTGACCCACAGGATGCGCGCTGCGGCTGACTGGGTTGTCAGATAAGGCCAATCCTGCACCAAGGCCTACGCGTTTCCGGATAGGGTGATACTGGATCGCGAGCGGCGGCGTGCCTGACGCCGATCATCCGGATAAAGCTGGAACTGGCGATCGCTTATGACAACGACGACGAGTTGGTTGAGGTCACGCCGAACGCGATCCAACTGCCCAAGCGGTACCTTGGCCCGCACGAACGCGAGCGGATGTCCCAGTCTGCCTGAATTGGGGGTGTTCCCTTCCGTCGCACGGGTTAGACTTGCCGGGGGGAGGAGTTTCATGCGCAAGGCTTTCATTGTCCTGACGCTCTGGGCTCAGTCCGCCGCGGCGGTCGTTGTGCCCTGCGCCAATGACGTCGTCACCGCCGAAGCCGCCGATCCCGCGCTGGCGGCGCAGATCTGCTCCGCGTCCGACGCCGCGCTTGACCACTTCCAGAGCTGCGCCCTGCCCGCGCTCGACCCCGTGCGCATCACCGCCGTCACCGGTTTCGAGCGCAACTGTGTCGGGCTCTATCATTGCGGCGAGGATTGGATCGAGGTTCTGGCACCAGATGAGCTGGAGCAGAAGCGCGACGAATTCGGGATCTTTGGGCATATCCCGGTCGCGCGGTTCTTTGACAGCATCGTTCTGCACGAAATGTCCCACGCGCTTTATTACCAGTCGCCCTGCCCGGTTGCCGATTGCGTCGCAACCACGGAATATTTTGCCTATACCCAGCAGATTGACGCGCTGTCGGAGGTCGATTTTGCCCCCATCGCGGCGCAGGCGCTGGACATGCCTGTCCGCGCGGACGTGATCAACGCCTTCATCCTCTACATGGCGCCGGACAAGTTCGCGCTGGAAGCCTGGGTTCACCTGTCGGCTCGGCCGGATCGCTGCGCGCAGTGGCGACAGGTGCTGGCGGGCGAGATTTACTTCGACAAACCTGTTCCGCACCCGTGATGGCACCCAAGTGACTCTCCAACCGTTCGAACTGCGCGCGTACCTTGACCGTCTCGGGCTCGCATCCGAGTCCGGCGTGGTCGGGCTGGCGCAGATGCAGGCGGCACATCTGGACGCCTTGCCCTTTGGCGATATCGACGCGTTCCTGGGCCGCGTGCCGGATGTCGCGCCTCAGCCCGTCTGGCAAAAACTAATTGCAACCCGTTGCGATGGCTGGTGTTTCGAGCAGAATACACTGGCGTTACGGGCGTTGGCGGCGCTCGATTACTCGGCAACGCCCGTCATGGCCCGCGTGGTGAACCGCGACACCGGTCTGCCCGGTCCGCGCAGCCACATGGCGCTGATCGTTCAGGCCGAGAGCACCGAATGGCTGTTCGACGTCGGATTCGGCGGGCCCGGCGCGCCAGTGCCGCTGCGGCTGGGAACCGGCGACTGGCAAGGCACGCACCGCCTGCGAACCGAGGGCGCGGCGACGGTGCTAGAGATGGCGCGGCCCGATGGCCCTGCCCCGCTTTACATCTTCGACCGCGCCCCGGTTCTGCCGGTGGATATCGAGGCGGCCAACTTCCTGGCCGCCACATGGCCGCGGGCGCCGTTCCCGGGCAACCTGATGGTCAACAAGGGCGCCGGAGAGACCAAGACCAGCCTGCTGAACCGCCGCCTGACCCAGGACGGCCGGACCCGCGAAATCGCGGATGCCGCCGACCTGGCCCATGTCCTTGCCGAAGTTTTCGGCCTGAACCGGGCGCAGGACGTTCCCGCGCTCTGGGCGAGACTGAAAGCCTAGAACGGCCCGCGAAACACGAAAAACGCGCCCAGTGCGATGAAGCCGAAGCCGACGGCATGGTTCAGCGTTAGCTGCTCCTTCAGCACCAGCACCGAGAAGCCGGCAAAGACGACAAGGGTGATCACCTCCTGCATCGTCTTCAACTCGGCCGCGGTATAGGCGCGGTGGCCGATCCGGTTGGCGGGCACCGCCAGGCAGTATTCGATCAGCGCGATGCCCCAGCTGACCAGGATCACCAGGATCAGCGGCTTGGTCGGGTACTTCAGATGCCCGTACCACGCCAGCGTCATGAAGACGTTGGAGGCCACCAGCAGCAGGGGCGGCAGAACCAGCGCGGGCGTCATGATATGCGCGTTACTCCGATGTCTCGACGACCATCAGCTCCCGCTCCGACGCGCCGCGCGCGTGGCTCAGCGCCTCCTGGTATTCGGGGCTGTTGTAGCACTCGACCGCCGCCTCGACGCTGGGGAAGCGGGCGACCACGTTGCGCGGCCGCTCCTTGCCTTCCAGCTGAACGAAGCGCCCGCCGCGGGCGATGAAGCTGCCACCGTGCTTGGCGATGGCCGGACCCGCCAGCGCGGCGTATTTGCCGTAGGCGTCGGGGTCTGTGACGGTGACGTGGGCGATCCACAGTGCAGGCATGATTATCCCTCCAACACGGCCTTGGCGGCGGCAATCGCCGCCTCGGCGTTTTCAGCAGACGCGGCACCGCCCTGGGCCAGGTCGGGACGACCGCCGCCGCCCTTGCCGCCCAGCTGCGCAACAGCGGCGCGCAGAATGTCCACGGCCGAGACCTTGCCCGACAGATCGGGTGTAACGCCCGCTGCGATGGCCGCCTTGTCGCCGGTGTCGGCGATCAGCAGCACGACGCCCGAACCCAGCCGCGCCTTGTGCTCATCAATCAGCGGCGGCAGGTCCTTGCCCGACACTCCCGTCAGCACCTGGCCGACGAACTTGACGCCGCCCACCTCGATCTCTGGCGCTGCGCCCTGCCCGGCCCCGCCGGACATGGCCAGTTCCCGCCGCAACTGCGCAACCTCGTTGGTCAGCGACTTGCGCTCGTCCAGCAGCGCCTTGATCCGCGCCACCACCTCGTCGCCGCCGGTTTTCAGCAGGCCCTCGATCTCGCCCAGGCGGGCGTCGCGCCCGCGCAGCATGTCGACCGCCGCCTGCCCGGTCAGCGCCTCGATCCGGCGCACGCCGGCCGAGGAGGCGCTTTCCGCCGTCAGGGCAAAGGCCCCGATGTCGCCGGTGCGCGCCACGTGGGTGCCGCCGCAGAGTTCCAGCGAATAGGTCTTGCCGTCAGTGCCCTTGCCGGTGTCGGCGCGGCCCATGCTGACCACGCGCACCTCGTCGCCGTANNTATTTCTCGCCGAACAGCGCCTGCGCGCCGATGGCGCGGGCGTCGTCGGGCGTCATGATCCGCGTCTCGACCGGCGTGTTCTGCCGGATATAGGCGTTCACGTCCCGCTCCACCTGCGCAATCTCCTGCGCCGACAGCGCCTTGGCGTGGCTGAAGTCGAACCGCAGCCGGTCCGGCGCGTTCAGCGATCCGCGCTGCGCCACGTGCGCCCCCAGCGCCTCGCGCAGCGCCTCGTGCAGCAGGTGCGTGGCCGAGTGGTTGGCGCGGATCATGCCCCGGCGGGAATGGTCCACCTCCATCGCCAGCGCGTCGCCCTTGGCGAAGGTCCCGGTTTTGACCGTCACCTGGTGCGCAAAGACCTTGCCGCCGCCCATCTTCTGAGTGTCGGTCACGTCGGCGATGTCGTCCTCGTTCTCCAGACGCCGCGCCCAGCCGGTGTCGCCCACCTGGCCGCCGCTTTCGGCGTAGAACGGCGTCTGGTTCATCACCACCCAGCCGGTCTCGCCCGCCTTCAACTCCGAAACCGTCTTGCCATCCTTGACGATGGCCAGCGCCACGCCCTCGGCCGCCTCGGTGTCATACCCCAGGAATTCCGACGCGCCGTGCTGCTCGGCCAG
>JAGRMT010000230.1:4906-5964 GCA_020441125.1 Roseivivax sp.
GCCTTCTGTTCGGCCATCGCGGCGTTGAAGCCGTCGGTGTCCACCGTCCGCCCCTGCTCGCGCAGCGCGTCCTGCGTCAGGTCCAGCGGGAAGCCGTAGGTGTCATAGAGCTTGAACGCCGCCGCGCCGGGCAGCGGAGCCCCTTCGCCCAGGCCCGAGACTTCCTCGTCCAGCAGTTTCAGACCCCGGTCCAGCGTCGCCTTGAAGCGGGTTTCCTCCAGCTTCAGCGTTTCCTCGATCAGCGCCTGCGCGCGGGCCAGTTCCGGATAGGCCCCGCCCATCTGCCGCACCAGCGCCGGCACCAGCCGGAACATCAGCGGATCCTTGGCGCCCAGCAGGTGCGCGTGGCGCATCGCCCGCCGCATGATCCGCCGCAGCACGTAGCCACGCCCGTCGTTCGACGGCATCACCCCGTCCGCGATCAGGAAAGAGGTGGAGCGCAAATGGTCCGCGATCACCCGGTGGTGCGTCTTGCCCGGCCCGTCCGGGTCGGTGCTGGACGCATGGGCCGAGGCCTCGATCAGCGCGCGCATCAGGTCGGTGCCGTAGTTGTCGTTGGTGCCCTGCAGCAGCGCGGCCACCCGCTCGATCCCCATGCCGGTGTCGATCGATTGCGCGTCCAGGTCGCGGCGCGTGCCGTCCTCGAACTGCTCGTATTGCATGAAGACCAGGTTCCAGATCTCGATGAACCGGTCGCCGTCTTCCTCGGGCGAGCCCGGAGGGCCGCCCCAGAACTTCTCGCCATGGTCGAAGAAGAGCTCGGTGCAGGGGCCGCAGGGGCCGGTGGGCCCCATCATCCAGAAGTTGTCGCTGCCGCCGCCCGGCTTGTCGCCGATGCGGATGATGCGGTCGTCGCTCAGCCCGGCGACCTTCTTCCAGATATTCGCCGCCTCGTCGTCGGTCTTGTAGACGGTGACCAGCAGCTTGTCCTTGGGAATGCCCAGTTCCTTGGTCACCAGCTCCCAGGCAAAGGGGATGGCATCGGTCTTGAAATAGTCGCCGAAACTGAAATTCCCCAGCATTTCAAAGAAGGTATGGTGCCGCGCGGTATAGCCGAC
>JAGRMT010000231.1 GCA_020441125.1 Roseivivax sp.
GAGGCGACCAAGTTCACCGAGGTGGGTTATGTCGGCCGCGATGTCGAGCAGATCGTCCGCGACCTGATGGATGCCGCCATCCTGATGACGCGCGAACAGATGCGCGAGGACGTCAAGGCCAAGGCGCACCAGAATGCCGAGGACCGGGTGATAACAGCGATTGCCGGCAAGGACGCGCGCGAGGGCACGCGCGACATGTTCCGCAAGAAGCTGAAATCGGGCGAGCTGGACGATACCGTGATCGAGCTGGAAGTGGCTGACACCGCCAGCCCGTTCCCGATGATGGAAATCCCCGGCCAGCAGGGCGGGGCGGGGATGATGAACCTGGGCGATCTGTTCGGCAAGGCCTTTGCCGGCCGCACCACGCGCAAGAAGCTGACCGTGGCGCAAAGCTACGAGGTGCTGATCGCCGAGGAAGCGGACAAGCTGCTGGACGACGAGGCGGTGAAGTCGGCGGCGCTGGAGGCGGTTGAGCAGAACGGGATCGTGTTCCTCGACGAGATCGACAAGGTCGCCGTGCGGCAGGAAACCCGGGGCGGCGATGTCAGCCGCGAGGGCGTGCAGCGCGACCTGCTGCCCCTGATCGAAGGCACCACGGTCAGCACCAAGTACGGGCCGGTCAAGACCGACCATATCCTGTTCATCGCCTCGGGTGCCTTCCACATCTCCAAACCCTCGGATCTGTTGCCCGAATTGCAGGGCCGCCTGCCGATCCGCGTGACCTTGCGCGCGTTGACCGAGGCGGATTTCGTGCGCATCCTGACCGAGACGGACAACGCGCTGACCCGGCAATATACCGCGTTGATGGCGACAGAGGCGGTGGCGGTCAGCTTTACCGAGGACGGCATCGCGGCGCTCGCGCGGATCGCGGCGGAGGTGAACCAGAGCGTCGAGAACATCGGGGCGCGGCGGCTCTACACCGTGCTGGAACGGGTATTCGAGGACCTGTCCTTTACCGCGCCGGACCAGGCCGGGCAGGCTGTGACGGTGGATGCGGATTTTGTCGAAGCGCATCTGGGGGCGTTGACGCGCTCTGCCGACCTGTCGCGTTACGTGTTGTAACGGGTGCGGGGGGCTCTGCCCCCCGCTTGCCCTGCGGGCAAGCCCCCCCGGGGTATTTTTCGCAAGAAGAAGCCAGGGGCGCGGGCATTAACGTTAACGGCTTGGCAAGACATCGGCGCCAGTCTGGGCGCCATGGATGACGGTCGGCATTTGGCCGAACAGCGCGGGCTGTTCGATGACGAGGCGGCGCCGCTGCCGCTGGGGGCGGGGCGGCTGCCGTCTTATATCCGCGACCATCGCAAACGGCTGCGCGCGCGGTTTCGCGAAGGCGGGGCAGGGGCGCTGCCGGATTACGAGCTGCTGGAGCTGGTGCTGTTCCGAAGCCTGCCGCGGCAGGACGTCAAGCCGCTGGCGCGGCTGTTGCTGGAGCGGTTTGGCGACTTCAACGCCGTGCTTTCCGCAGCGCCAGCGCGGCTGGCCGAGGTCAGGGGCGTGGGCGACGAGGTGGTGACAGACCTGAAGATCGTCGAAGCAGCGGCGCATCGGCTGGCGCAGGCGCAGGTGTTGCGGCGTGACGTGATCTCGAGCTGGGATGCCTTGTTGCGCTATTGCCAGACGGCGATGGCGCACCAGCCGATCGAGCAGTTCCGGGTGCTGTACCTGGACCGAAAAAACGTGCTGATCGCCGACGAGGCACAGGGGCGGGGCACCGTCGACCACGTGCCGGTTTATCCGCGAGAGGTGGTCAAGCGGGCGCTGGAGCTGGATGCCAGCGCTCTGATCCTGGTGCACAATCACCCGTCGGGCGATCCAACGCCGAGCGAGGCGGATATCGCCATGACCGGGCAGATCGCCGCCGCGGCGGAGGCGCTGGGTCTGGTGCTGCACGACCACCTGGTGATCGGCAAGTCGCGGGAGCTGAGCTTTCGCGCGCAAGGGCTGCTGTAGCGCGGGTTCAGTCCACCCAGATCTCGACCCGGCGGTTGACATGGCGGCCCAGAACGCTGTCATCGCAGGCCATGGGCATCGCTTCGCCAAAGGCCTCCGTCTCCAGCGCCGGCATGGCGCGGTGGGCGCTTTGCAGTTCCGCCGCCACGGCGTCGCGCGCCACCTCGGCGCGGCGCTGGGCGATGGCCATGTTTTCCAGCGGGTCGCCCTGGCCGTCGCTGAACCCGACAAAGACCAGGCGGCGCCCGTCGTACTGGCCGGTTTCCAGCGCCTGTGCCAGCTGCCGGGCATTGGAACGCGATTGTGCGTCCATGCGGATGCCGCCTGCCTCGAACCGGAATGATGGTGTCAACCGGCGCAGCGGCGACAGGGTGGCAACCATGCGTTTGAGCCCGGCCAGCGCTGCCGTGCCATCGGCTACGGCGATGGCATTCGCCAGCCGGTCGCCCTGCATCGCGATGCCGATTTCTTCGGGGGCCTGGTCGATGAAACCGGCGCGGCGGATCACGATCTGCGCCGGGGCCGAGCGGGTATAGGCGAGAAAATCGCGCCCCAGCTTGGGCAGGCGGCGCGCCGGCACGTACAGGAACATCGGCGCGACCAGCGGGTAGTCTTCGGTCTTGATGCTGCGGCGGGTGCCGGTTGAGACGAAACCGCATGGGCCTGTCAGTGCCAGCGGGCGGGCGCGGGCAATCTCGGCGAAATTGGCGATGCCAAGGCCAAACGGATCGGCGCTGACGGCGGCATCCAGCGCCTCGTTCGAGGCGTGGTGGTTCGCCTCTGTGGCCGGTGTCAGGCCGAGAGGGGTAAGCAGCTTGTCCTGCAGGTGCTCGTAAAGGCCCGAGCTTTCGTCGCGCAGGTGCAGGCTGATCGCCGCGTCGGGCCCGCCCAGGTCGGACCAGTTGGTGATCTCGCCGGCGATGGCGCGGGCCAGGTCTGCCAAACTGATGCTGGTCACCGGGTTGCTTTCGGCCACCACGGGGATCAGCGCGTCGAGTGCCAGAACGCGGTTGCGGTTGGGGTCGAGCAGATCGCCCAGACCGATTTCGATTGCGCGATCCTGTTCGCTGCGGCGGATCTCGCGCAGGGCCATGACAATGTCGGCCTCGTCGGCCAACAGGTCGGCAAAGCCTTCGTCGGTATTGGTCACCAGGAAGGTGAAGCGGCCAACGCGCTGGCCGCTCTGGCGTGAGGCAAGATCATAGTAGAACTGGGTGTCGTCCAGCGCGCTGCGCGTGGCGGTCAGCCCGGTAAGCAGGGCGAAGGATTCGATCAGCGCGGGCATCAGCACCCGGCCGATGGTGGCAGATCCTGAAACTGTCATCTCGGCCACGAAATCGGTCAGGCTGGGGCAGCCGGGGCCGGTGCAGGTGACGCCGCCGCCATCGACGGTGATCTCGCCATAGCGGGTGTCGACGCGGTAGAACTCGCCGTCAAAACCCAGCAGGGTACCGGTAATCTCGACCGCGCCGTCCTGGGCGCGCAGGGTGACATCCTGCGCGTCGGCCGGATCCGGCCCTGCAATCGCAAAAAGTGCGGCGAAAACCGCCGCACGCAAAAGCCACATGGCCAGTTCCGTGTCTTGCCACCCTCTATCTGGCGGCGATCTTCAAGTCTTGGACGGTGTTTTTCAATACCAGAAACTCGCCCACAGCGGTGCACTCGGGCAGAGACAGGGACAGATCCTGGGTTTGCAGCAGCCCGCCCAGGTGCATTTCCATCGTCTGGGCGTCGATGCGCTGGCCGCAGTTTGCCTGGGTGACTTCGGCTTCGATGCTCATCGACACGGTGCCGCTGCGCGTCGCCTTGCCGGCGGGGAAGGTATAGACCTCGGCCAGGCGGGCATGGGGCAGGGCGGGGTTGCCCAGCTGCACCAGAAATCCGGCGTTGGCTTGCTGCGGCAGTCCGGCGGACTGGGCCCAGATATGGCCGGGGTTGAAATAGTCGGCGCCAAATTCCAGCGCGTGCAGTTGCAGGCCGGTTTCGCCCTCCCATTGCACCGCCACGCGGTCGATCTGGCCGATATCCTCGACTTGCAGCTGCGCCACGGCGCCGTCGCCATTGTCGAAGGCGGCAATGAACACCGCATCACGGCTGAGGACGGGGACCGTCAGGGTGATCTGGCCGGCGTCGTCGGTGGTTTCGGTGAACATCAACCCGCTGTGGTGGAAGGTGACAGCCGCGTTGGGCTGGCACGGGGCGTCCAGGGTCAGGTCTGCCATCGCGCTGACGGTTGCGGTCGCAGTCATGCGCGGCAGGCAGGCGGCGGGCGGTTCGATCTGCTGGCCTGAATCGACGCGGGCCCGGGTGACCTCGGCGGTCAGCGTCGCGGCGCCGGGGGGTACGCGCAGCGTATCGCCGCGGGGCATCGGCGCCGCCGAAGAAGTGGGGGTCAGCGCGGTGACGGCGATCTCTTCGGCCGAGGCGAGAGAGACCGGACGCGAAGGGCCCAGCTTGTATTGCATGACATAGCCGATGGTCAGTGCAAACAGCACCGTTGCCAAGGCGATCGACAGGCTTTTCAGACGAGTCATCATGGGCACACTCTTGACCGGGAAGTGGATCCCGGTGTGACCGCGCAATGCGGCGCGGTCACGGCGAATGTGGCGGTATCGCGGGGCGGTTTTGCGGCGCCCGTATGGCGGTCGTCAGGCCAGGCGGCCGTGGCAATGCTTGAACTTCTTGCCCGAGCCGCAGGGGCAGGGGTCGTTCCGGCCCGGTTCGCCCCAGGTGGCCACGTCGCTTTCGTCGAACCCGTCCAGCGGCGTGCCGGCGGGCGCGTCGTTCTGGGCCGTGTCGGCATCGGGCGCCATGGTTGGGGCGGCGGCGGGCATCGCTGCCGCAGGCTGCGGCGCGGCACCGGCGGCCTGCTGCTGGGCTGCGCGGATCTGCGCCTGTTGCGCGGCGATTTGCTGCATCAGCGCCTGACGCTCTTCCTCGGTCATCGGGCGCACTTGCGCCAGTTTGGTTGTGACCTCGGTGCGCAGACCGTCCAGCAGATGCTCGAACAGGGCAAAGGCTTCTGTCTTGTACTCGTTCAGCGGATCGCGCTGGGCGTATCCGCGGAACCCGACGACCGAGCGCAGATGTTCAAGCGTCAGCAAGTGTTCGCGCCACTTGCCGTCGATCGACTGAAGCAGCAGCTGCTTCTCGATCTGGCGCATGGTGTCTTCGCCAAAGGCCTCGGTCTTCTTGGCCATCTCGGCATCCGAGGCCGCGGCGAGCCGTTCGCGCAGCGCCTCGTCGTCGACGCCCTCTTCCTGCGCCCAGCCGATCACCGGAACGTCGATGCCCAGCTTCTCGATGCAGGCAGCGTAAAGCCCTTCGGCATCCCACTGGTCGGCATATGTGCGGGGCGGAATGTATTCCTCGACCAGGTCGTCGATCACCTGGTGACGCATGTCGGCGGCGATCTCCGAGACGTCCTTGGCTTCCATGATCTCGCGCCGCTGGGCGAAGATCACCTTTCGCTGGTCGTTCATCACGTCGTCGAACTTCAGCAGTTGCTTGCGGATGTCGAAGTTGCG
>JAGRMT010000232.1 GCA_020441125.1 Roseivivax sp.
CACGGTCTTGCGCGGAACGATCACGCCCGGCATGTCATCGGCGCCCTTGGGAAGCGGCGCGTCGATCCGGGCCAGCCGGTGCCCATCGGTCGCGACGCAGCGCAGCACGCGCCCGCCGTCGGACTCGGCCACATGCATGTAGACGCCGTTCAGGTAATACCGGGTCTCTTCGGTCGAGATGGCAAATTTCGACTTGTCGAACAGCCGCCGCAGAACCTCTGCCTTGCAGCTGAAGTTGGCCGCGTATTCCGACGAGGCCATGATCGGGAAATCCTCGCGCGGCAACGTCGCCAGCGAAAAGCTGGCGCGGCCGGCCTCGACCGTCAGCCGTCCCGCCGCGGCGTCGGCATGCAGGTTGACCAGAGCGCCGTCAGGCAGCTTGCGCACGATTTCATGCAGGGTAACGGCGCTGACCGTGGTGCCGCCGGCGCGTTCGACCTGCGCAGGGGCACGGTCCACCACCTCGATATCCAGGTCCGTGGCGCGGAAAGTGACCTTGTCGCCCTCGGCCTCGATCAGCACGTTGGCGAGGATCGGAATGGTGTTGCGCCGTTCCACGACGGATTGCGCTTGGGACACCGCCTTGAGCAGCGCGCCACGTTCCAGACTGATTTTCATCCCTGACACCCCCGTCTGCCGGAGTTGCAGCTTAGCCCGCGTCTTGCGGCGCTCCAACCCGGTTATTTTGCTTTTTGTTCACGTGTTTTGCGGGCAGGTCAAGCCACGGGGCGCGTCGCGGCTGCCCCGTGGCCCGGTTGTTGTCGGGTGACCTCAGCTTTCCAGGGAACGGCGCAGCAGTTCCAGGTCTTCGGCGATCGCGGCGTCGGTCTGGCGCAGTTCGTCGATGCGGCGCACGCCATGCATGACCGTGGTGTGATCGCGCCCGCCGAAGCGCCGGCCGATTTCGGGCAGCGACCGGCTGGTCAGCGATTTGCACAGGTACATGGCAATCTGCCGGGGCCGCGCAAAGGTGCGCACCCGCTTGGGGCCCACCAGGTCGGCCAGGCGGATGTTGTAATGCTCGGCCACGCGGCGCTGGATCTCGTCGATCGAGATTTTCTGCTGCGAGTTGCGCAGCACATCGGCCAAGCAGTCCTGCGTCAGCGCCATGGTGATCGGCTTGCCCACCAGCGAAGCGAAGGCGAAAAGCCGGGTCAGTGCGCCTTCCAGCACGCGGACGTTGGTCGAGATACGGTGCGCGAGGAACTCCAGAATGCCCGGCTCGATCTCAAGCGCGGGATAGAGGCCGCGCATGGTTTCGACCTTGGACTGAAGAATGCCCAGACGCAGTTCGTAATCGGTCGGGTGTAGATCGACCACCAGCCCCGACTGAAGCCGCGAGCGGATGCGGTTCTCAAGCCCGGTGATTTCATTGGGCGAGCGGTCGCCGGAAATGATGATCTGCTTGTTCTGTTCCACAAGCACGTTGAACGTGTGGAAGAATTCGTCCTGCGTGCTGTCCTTGCCGGCGATGAACTGCACGTCATCGACCATCAGCACGTCGACCGAGCGGAACAGCTCCTTGAAGTCCATCATCTTGCGGTCGCGCAGCGCCTGCACGAAGCGGTACATGAACTGTTCGGCCGACAGGTAGAGCACCTGAAGGTCAGGCCGGCGGGCGCGCAGCTCCCAGCTGATCGCGTGCATCAGGTGCGTCTTGCCCAGCCCGACCCCGCCGTAAAGGAACAGCGGGTTGAAAGTGACCGGGCCGCCTTCGGCGACGCGGCGCGCGGCGGCATGGGCCAGCTCGTTCGGCTTGCCGACAACGAAGGTGTCGAAGGTAAAGCGGCTGTCCAGCGGCGCGCTGATCAGGCCCTCGGTCGGGTTGGGTTGCGCGGCCGCCGGGGCGGCGGGGGCCGCCTGGGCCTGGGCCGGTTGAACCGGCACGCTGCGCGGCGCGGGGCGCGCGGTGGAATTGGCGGGCACGTCGAATTGCAGGCGGCGGGCGCCGGGTTCGACCCGCGTCAGCTGCTGCAGCAGGATGTCACCAAAGTTTTGCGAAACATAGGTACCCAGGAAGGTGGTCGGCGTGACGAAGACCGCCACGTCGCCGGACAGGCCGCTGTATACAAGCGGCTCGATCCAGTTCGCATAGTTGTTCTTGCCAATTGCCTGACACAGATTGTCCTGGATGCCCCGCCATTTGTCTGACGGTGTCTTATCGTCGTCTCGTCCCATTCCAATCCCCAGCTTGGACTGCCCGTTTCTATTGTGCGGTTTCGGCCGCAACCCGATTCGAGACTTGACGCTTGACCAACAGTATCCTTACCCGAGCCGAGGCACGGGTTTACCCCTAAGGGATAACAACCTGCGTTCGAGGGCCGCTGTCCCGGCGGCTGTCCCCGATGCGCAGATCCAAGGATCCAAAAAGTCAGACAGTAATCGCGCCGTTTCCCGGTCAGACCCGCAGTGTCCTTCCGGCCCGGGTCTTGGAACAAACGTCCTATCCCGGATGCGCGACCCGCCATAGCAGCAAAGTGACTCGCAAGGCCGAAACTACCAATCCGGGGCAGGCGAACACAACCGAACTTGTCGCTTGACGATACTATTCGAGACTACGAATCTGTTGGCTCGCGCTAAATTTGCATCATCTCAAATAGTTAAGGCACCACACAGGGTGGTGCCTTAGCAACAGTCAACCACTGCTGTTGGAGCGCGGCCAATCAGGCCAGCGACTTCACCCGCGAGGCCAGGCGCGACATCTTGCGCGATGCGGTGTTCTTGTGCATCACGCCCTTGGTCACGCCGCGCATCAGCTCGGGCTGGCAGGCCTTCAGGGCTTCGGCTGCGGCAGTCTGATCGCCCGAAGCGATTGCTTCCTCGACCTTGCGCAGGAAGGTACGGATGCGCGAACGGCGTGCCTTGTTGACGGCATAGCGCTTTTCGTTCTGGCGGGCGCGTTTCTTGGACTGGGGCGTGTTTGCCATGTCGAGTTTCCTGGTCTGTATACAATTTCTCTGCGCAATACCTGCGAAGACCGGAAATCCAGACCGGACCAACTCTTGCCTAGGCGGGCATCACGCGCATGTAGCGAGCGCCTATAAAGGGTCTGGCCGAAATTGCAACGCGATTCTGGAAATATGTGGCGTGCCGGGCAGGGCAGGTCGCCGCAGCGGCCCGGCAGGCGGCCTCTCCGCGACGCGCGCGGAGAGGGGCCGGATCACTTGTCGCGGAACTGCGCGGTGCGCTTTTCCATGAAGGCTGCCATGCCTTCCTTCTGGTCCTCGGTGTTGAACAGCGCGTGGAACACGCGGCGTTCGTACAGCAGGCCCTCGGTCATGGTCGTCTCGTAGGCGCGGTTGACGGCCTCCTTGATGGCCAGCGTCGTCAGCATCGACTTCTCGGCGATCTTGGCGGCGGCGGCCTGCGCCTCTTCCATCAGGTTCTTGGCGGGCACGACCCGGCTGACCAGCCCGGCGCGCTCTGCCTCTTCGGCGTCCATGAAGCGGCCCGTCAGGTTCATGTCCATCGACTTGGACTTGCCCACGAAACGCGTCAGCCGCTGGGTGCCGCCCATGCCGGGGATGACGCCCAGGTTGATTTCGGGCTGGCCGAACTTGGCGGTGTCGGCGGCGATGATGAAGTCGCACATCATCGCCAGCTCGCACCCGCCGCCCAGGGCATAGCCGGACACGGCGGCGATGATCGGCTTGCGCACGCGCATGAAGTCGCCGTGCGGGCCGCCGAAGAAGTCGGACAGGAACATGTCGACGTAGGACTTCTCGGACATTTCCTTGATGTCGGCGCCGGCGGCAAAGGCCTTGGCAGAGCCGGTGATGATGATGCAGCGCACCTTGTCGCTGGCGTCCGCCTCATGCAGGGCGGTGTTCAGCTCGCCCAGCAGGTGGCTGTTGAGAGCGTTCAGCGCTTCGGGGCGATTCAGCCTGATGGTGCAGACGCTGTCTTCGACGTCGACGATGATCGTCTCGTAAGCCATGTGTGGCAGCTCCGGTCGTTTCGGTACAAGGACCACTGCTTAACACGCCACAAGGCTCGATCAAGCTATCTTTGGCAGGTCGGGCAATAGAAGCTGGAGCGCCCCGATTGCACCAGCCGGCGCACGGCAGAGGTGCAGCCGGGCGTCCGGCACGGCTCGGCCTCGCGGCCGTAAACATCGAAACTGTGCTGGAAATAGCCCAGCTCTCCATCGGCTTGCTTGAAGTCGCGCAGCGTCGATCCGCCTGCTGCGATTGCCTCTGTCAGCACCGCGCGGATGATCGGCACCAGCGCGGCGGCCCGCGCCGGGGCGATCCGGCTGGCCAGCCGCGCCGGGTGGATGCGTGCCCGGAACAGCGCCTCGCACACATAGATATTGCCCAGCCCGGCGATCAGCTTCTGGTCCAGCAGCGCCGATTTGACCGGGGTGTTGCGCGCCCGCAGCCGCGGCACCAGGTATTCTTCGCTAAAGCCATTGCCCAGCGGCTCGGGGCCCAGGCTGGCCAGCAGCGGGTGCGACTCGGCTCCTGCGGTGTCCAGAAGGTCCATCGCCCCGAAGCGGCGCGGATCGTTGAAGGTGATGCGCGCGCCGCTGTCCATCGTCAGCACCACGTGGTCATGCTTCTCGGGCGCCGGGTGATCGTGAACGAACACGCCCAGCGGATCGCCCGAAACCAGCATCCGCCCCGACATGCCCAGGTGGATCAGCAGCGACTCGCCCGAGGCCAGATCGGCCAGGATGTATTTCGACCGGCGGCGCAATTGCAGCACCCGCTGGCCGGTCAGCCGGTCTGCCATTCGGGGCGGGAACGGCCAGCGCAGATCGGGCCGGTTGACCTGGGCAAGGGCGATCGTCTGCCCCTCCATCACCGGGGCAAGGCCGCGGCGGACGGTTTCAACCTCGGGCAATTCGGGCATCTGCGGCGATCCGTGCTGGGGGCCGTGCATTGTAACGGCGGTTCGGGGCTCTATAAGAAGGGTCCAGATGCAGGAACGGCAAGGCCCATGATGGACGAGAACGTGAAAACCACGCATTTCGGTTTTACCGAGGTGCCGGAGGCCGAGAAGGCCGGGCGCGTGCAAGGCGTGTTCAACTCGGTCGCGTCGAAATACGACGTGATGAATGACGCCATGTCGATGGGTATCCACCGGCTGTGGAAAGACGCGATGATGGATTGGCTCGCGCCGCGGCCGGGTCAACAGCTGCTCGACGTGGCGGGCGGCACCGGCGACATCTCCTTCCGCTTTCTCAAGCGCGCCAAGACCGGCGCCCATGCCACGGTGCTGGACCTGACCGAGCCGATGCTGGTGGAGGGCCGCAAGCGCGCCGAGGCCGCCGCGATGGAGAGCAGTCTGGATTGGGTCGTCGGCGACGCGATGGCGCTGCCCTTTGCTGACAACAGCTTTGACGTCTACACCATCTCCTTCGGTATCCGGAACGTTACTCGTCCTCAGGACGCGCTGAACGAGGCGTTTCGCGTGCTGCGCCCGGGCGGGCGGCTGATGGTGCTGGAGTTCAGCCAGATTCCCAACGACCTGATGCAGAAGCTGTATGACGCCTATTCGTTCAACGTCATTCCGCGCATGGGCCAGGCCATCGCCGGCGACCGCGACAGCTATCAGTACCTTGTGGAATCGATCCGCCGGTTCCCCGACCAGGAAACCTTTCTGGGCATGGTGCGCGCGGCCGGTTTTGCCAACGCCAAGTACCGCAACCTGACGATGGGCGTGGCCTGTCTGCACTCGGGATGGAAGATCTGAGCCGCGCATGAAAGGTCCGCACAACATCTGGCGGCTGGTCCGCACCGGCGCCACCTTCGAACGCACCGGCGCCATGCGCGCCGCGCTGGATGCAATGGACGCGCCGCGCCCGCTGCGCATCGCCGCGCGGGTGCTGGGCTGGCCGTTCAAGTGGCTGGGGATCGAGGGTGACCCGTCGATGCCGCCGGTGACGCGGGCGCTGACCGCGCTGGGCCCGGCCTACATCAAGTTCGGCCAGATCCTGTCGACCCGCCCCGACGTGGTGGGCGACGAGATGGCGCTTCAGCTGCGCGTCTTGCAGGACAAGCTGCCACCCTTCCCGGTCGAGGCCGCCAAGGAGGAGGTCGCGCGCGAGCTGGACGTTTCGGTGGACGCCGTGTTTTCCAGCTTCAGCCCGCCGGTGGCTGCGGCGTCGATCGCGCAGGTGCACAAGGCGGTGCTGGCCGGCAGCGGCGAGACGGTCGCCGTGAAGGTACTGCGCCCTGGGATCGAGAAGGCTTTCCGCAAGGATGTCGACGCCTTCTACCTGGCCGCCTCGATCATCGAGCTGTTCTCGCCCGCTTCGCGCCGGCTGCGCCCGACAGAGGTGATCCGCCATTTCGAGGGCGTGGTCGCCGGAGAGCTGGACCTGCGCCTGGAATCGGCCGCCGCCAGCGAGTTCGCCGCCAACACCGAAGGCGACGACGGCTTCCAGCTGCCGGCGGTCAAATGGGGCCTGTCAGGGCGCCGGGTGATGACGCTGGGCTGGGCCGAAGGCGTGCCGCTGGGCGACAACGCCGCGCTGGACGCCGCCGGCCATGACCGGGTGGCACTGTCCGAACGGGTGCTGCAACTGTTCCTGAACCACGCGCTGCGCGACGGGTTCTTTCACGCCGACATGCACCAGGGCAACCTGAAGGTGGCCGCGAACGGCGACATCATCGCCTTCGACTTCGGCATCATGGGCCATATCGACGAGTATACGCGCCGCGTATACGCCGAGATCCTGTATGGTTTCATCCGCCGCGACTACCTGCGCGTGGCGCAGGTGCATTTCGAAGCCGGGTACGTGCCTGCCGACCGCGACGTCGACGAGTTCGCCCGCGCGCTGCGCGCGGTGGGCGAGCCGATCTTTGGCATGGACGCCAGCCAGATCTCGATGGGGCGGCTGCTGGCCTACCTGTTCGAGGTGACCGAACGCTTCGGCATGGAAACGCGGACCGAGCTGATCCTGCTGCAACGCACCATGGTTGTGGTCGAGGGCGTCGCGCGCTCGCTCAACCCGCACATGAACATCTGGCATGTCGCCCGCCCGGTGGTCGAACGCTATATCCAGTCGTCGATCGGGCCCAAGGCGGCGGTGGGCGACCTGCTGAAGACCGCGCGGGTGATGGCCCGCTTCGGCCCGCGCCTGCCCGCGCTGATGGAGGCCGCGCTGATCCGCCAGGCTGGCGATCCCGCGCCGCGCCCCGGTTCCGCGTGGCCGGCCCGGCTGGCCTGGGGCGGCGGCGGTCTGGTGCTGGGTGCCGCGGCGGCTGTTCTGGTGCATTGGCTGATGTGATCCCGGCCGGCCCGTTCCGGACGGCGCACAGCTTTCCTTAAGCCTTTCGTGTCATGCCGTACCCATCTGGTGAAGGAGGGGTGCGTTGCTCGGGTTCGTTGGCATCGCCGTCATTATCGTGATGGTGTTCGGCGGCTACATGGCCGCCGGCGGCAAGCTGGGGATCATCCTCAAATCGCTGCCGTTTGAAATGATGATGATTGGCGGTGCCGCTGTTGGCGCCTTCATCATCTCGAACGATGGCGCCTCGGCCAAGCACACGATGAAGGACATCGGCAAGGTGTTCAAAGGCCCCAAGTGGAAGCCGGACGACTATCAGGCGGTGCTGTGCCTGCTGTACGAACTGCTGCGCATCGCCAAGCAGAACCCCGTCGCGCTGGAAGAGCATATCGAGAACCCGCACGAATCGTCTTTGTTCGAGAAGTACCCGCGCATCCGGGCCGACAAGGTCGCCGTGGAAATGATCTGCGACACGTTGCGCTCTGCCTCGATGAACTATGACGACCCGCACCAGGTCGAAGAGGTGCTGGAAAAACGGCTTGAAGCCAAGCTGCACCACGATCTGCATTCCAGCCACGCGCTGCAGACCGTGGCCGACGGGCTGCCCGCGCTGGGCATCGTCGCCGCCGTTCTGGGGGTGATCAAGACCATGGGCTCGATCGACCAGCCGCCAGAGGTGCTGGGCAAGATGATCGGCGGCGCGCTGGTGGGCACTTTCCTGGGCGTGTTCCTGGCCTACGGCCTGGTCGGGCCTTTCGCCTCAAAGCTCAAGACCGTGGTCGAGGACGAGGCCTCGTTCTACCAGATGATCCGCGACGTGATCATCGCCAGCCTTTACAACCACGGCGTCAACATCTGTATCGAGGTCGGCCGCCAGGGCGTGCCATCGCACTACCGGCCCAGTTACGAACACCTCGAAGAGGCGCTCAAGGAAACGAAGGCGGCGGCATGAGGCGGTGGATCGCAATCCTGTTGCTGTACCTGGCGCTGCTTCCCGCCGCGGTCGCCGCGCGCACGGTCGAGCTGCGCTCGGGCGATCATGACGGGTTTACCCGGCTGGTGCTGTACTTGCCCGAAGCGATGGAATTCACGCTGACCCGCCCCGCCGCGCGGTTGGTGCGCATGTCGCTGCCAGAGCCGGACCTGCAATTCGACGTGACCCGCCTGTGGGACATGATCCAGCCCGGCCGGCTAATCGCGGCGCGCGACCTTGGGAACGCCGAACTGGAGCTGTCTCTGGGATGCGATTGCGCCGTCACCGGGTTTATCCATAACGGGCGCTACCTGGTGCTGGACATTGGCAATCCGCCGCCCGTTCCCGGCGCGGTGCGCGCGCCCGATCCGCCCGCGCGCGACGATTTTCCGGTACTGGCGGCTGTTGGCACCACCGACGACGCACGCGTACCCCGGCCCCATGCGGCGCGCGCCTTGACGGTGACCGCACCCTCTGCGCCGCCAGCGCCGCCCGCCGATCACGCCGAAC
>JAGRMT010000233.1 GCA_020441125.1 Roseivivax sp.
GTGATAGACCCGCAGCAGCCGCGCCGCATCGGGATTGGCCTGCGCGTGCACGTAAAACTGCAGCCAGGCACCGGCGGTCTGGGCGTCAAAGAACGCGGGCGCAAAATTCGCCCCGATCAACGCCGCCAGCCTGTCCCGGGGCGCGGCACAGCCCGCCAGGGCGCGCGCCACCTCGGCGCTGTATTGCTGCAGGATATGGCGCATCGCGGCGAGGAACATCTGGTCCTTGCCGCCGAAATAGTGATGGGCCAGCGCGCTGGACATGCCGGCGCGCTTGGCGATCTGGGTCACCGTGACGTCAAGCGATCCCGCGCCGCCGATTTCGGCGACCGCGGCCTCGACAAGCGCGGCACGGCGCATGAATTCCATTCCGATCCTGGGCATGGCGCCGAGGATGGAGGTTCTTTATTGACCCGTCAATCAACAAAAACGGGCAATCACAGAACGAAGGTACCAACCACCTGGTTCTGCGGCAGCCGGGCCACTTCGACCCCGTTCTCGGTGCGGCGCAGATTGTAGCCGTAACCCTTCATGCGGAAACGCCATTCGGCCTCCGACAGGACCTTGCGGCGTTCGTTGCGCAGGAATGCAAAGATTTCTTCCATATTTTCGGTAATGCGATTTTCGGCAAACATGATGCTCTCCAGGTGGTCTAACCTGACGTCACGCTGCTCAGAGATTATGGCCCAATCTTGGCTCCATCGCGGAACTATTGCGCCGATGGAAACAAACGCCCCTAGAGTTTTGGCTGATTCACCGCCGGTGTGACCTTCTTGCGCAGCATCGCCTCGCGCCAGGTCATGTAGCTGACCGCGCCGATCACCAGCGTGCCACCGGCAATCACGAATGGGTCCACCGGCTCGCCGAAGAAGATCGCGCCAACCATGACCGACCAGACCAGTTGAAGGAACGTGACGGGCTGCGTCACGCTCAGCGGTGCGGCGGCAAAGGCCAGCGTCATCGAGTAATGCCCGGCAGTGGCCAGAAAGGCGATGGCCACCAGCACCACCAGATCCGACAGGTCAGGCGTGACCCAGACCGCCAGCGCGAAGGGCGTCAGCCCCAACGTGACGGTCAGCGACATCATCATCACCACCAGCGCGGCGGGCAACTCGCCCGACAGGATCTTCATGATCAGGTAAGAGGCGCCCATCGCCACGCCCGTTCCCAGCATCGAGAAATGTCCGGGGTCCAGCGTGCGGAAACCCGGCCGCAGGATCACCAGCGCGCCAACCAGCGCCACCGCGATGGCCACGATTCGCCGCAGCGCGATCGGCTCTCCCAGCAGAACCACCGCCAGCACGGTGACCAGCACTGGGTTGATGTAATTCAGCGCCGTCACCTCGGCCACGGGAATGCGCGTCATGGCGTAGAACCAGCACATCACTCCCAGCGTGTGCACAACGCCACGCAGCCCGATCAGGCGCCACAGCCGCGGGCTGATCTGCGTGGTGATCAACAGCCGCCAGGTGGGCAGCAGGAACACCAGCCCGAAGGCAAAGCGCAGAAAGGCCGCCTCGATCGAGGGTACGCGCCCGGCGATCGACTTGACCAGCCCGGTCATGCCGACAAAGCACAAGCCGGTGACAATCATCCAGAATATTCCGGCCAGGGGGCGTGAGGGGGGCGCGCTCATGGCGCCAATGAACACCCCTGCGCCGCCAAGGGCAAGGGGCGCGGAACACTCAGCCCAGGGCCTCGGCCACCAGCGAGGCGGCAATCCCCCACATCACCAGCCCGATCCCGATATCCAGCACCTGCCAGGCCCGTGGCCGGACGAAGACCGGCAGCAGCAGGCGCGCGCCGTAGCCCAGCGAGAAGAAGAACACGAATGACGCCGTGACCGCGCCCAGTCCGAAGGCCAGCCGCGACGGGTATTGCGCCGAAACCGAACCGACCAGCACCACGGTATCCAGGTAGACATGCGGGTTCAGCCAGGTCAGCGCCAGCGCCGTCAGAACCGTCGCGCTCAGCCCGCCGGCCCTGCCCTGCGCCGCCTCCAGCGACTGCCCGCCGCGCCAGGCAGACCGGAACGCCCGCGCGCCGTACCACAGCAGAAAGGCCGCCCCGCCCCACAGCGCCGCGTTGGACAGCACCGGCATCGCCGCGATGGCCGCGCCCATGCCCGCCACCCCGGCCGCGATCAGCACCGCATCGGACACCGAGCAGATCAGGCAGACCCAGAAAACGTGCCGCCTTGTCAGCCCCTGGCGCAAGACAAAGGCATTCTGTGCGCCGATTGCCATAATCAGCGACAAGCCCAGCGCGAACCCTGCTATATACCCGTTCATCGCGCCTTCTTATCGGCGCGCCGCGCCCTTCGCCAGAGGGCGCGCCACGGCGGAACAAATTTGCAGCTCGGAGGAATGGAACTTTGCAAAACTTTCAGGTTTTTGCCTTTTTCCCGCGAAATTCAGAGGAGTTTGCAAATTTTTCAGTCACAATTCGTCAGTTTTTGCAAATTTTGCGCGGTAATCTGACGCTGCCAGCGGTAACGCGCTTGAGCGAATGATCCCCGCCCCGTAACAGCAACACGTCAGCCGAGGAGGAGGCATACCATGGGGTACAAGGACGTCTACGACCGTTGGAAGCGCGACCCGGACGGGTTCTGGATGGATGCCGCGCAGGCCATCGACTGGGACAGCCAGCCGTCGAAGGCGCTGTTCGACAAGGGTGACGGGCTGTTCGAATGGTTCGCCGACGGCAAGGTCAATAC
The DNA here is from genome assembly GCA_020441125.1 of Roseivivax sp. Classification (GTDB taxonomy): domain Bacteria; phylum Pseudomonadota; class Alphaproteobacteria; order Rhodobacterales; family Rhodobacteraceae; genus Mesobacterium_A. The sequence continues at coordinate 2,717 of JAGRMT010000233.1, forward strand.
CTGCTGGAACGCGGTCGACCGCCATGTCGAGAACGGCCGGGGCGAGCAGACGGCGATCATCTACGACAGCCCGATCACCCATACCAAGCGCGAAATCTCCTATGTCGAGCTGCGCAACCGGGTCGCCAACCTGGCTGGCGCGCTGCGCGCCAAGGGCATCGAGAAGGGCGACCGCGTCATCATCTACATGCCGATGATCCCCGAAGCGCTGGAGGCGATGCTGGCCTGCGCCCGTCTGGGCGCGGTGCATTCGGTGGTGTTCGGCGGCTTTGCCGCGCATGAGCTTGCCGTGCGCATCGACGACGCCCAGCCCAAGGCGATCATCGCCGCCTCCTGCGGGATGGAGCCGGGCCGCGTCGTGCATTACAAGCCGCTGCTGGACAACGCGATCGACCAGGCCAAGCACAAGCCAGACTTCTGCGTGATCTTCCAGCGCGAGCAGGAAGTGGCCCAGCTGATCCCCGGGCGCGACTACAACTGGCACGGATTCCAGTACGGGGTCGAGCCGGCGGAATGCGTCCCGGTCGAAGGCAACCACCCGGCCTATATCCTTTATACCTCGGGCACCACCGGCCAGCCCAAGGGCGTGGTCCGGCACACCGCCGGCCACCTGGTGGCGCTGAACTGGACGATGAAGAACATCTACAACGTCAACCCGGGCGAAACCTTCTGGGCGGCGTCCGACGTGGGCTGGGTCGTCGGCCACAGCTACATCTGCTACGGCCCGCTGATCCACGGCAACACCACCATCGTCTTCGAGGGCAAGCCCGTGGGCACCCCCGACGCCGGCACGTTCTGGCGGGTGATCCAGGAGCACAAGGTCAAGGCGTTCTTCACCGCCCCCACCGCCTTCCGCGCGGTCAAGCGTGAGGATCCCAAGGGCGAGTTCGTCAAGAAATACGACCTGAGCGGCCTGCGCGCCGTCTACCTGGCGGGCGAGCGGGCCGATCCCGACACCATCGTCTGGGCGCAGACCCAGCTGGGCGTGCCGGTGATCGACCANNCATTGGTGGCAGACCGAAACCGGTTGGGCCATCGCGGCCAACCCGCTGGGGATCGAGGAGCTTCCGATCAAGCTCGGCTCGCCCTCGGTGCCGATGCCGGGCTATGACGTGCAGATCCTCGACGAGGGCGGCCACCCGGTCAAGGCAGGCGAGCTTGGCGCCATCGCGATCAAGCTGCCGCTGCCGCCGGGCACGCTGCCCACGCTGTGGAACGCCGAGGCGCGCTTCAGGAAATCCTACCTGGAGCATTTCCCCGGCTACTATGAAACCGGCGACGCCGGCATGAAGGACGAAGACGGCTACCTCTACATCATGGCGCGCACCGATGACGTGATCAACGTCGCGGGCCACCGGCTGTCCACCGGCGCCATGGAAGAGGTGCTGGCGGCCCATGCCGATGTTGCCGAATGCGCCGTGATCGGCGTCGCGGACGAGCTGAAAGGCCAGCTGCCGCTGGGCTTCCTGTGCCTGAACGCCGGCTGCAACCGCCCGCATGACGAGATCGTCAAGGAAGTGGTCAAGGACGTGCGCAGCCAGATCGGGCCGGTCGCGGCCTTCAAGCTGGCCTGCGTGGTGGACCGTCTGCCCAAGACACGCTCGGGCAAGATCCTGCGCGGCACCATGGTGTCGATCGCCGACAACAAGCCGTACAAGATGCCGGCCACCATCGACGATCCCGCCGTGCTGGACGAGATCAAGACCGCGCTTCAGGCGCTGGGCTTCGCCCAGGGCTGAGCCGGCAACAGACCATCGCGGCGCGCGGCCCCGGCTGCGCGCCGTTTGCCTTTCCCCCCTGCCGTTGACCGCCGTCAAGGCCGCACCGCCCGCCGGGCGATAGACTGCCGCTGTCGAAACCCAAGCAGGAGACAGCATCATGACGGACCGCAAAGCCGAACCGAAACGCTCTATCGAGGTCGAGGGCGCAGGGCTGCTCGCCAAGATCAAGGAACTGGCCGCCGAGGCCAGCGTCAGCCGCGTGCGCGTGATCGAACCTGACGGCGACGTGGCCGTCGATATCCCGCTGCCGGTCGGCGCCATCGCCGGCGGCGCTGTCGTCCTGGCCGCCCCGGTCCTCGCGGTGATCGGCGCGATCGCCGCTTTCGCCAGCAAGGTCCGGATCGAAATCGTCACCACCGAGGACACCACCAAAACCGGCAACTGACCAGCCTCGACTTGGGGCGCACCGCCTGTCAGGCAGGCTGGCACGCAGCTTCTTCTTGCCGAAAATACCCCGGGGAGCGCGAGGGGCAG
>JAGRMT010000234.1 GCA_020441125.1 Roseivivax sp.
TGCGTCGGCATCCGCGCCGTGCCGGTGGGCGAAGCGATGATGGCCTGCGTGATCCTTGATCATCTGTTGCTGCATCGCGGCCAGATCGGCGCAAACCGCGGCAAGATCGGCTGACCCGATGGGCGCGATCCTTCCCATTACCCTGCCGATTTTCGCCTGCATCGCGCTGGGCTACGGGGCGGTGCGGCAGGGGCTGTTCGCCCCGGCCGACATGCGGGTGCTGGGGAAGTTCGTGCTGAATATCGGTCTGCCGGCTTTGCTGTTCAGCGCGGTTGGCCGGGCCGATGTCACCGCAGTGTTGAACCCGGTCTACATGGGCGTCTACCTGGGCGGCGCTGCGCTGACCGGGGCGCTGATCTGGGCGGCCACGCGGGCGCAGGGCGTGGGCCCGGCGCGGCGGGCCATCGCGGTGATGGGGGCGGTGTCGCCCAATTCGGGCTATATCGGCTATCCGATGATGCTGCTGGCCTTCCCCCACCTGGCGGGGCAGGTGCTGGCAATGAACATGCTGGTGGAGAACTTCGTCATCCTGCCAGCGTGCTTCGTGATGCTGGAGCTGTCGCGCGCGGGGCCCGAGACTTCGGCGCTGGACAGCCTGCGCCGGGCGCTGTGGGGTGTGCTGAAGCGGCCGATGATCATCGCGCTGCTGGCCGGGTTGGCGTTCTCGCTCACCGGGCTGACTCTGCCGGCGGCGGCAGAGCGGTTTCTGGGCCTGATTGCCGGGTCAACCGGCGCGTTGGCGCTGGTTGTGATCGGCGGTGCGCTGGTTGGGCTGCCCACGGCAGGCAACCGGTTGCTGGCCGGTCAGATCGTGCTGGGCAAGCTGATAATCCAGCCGGCGATGACGGCGCTGTGCCTTCTGCTGCTCGGCTGGGCCGTTCTGCCGCCTGACCTGTTGGCGGCGCTGGTCCTGTCGGCGGCGGTGCCGATGATCTCGATATATGCCGTGCTGGCGCAGGATTACGGCCACGAGGGCCTGGCAGCGATTTCGCTGCTGGGCGCCGTCGTGGCCTCTTTTGTCACGCTGTCGGTGCTGCTGGCGGTCTTGCTCTAGCGCTACGCCCCGGCAGCGGCGGCCAGCGCTGTGTCCATCAGCGCGCGGATCGACGCCTCGTCTGTCTGGGCCACGATGCGGCCCAACTCCTGATCGCCTTTCAGCACCACCAGGGTGGATCGGCGCGGGATGCGCATCGAACTGACCAGCTCGGACTTTCCGTAAGTGTCCCAGTCGACGTTGATAAAGACGATCTTCTTTTCGTATTCCGGGTTGGCGGCCTTCAGCCGCGACAACACCTCGCCCTGGGCACGGCAGGTGCTGCACCAGCTTGCCTTGAAGTCGAGGAACACCGTGTCGTCCGCGGCCAGATGCTTTTCCAGCAAGCCGGGGCGGTAGTCCTCGTCCGAGGCGTGACCGATGTGGGGAATGATCGCGGCGGCAGCGGTGGCGCCGGCGACGATCAGGAACATGCGACGGTTCATACGTGTCTCCTTAGTATCGGACGGACAAGTCGAGCAGCCAGGGAGGCATCCGGTCCAGCAGCCATCCCTCGATCGTATGGTGCCAGCCCAGCAGCAGCGCCAGGCCAACACCGAAAAACGCAATCCCCAGCACCGGGCGCGACCAGCCGGCCACGGCGCGCAGGGGGCGGCCCAGGGCGCCCCGGGCGCCGTAGGCCAGTGCCAGCATCAACGTCGCGACGCCGGCGGCAAAGGCGGCCATGATCAGCGTGACCCGGCCCAGGCTTTCGCCCTGACTGGCCAGCGCGATGGCGCCGCCCAGCGTGGGCCCGATGCATGGGCTCCACACCGCGCCCAACAGCGCACCGCCCAGGAACTGACCGGCGGGGGCGCCGTGGTCGATGCCATCGAGCCGCACATCGGCCCGTGCCGAAAGCCCGGCTGTGGCGGTTGCCAGCACGGCCGAGGCGCGGGGCACCAGCATCGCGGCGCCGAACAGCATCATCATCGCCGCACCGGCAGTGGCCAACGTGTCGGCGGTGATCCCAGCCAGGTGGCCGAAGGCGGTGACGGCAACGCCGAGCACGACGAAAGACAGTGCCATGCCGGACACCAGTGCCAGCGGGCCGCGCGCGCCGGATTGCGCCGCGCTGGCCAGCACGATGGGCAGCACCGGTACGACGCATGGATTGATCAGCGTCAGCAGGCCGGCAAGATATGCAAACACCAGTTCCATAGCTGCACACTGCCGCTACAGCCCCGCGGCGTCATCAAACGAAGTGGTGACGCGGACTCACGTCCTTGTGGGCTTTTGTTTCGACAACTGCACAGCGAGGATCCCGCCGGTGATGATCGCCACGCCCAGCAGATCGCGCGGACCCAGCGCCTCGTGCAGGATCAAGGCCGCGATGGCCACGCCGAAGAACGGGTTGAGGAAGTGGAAGGTGGCCGCCTTCACCGCGCCGATCCGATGCACCAGGAAGAACCACACCAGCGTCGCCGCCAGGCCGGGCACCAGCGTGGTATAGGCAAAGGCCACCACCAGCGTCCACGACCAGTCGATCGTGACGGTTTCCATCGCTGCCGCCGGCAGGGCCAGCACGGCGCTGCCAATCAGCATCTGAAGCCCGACGATCATCATGAAGTTCCCGCCCGAGGAAGCACCCTTGAGCGCCAGCGTCGCCACGGTCAGCGACAGCGCGCCCAGGATGCACAGGCCGACGCCGACCAGGTCGACGCTGTCGGCCTGCATCCGGCTGCCCATGATGATGGCCACGCCAAGGAACCCGGCCAGAAGTCCGGCCATTCCCAGCGCGCCGGGGCGTTCGTGGAAGAAGGCCCAGCCTGCGACCGCCACCATCAGGGGCAGGGTCGACGCGATGATCGACGCCAGCGAAGCCTGCACCGTCTGCATCGCGATGAAGTTCAGCCCCAGGTACAGTGCGTTCTGGCAGATACCGAAGATGATCGTGGCGCGCCATTGCGCCCGACTCAGCCGCCAGCTTTGCCCCATCAGCCGTGCCAGCAGAACCGCCAGCAGGCCCGAAATCAAAAAGCGCAGCGACAGCGCCGTCATCGGCGGGGCGGCGGCAACGATGATCCGGGCCGAGGTAAATGCCGAAGACCACATCAGGGCAAAGGCCACGCCCATCGAGATTGCACGCAGGTCCATGTGTCGTATCCGCCTTTGCCGATATTGCTGTTTCCGGCCGGGCCGGACCCGCAAAGCCGTATACCGAAAGCCAAATCTGGTGCAATCTATGTGGGGTGAGATTCACTCAAACAAGGTTATTTGTCATGATGTTCAGGTCCATTCTAGCGCTTGCGATCGCCGGCGCCACGCCTGCCCTGGCCGAGATCGATGGCTCAGACGTCGCGGCCATCATCTCGGTATTCCAGCAAGAGGGCTACATGGTCACCCAGACCACGGATTCCGAAGGTGACCCGCTGTTGCAGGGCAAGATCGAAGGCACGCCCTACAGCGTTTATTTCTATGGCTGCGACGATGCCCATGCCAATTGCTCGGCGGTTCAGTTCAAGGCGGGCTATGACATGCAGATGGGCCTGTCGGACTACCAGGTGAACACCTGGAACAAGGAAAAACGGTTTGGCAAAGTTTTCCTCGACGATGAAAAGGATCCGTTCCTGGAACTGGACGTCAACCTGCTGCACGGCGTGTCAGAGGGCAACTTTGCCGACACCATCGACTGGTGGCGGGTGGTGATGAGCGAATTCGAAAAGTACATCAACTGGTGACAGTTTCGGCGCGCGGGCCGGTACCGCGCGCTGTGTTGATCGGGGCTATTCTCTTGCCGGTCACTCGATGGCGAAAGTGACCGTATAAGAGGTGTTGTCACCACCGCGATTGATCACCTCGACCACGTGATCGCCCTTTTGCCAGAGCTGGCCGCGATAGGGCTGTGCAGCATCGATCTGGTCAAGCAGGAACGACCCGTCAGGATTGAAGATCTGATAGGTCAGACCCGGCCCGTATGCGGCAATGCTTACGTTCAGGAATTGGCCGTCACGCGCGCCAAGAACGAAGCGGGTTGAACTGCCCGGTGTCAGCCCGTCATTCATCTCGGCAGAACTCTTGCCCTTGGCAAAGTGCACTTGCTCTGTCGAGGTCGTTCCCCCGGCAGGCGCACCGGCCATGGCGCCGTTTCCGTCATCGGACGGTTGCGCCATGCTAAGGTCGGCAACCTCGCCGCTGTTCGCGACGAGGCAACGCCAGACTGTGCCGCCGGCATCCTCGAACATGATCAGGGAATTGGCTTCCGAATATTCGGTCGAGAGGATTTGCCCGCTCTGGCCATCGGGGCCTCCGACTGTGCGGATGCGGTCAATGCAGCTGTCTATCGCGGCCTGCCCAACATCGGCAGCGTAAAGAGGGGTGGCAAGGGCAGCCGCAAGAAGTACCATAATCGTCTTTTCCAGACATGGCAGGTTGCTTTCAGTGATCGCCCCACGGGGTCACTGTGGTCGCGCGCTCCGGTCCCTGCGGCACGATAGGGCGAATCCAGTTTTCGACAAAGTCAGGAAAACCGGCAGCGTCCGACAATCAGGCAAGGGATGTGGGCCGGGCAAAAAAAAGCCCCGCCAATCAGGCGGGGCCAGTTCCGTGCGCTGCGGGGGGCCGCAGGCACAGGCGGTACCTCGTGAAATTTCGAAATTGCCGGGCGGCGCTACATCTCGGAGCGGATCTGCTGGCGCAGCACGTCGATCGGCACGGTCTGGCCGTCGCGCTTGAAGTGCCAGTAGGTCCAGCCGTTGCAGCTGGGCGCACCCTCCAGGTGCGCGCCGACCTGGTGAATGGAACCGGTGATACCGTCAGCCACCAGCGTGCCATCGGCACGCACGCGCGCAGCACCGCGGCCAGAGGCGGAAACCAGCATCTCGCCCGGGCGCAGCATGCCGCGTTCGACCAACTGGCCGAAGGGCACGCGCGGCTCGGCGCGCTTGGACTGGCTGACCTCAAGGGCAGAGCGGTCGAACTTGCGCACGCCGTCGATGCGGGCTTGCGCCACGGTGCGGTAGGCGTCTTCACGCTCGATCCCGATCCAGTCGCGGCCCAGCATCTTGGCCACGGCGCCGGTGGTGCCGGTGCCGAAGAACGGATCCAGCACGATGTCTCCGGGGTTGGTCGAGCCGACCAGCACGCGGTGCAGCAGCGCTTCGGGTTTCTGCGTCGGATGAGCCTTCTCGCCCGCCGCATCCTTTAGCCGTTCGCCGCCGTTGCAGATCGGCAGGACCCAGTCGCTGCGCATCTGGATGCCTTCGTTCAGGGCCTTGAGAGCCTCGTAATTGAAGGTGTATTTCGCGCCTTCGCTTTTCGACGCCCAGATCATCGTCTCATGCGCATTGGTCAGACGCTTGCCGCGGAAGTTCGGCATCGGGTTTGCCTTGCGCCAGACCACGTCGTTGAGGATCCAGTAACCGGCATCCTGCATCGCCGTTCCGACGCGGAAGATGTTGTGATAGCTGCCGATGACCCAGATCGCGCCGTTCGGCTTGAGCAGCCGGCGGGCGGCGGCAAGCCAATCACGCGTGAAGGCGTCATAGGCGGCAAAGCTGGAGAACTGGTCCCAGTGGTCGTCGACCGCGTCGACCCGGCTGTTGTCTGGCCGGTGCAGATCACCCTTGAGCTGGAGATTGTACGGAGGATCCGCAAAGATCAGGTCCACGCTCGCTTCGGGCAGGGCATTCATCTGCGCAATGCAGTCCCCGGCCAAAATCGTGTTGAGTGGGAGCGCCTGAGCGCCCTTGATCTGGGTCATCTTCGTCATTCTCTGCCTCTGTCCCCGGCGCGTTTTTGTGCGCTCTGTGGTTGAGGCCAAGGATGATTCAAAGCCGAATCGCCGTCAAATTTTATTTTGAATCAATCACTTGAGATTTCGGCTTGATACAAGATATTGTAGACGGGTTTGAACGAGCGCCTATGATGTGGGGTTACACCCAGTTCACGCAGTGCAACTTTGTGACACTGTGTCGGATAACCCGCATTTTTCTCCCAGCCATAGCCGGGGTACTGTTGCGCCAAATCCCGCATGATGGCGTCACGGGCAATCTTGGCCACGATCGAAGCCGCGGCAATCGAGACGCAGCGCGCATCGCCCTTGACCACCGTCTCGGCCGAACAGGCCAGGTCGCGCGGCAGGCGGTTGCCGTCGATCAGCGCGTGATCGGG
>JAGRMT010000235.1:0-2740 GCA_020441125.1 Roseivivax sp.
GAAGGTCGGCGGCAAGATGTTTGCCGTGGTCGGCGCGGCCGGGGACGCGGTGTCAGTCAAGACGCCCAGCACCGAGGACGCGGCGATGCTGATTGACCTCGGCCGTGCCGAACGCGCGCCCTATTTGCATCGCAGTTGGGTGAAAATACCTTGGGCGCTGGCCGAAGAGGACGAGCTGAACGACAGGATCCGAAAGTCATATGCGGTGATCCGGTCCGGGCTGGCGAAGAAACTGCAGGCGATACTCGATCCGATATGAAAACCGTTTACCTATCCGCCTTTCCCGGCTCTGCGGCAGAGCTGGAGCTGACCCGGCTTGCCCATCTGACAACCCTGCCCCGTACCGGCGATGCGGAAGCGATGGCACGGGCCCTTCCCGCGCGCGAAGTGCACCTTGTGGGCTTCTCCCTGGGCGCGGTTGCGGCGCTGCGCATCGCGTCGCGGGCGCCGGGCCAGGTCGTGCGCGTGACTGCCATCTCGCCCGTTGCGCCGGCGGCCTTGGGCGGGGCGGTACCCGCCTTTGCCACCGCCACCGGGATGCTGGCCAAGCTGTCGCCGGGCCTGGGCGCCGGGGGCGCGGTCAAACAGGTCGCGGCGGCGGAACCGGCCCTGTTTGACGATCCGGCGGCACGCGGTGTGTTGAAGCAGGTCATGTCCGAGGGGCTTGGCGATCCGGCGCTGGCGCGCGAGCGCGCCGCCTGGGCCGAACCCTGGGAGGCAGAACTGGCCGCGATCCGCTGCCAGGTTTCGCTCTGGCGCGGCGAGGCAGACCGCTTCACCACCGCGCAACAGGTGACCGCGATGGCCCGCGCCATCCGCTATGCCGAGGTCAACTGGGTGCCCCGCGCCGGTCATTTCGGCGCGCTGGCCGAGGTGATGCAGGCGCTGGCGCGTCTGCCGGATCTGCGTTGATGGGCACACCCGTTTCTGCGATCCGCAACCTGGGCCCGGCTTTCGAGGCGGCCTGCACGGCGGCGGGCATCGGCGATGCCGAAACCCTGCGCAGCCTGGGCGCGCATGAGGCGTACCGGCAAATCCTGCTGTCGGGCGGGCAGCCGCATTTCATAGGCTATTACGTGCTGCACATGGCGCTGCAAGGCCGGCCCTGGAACGATTGCAAGGGCAAGGAGAAAGACACCCTGCGCGCCGCGTTCGACAAACTCAAAAGCGAGGTCGGCAAGACCGGCGCGCACGCCGACAGCGCCTTCGAGGCGATGATGAACGAAATCGGCATCATGCCGCGAAAGGGCGCCTGAGCGTCAGATATTCTCGGCGATCAGCACCTCGATGCGGATCCGTTCCTGCGAGGCCAGTGTCGAGCGGTTCTCGCACCTGGCGCGCATGATCCGCATCGCGCTGCGCACCAGATGGCCCGGATCCTGGCTGATCACGGCGTCGATCTCGCCGTCGCGCAGCGCCTGCTCTGTCGAGGGGGTGCGTTCGTGCGCGATCGTCACCCGACCCGGCGGGAACGGAAAACTGCGCAGCACCTCCAGCGGAATGCGCGCCTCTGGGCCCATCAGGTAGAGCCCCGCGATATCGCCATGCGCGGCAAAGGCGTTGCGCAGCACCTGCGCGGTGCGCAGCGGGTCGGCATGGCTTTCCAGCGTCGGCAGCACGCGCAGCGCCGGGTAGTCGCGGGTAATCACGCTATCGAAGCCCAGGCGGCGTTCCAGGCTGTCGCGTGACTGCATGGATTCGGTCAGCACCAGGATGGCGCCGCCGCGTTGGCCCAGGAAACGTGCCATGAGCCGGCCCGCCGTGGCACCGGCTGCCTTGTTGTCGATGCCGACGAAGGTCTGGTCATCCAGCCGCTTCTGGTTCGAGACAAAAGGCACCGTCTGGATGCCGCGCTCTTGCATCCGCACAAGCGCGTCGCGGATCTGCGGTGTTTCCGGGGCCATGATGGCGATACCGTCGTAATCCTCGGGCGACAGGCGCGACAGAGTCCGGGCGGCGCGATGCGGGTCCTGATCATCCAGCCGAATGACATCGGCCTGCAACATCTCGGCCCGGCCGGCGCGGTCCATCTCGTGGATACGTTTCAGGATTTCTTCAAGGAATTCATCGCCGTGGCGCGGCAGGGCAAATCCGAACCGATAGCCGCGCTGACGTGCCAGCGTGGCGGCGACCTGGTTTCGCTCGAACCCGATTCGCTCGATCGCCTCATAGACCGCGTCGACGGTTTTCTTGCGCACGCCGGCGCGCCCGTTCAGCACACGATCGACCGTGGCCAGGCTGACGCCCGCCGCTTTTGCCAGATCCTTGGTCGTTGGCCGCATGATTTTCCTGCGCCTGTATCGTGCTGTTTTACTTGCCTGATCTTCGGGCATTTGTGGGGTTGGCGCAAGCCATTTGAGGTACGTGCCTCAGATTTTCGTTGATTTGATGTACGCACCTCATTTAGCAATTGATGCAGACGAGTCGTGATGAGGAGATCACGACGCGCTCAATGGGAGGACACACCAATGAAATCGACACGTCTGTTGACCGGCGCCCTGGCGGCGATTGCCGCCGGTTCGGTCTGCACCGCTGCGGCGGCCGAAGATCTGACCCTGTGCTGGGCCGCCTGGGACCCCGCCAGTGCCCTCGTCGAACTGTCCAAGGACTTCGAAAAGCAGTCCGGCCACAAGATGAGCTTTGAATTCGTGCCCTGGACCTCGTTCGCCGACCGGATGCTGAACGAGCTGAACTCCGGCGGCAAACTGTGCGACCTGATGATCGGCGACAGCCAGTGGAT
>JAGRMT010000235.1:2890-20076 GCA_020441125.1 Roseivivax sp.
TTCGGCGACGTGGTCGGCTGGACCTACCGCAAGGACTGGTTCGAGCGCCCCGAGATCCGCGACGAGTTCAAGGCCAAGTACGGCCGCGATCTGGGCGTGCCAGCGACGCTGGAAGAGCTGAAGGACATTGCGCAATTCTTCCAGGGGCGCGTGATCGACGGCACCACCGTCTATGGCGCGGCGATCTATACCGAGCGCGGCTCGGAGGGGATCACCATGGGCGTGACCAACGCGCTCTACAACTATGGGTTCCTCTATGAGAACCCGGAAAAGCCCTATGATCTGGAAGGGTTCGTCAACTCGCCCGGCGCGGTTGCGGGGCTGGAGTACTACAAGGACCTGTACGACACCGCCACACCGCCGGGTTCGTCGAACTGGTACATGGGCGAGAACATCGACGCCTACAAATCCGGCCAGGTCGCGCTTCAGATGAACTTTGCCTTCATCTGGCCGGGGGTCGAGGCCGACCCGAACGTCGGCGGCGGCAAGTCGGGCTATTTCCCCAACCCTGCCGGCCCCGCCGGGCAGTTCGCCCAGCTGGGCGGCCAGGGCATTTCGGTGGTGGCCTATTCCAGCAAGCAGGACGCGGCGCTGGAATACATCAAGTGGTTCGCCCAGCCCGACATCCAGGCTCGCTGGTGGCAGCTTGGCGGTTATTCCGCCCTGCGCGCCGTGGTCGAGGATCCGGGCTTTGCCACCAGCCAGCCCTATGCGCAGACCTTCCTCGACTCGATGGCGATCGTGAAGGACTTCTGGGCAGAGCCGGCCTATGCCGATCTGCTGCTGCCGATGCAGGAGCGCATCCACAACTATGTGGTGGCGGGCGAAGGCACCGCACAAGAGGCGCTTGACGGCCTGGTCAAGGACTGGATCGAGGTGTTCGAGGACGAAGGCAAGCTCTGACGTCTCCTCCCCGCCCCTGGCCATTCACCGTTCGGATGGCCGGGGGCACCAAAGCCTATGGCTCCGGGCACCGCAGACCGCGTAGCCTGTCCGGGTCGACCAAGGATTTCCCCATGTCCCAATCCCCAATCCAACGGGTGGCGCAGGCGACACCCGAACCCATGGCCCGACGCATTCGCGGCTTGTCGGACCGGACCATCGCCTGGATTTTCGTCGCGCCGACGATCTTCCTGCTGCTGGCGGTCAATATCTTTCCGCTGATCTGGACGGTGCGGCTCAGCTTTACCGATTTCCGGGTGAACCGGCCCAACCGGGATGTCGAATGGGTGGGGCTGGAGAATTACCAGCGCATCCTGACCGATGCCGATATCTGGCACACGATGCAGGCCACCGCGCATTTCCTGGTCTGGACGATCGTGCTTCAGGTGCTGATCGGCTTCACCCTGGCCTTCCTGATCAACAAGAAGTTCAAGGGCAACGATCTGTGGACCACGATCATCGTGTTCCCGATGATGCTGTCGCCGGCGGTGGTGGGCAATTTCTGGACCTTCCTCTACCAGCCGCAGATCGGCCTGTTCAACTACGTGGTGGCGTTCTTTACCGGGGCTGACCCGGCAAGCTTCTCGATGATCGGCGACGTGGCGCTGGCGCCCTGGGCCATCGTGATTGCCGACACCTGGATGTGGACCCCGTTCGTGATGCTGATCTGCCTGGCCGGGCTGCGCTCGATCCCCGACAGCATCTACGAGGCCGCAGAATGCGACCGCGCCTCGAAGTGGCGGCAGTTCTGGACGATCACCGTTCCGATGGTGCTGCCCTTCCTGATGCTGGCGGTGCTGTTTCGAGGCATCGAGAATTTCAAGATGTTCGACCTGGTCGTGCAACTGACAGGCGGCGGGCCTGGCAACACCACAACGCTGACTTCGATCGACCTCAAGCGCGAGGCCTTCGAGAAGTGGCGCACCGGCTATTCCTCGGCCTATGCGGTGATCCTTTTCGTCACCGTGTTCGGGCTGGCCTCGATCTACGTCAAGGCGCTGAACAAGGTGAAACAGAGATGAGCTTCTCCGTCACAGAACCCTCTGCCCGGACCAAGTGGCTAGCTGCCGTGCTGGTTGTCGGTTACGCGCTGATCACCATCGCGCCACTGCTTTGGATCATCGCAACCGGCTTCAAATCGCCAGCAGACTCAATTGCTTATCCGCCCAAGGTGGTGTTCGAGCCGACGCTGGAAGGCTATGTCAACCTGTTCACCGACCGCACCCGCGCGACACAGGACATGCTGGACGCCGCCGGCGAACCGAAAACCTGGTACGAGCGGATCGTGCGCGCACAGGGCACGGTGATCAACGGCCCCTCGCGCTATGGCGAGCGGTTCCTGAACTCGGTCATCATCGGTTTCGGCTCTACCGCACTGTGCATGATACTCGGCACCGCGGCGGCCTATGCCTTCAGCCGCTTCCGCGTGCCGCTGAAGGACGACCTGCTGTTCTTCATCCTGTCGACGCGGATGATGCCGCCGATCGCCGTGGCGATCCCGATCTTCCTGATGTTCCGCAACCTTGGCCTGAACGACACGCACCTGGGCATGATCCTGCTTTACACCGCGGTGAACCTGTCGCTTTCGGTCTGGCTGCTGAAGGGCTTCATCGACGAGATCCCGGTCGAGTACGAAGAAGCCGCGCTGATCGACGGCTACACCCGCTTCCAGGCCTTTACCAAGGTGGTGCTGCCGCAGGCGGCCACCGGCATTGCCTCGACCGCGATCTTCTGCCTGATCTTCGCGTGGAACGAATACGCCTTTGCGGTGCTGCTGACCTCGGGCACGGCCCAGACCGCGCCGCCCTTCATCCCGACGATCATCGGCGTGGGCGGCAAGGATTGGCCCGCCGTCGCCGCCGGCGCCACGATCTTCCTCGTGCCGGTCATGGTCTTCACAATCCTGCTGCGCAAACACCTTCTGCGCGGGATCACCTTCGGAGCGGTTCGCAAATGAAAAAACTGCTGAACGATCTGCTGCGGCTGCGACGCGGTCCGTGGGAAATGCTGGCCTCTGTCCTGATCGCCCTGGGGGTGTTGATGCTGATGCAGCCCTTCTCGATCGCGCTTTATACCTGGTCCTTTGTCACGACGCTGACGGGCACGGTGATGTTCGTCATCGTCAGCCACTTCCCGGAGTAACCCCATGTCGCAGATCAGAATAGAGAACGTGCGCAAGGACTTCGGCAGCTTCACGGCGGTGCGCTCCTCGACCTTCACCATCGAGGATGGCGAGTTCTTCATGCTGCTTGGCCCGTCGGGCTGCGGCAAGACGACGACGCTGCGGATGATGGCAGGGCTGGAACTGCCGACCTCGGGCGAGATTTACATCGACGGCGAGGAAGTCGGCATGAAGCCGGCCAGCCAGCGCGATATCGCCTTCGTGTTCCAGATGTTCGCGCTCTATCCGCACATGAACGTGCGCAAGAACATCAGCTATCCGCTGAAAAGCCAGGGCATGCCGGCGGCCCAGATCCGCCGCAAGGTGGCCGAGGTGGCCGAGATCCTGGGCATAACCGAGATCCTCGACCGGCCGGTTGGCGGGCTGTCCGGCGGCGACCGGCAGCGCGTCGCGTTGGGCCGGGCCATCGTGCGCGATCCCAAGGCGTTCTTCATGGACGAGCCGCTTGGCGCGCTGGACGCCGAGTTCCGCGAGCGCATGGCCGAAGAGCTGCGCGCGCTGCACGACCGGATGGGCGCGACCACCGTCTACGTCACCCACGACCAGCTTGAGGCGATGCAGATGGGCGACAAGATCGTGGTGATGAACCACGGCGTGGTCGAGCAGTTCGGCGTGCCGCAAGATATCTACGATTGGCCCGCGACCCGCTTCGTGGCCGAGTTCATTGGCTCTCCGCCGATGAATTTCCTCGACTTCGACGGCATGATCGGCACTGGCGGCACTTCGGTCATGCTGGGCGGCACGGCGCAGGCTGTGCCACAGGCGCTTGAGGGCGCACATGGCGCGCTAAGCCTGGGCGTACGTCCCGAACATGTCCGGCTGGACGACAACGCGCCCTACCGCGGCCGGATCACGGCGACCGAATACCTGGGAACGACGCAGATCGTCAGCCTGGCCACAGAGCACGGCCGGATCAAGGCGCGCGTTTCCAGCGCGGACCGCGTCGAGGTGGGCCAGAACACCGGCCTGCACCTCGATCCGCGCACCCTGAGCCTGTTCGACGCCGCCAACGGGCGCGCGCTGCGATCCGTCGCCAACCAGGGAGTGTTGCGCCATGGCTGAAGTTACCCTGACCGGCGTCACCAAACGCTTTGGCGACCAGACCGCGCTGGACAACGTCAACATGACCGTGCCTGACGGCTCTTTCGTGGTTCTGCTGGGCCCGACCGGCGCCGGCAAGACCACGACATTGCGCATGGTCTCTGGTCTGGACCGGCCCGACAGCGGCGAGATTCACATCGGCGGGCGCCCGGTTACCGCGATGACCCCGGCACAGCGCAACGTGGCGATGGTGTTTCAGCAATACTCGCTCTACCCGCACCTGACCGTGCGCGAAAACCTCGCCTTTCCGCTCAAATCGCCGATCCTGAAAACCCCGGCCGACCAGATAGAGCGCAAGGTGCGCGAGGTGGCCGAGGTGCTGCAGATCGCGCACAAGCTGGACAACAAGGCAACCGCACTGTCGGGCGGTGAGATGCAGCGCGTTTCCATCGGGCGTGCACTGGTGCGCAACCCGGCGGTCTACCTGATGGACGAGCCGCTCAGCTCGCTCGATGCCAAGCTGCGCGCCGACCTGCGGATCGAGCTGAAGCGCATCCAGGCCAACTCTGGCGCAACGCTGCTTTACGTCACCCATGACCAGATCGAGGCGATGACCATGGCGACCCATGTCGGCGTGCTGGACAAGGGTGTGCTGGTGCAATTCGGCACCCCGCGCGAGATCTACGAGGACCCGGTCAGCGTCTATGCTGCCAGCCGATTGGGCCAACCGCGCATCAACGTGTTGCCGGCCTCGCTGTTTGCCGGCGCCCCCGCCGGCGCGGCCAGCATAGGGCTGCGGCCCGAACAGATCGTGCAGGGCGAGGGCGAGGAAAGCTTTGTTGACCGGGTAGAGCACCTGGGCGACCAGACCCGGCTGCATCTCAGCTTTCGCGAGCACAACATCGTCACTGTAACGGACGCGCATACCCCATTGAAAACGGGCGATATCCTGCGCATCCGCCCCGAGAAACCCTATTACTTCGACGCCGCCGGCGCGCGCGTCGCCTGAGGGAGGACATCATGGCACAGTTCATCAACGAAAAAGACGCCACCGTCACCGAAGCGGTGGATGGCGTGATCCAGGCCTCGGGCGGCGCGCTGGCCCGGCTGGACGGCTACCCGCATATCCGCGTGGTCGTGCGCAACGATTGGGACAAGTCGCGCGTTGCACTTGTCTCGGGCGGCGGCTCCGGGCACGAACCGGCCCATGCCGGGTTTGTCGGGCGCGGCATGCTGACGGCCGCGATCTGCGGCGATGTCTTTGCCTCACCATCAGTCGACGCGGTGCTGGCGGGCATCCTGGCGGTGACGGGTCCGGCGGGCTGTTTGCTGATCGTCAAGAACTACACCGGCGACCGTCTGAACTTTGGCCTGGCGGCCGAACGGGCGCGCGCGTTCGGGCTGAAGGTCAACATGGCCATCGTCGATGATGACATCGCCCTGCCCGACCTGCCCCAGCCCCGCGGTGTGGCTGGCACGTTGTTCGTCCACAAGATTACCGGCGCGCTGGCCGAAAGCGGCGCCTCGCTCGACGAGGTGACCCGCGCCGCCGAAAGGGTGATCGCGGGTACCAAGTCGATCGGCATGTCGCTGGACACCTGCACCGTTCCCGGCTCTCCCAAGGAAGAGCGTATCGGCCTTGGCAAGGCCGAACTGGGGCTGGGCATCCACGGCGAGGCCGGTGCGCATCAGATCGACTATCACAACGCGGAACAGGCGGTGGCGGCGGTCACGGCCAAGCTTTCGGCGGTGATGGAAGACGCGCCCCACGTGGTGCTTCTGAACAACCTGGGTGGCGCATCAGTTCTGGAAATGTCGATCCTGGCCAATGAGTTGGCGACCTCTCCTATAGCAGGTAACCTGAAGCTTATCGTCGGGCCGGCAACGATGATGACCTCGCTCGACATGCGCGGCTTCTCGGTTTCGGTCTATCCGCTGAACACGCAGGACCAGGCGCTGCTGACAGCACCCTGCGATCCTTCGGCCTGGCCGGGGTGCAAGGCTTTGAAGCCGGTGACGGTGATCGCCCTGCCCGACGGGCTGCGGCCGATCCAGCCGATCCCGTCCGAGCACAAGCCCACCGCCGATTTCCTGACCCGGTGCTGCAAGATCCTGATCGACGCCGAGACGGCGCTGAATGCGCTCGACGCCAAGTCGGGCGATGGCGACACCGGCTCGACCCTGGCGGGCGCGGCGCGGGCGCTGATCGGCGCCATGAACCGGCTGCCGCTTGCCGACCATACGCAGCTGTTCCGCGCCATCGGGCAAGAGCTGAGCCAGACCATGGGCGGTTCCTCGGGGGTGCTGTTGGCGATCTTCTTCACCGCCGCGGGCGATGCCGCCTCAAGCGGGTTGTCCATGGTCGCCGCGCTGAAGGAAGGGTTGAACAGGATGCAGCAGATCGGCGGCGCCCAGCCGGGCGACCGGACCATGGTCGATGCGCTGAAACCGGCGCTGGAGGCGCTGGAAAGCCACGGGCTGGCTCAGGCGGCGCAGGCCGCGCGCAAGGGCGCGATCCACACGGCCAGCATCACCAAGGCCAAGGCCGGACGCGCCTCTTACATCAACGCCGAACAGCTTCAGGGCCACATCGACCCGGGGGCCGAAGCGGTTGCACGGCTGTTCGAGCAATTGAGCGCCTGATACCGGCGGCGCGCGGCGGTTGACCGCCGTGCGCCAAAAATGGCCGCCCGCGCGGCCCGCAAACGTCATCGGGCGTCGGTTTTCGAACAGCAACACCGGTTCCGGCTTCGCAACATCGGGGCAAGCAACTGGGAGCCGTATCATGAAAACCACCACCCGCGTCGTCGTGATCGGCGGCGGCGTTGTCGGATGTTCCGTTCTGTACCACCTGACCAAGCTGGGCTGGTCGGATGTGATGCTGGTCGAACGAAGCGACCTGACCTCAGGCTCGACCTGGCACGCCGCGGGCGGCTTCCACACCCTGAACGGCGACACCAACATGGCCGCACTGCAGGGTTACACGATCAAGCTTTACCGGGAGCTTGAGGCGCTTACGGGCATGTCCTGCGGCCTGCACCATGTCGGCGGCATGACGCTGGCCGACAACCAGGACCGCTTCGACATGATGCTGGCCGAGCGTGCCAAGCACCGCTACATGGGCCTGGAGACCGAGATCATCACCCCGGACGAGGTGGCGCGCCGGGTGCCCACGATCAATATCGAAGGGCTGGTCGGCGCACTCTACGATCCGCTGGACGGCCATCTCGACCCGTCGGGCACAACCCATGCCTATGCCAAGGCGGCGCGCATGGGCGGGGCCGAGATCGTGACCCACAACCGCGTTCTGGAAACCAATCCCCGCGCCGACGGCACCTGGGACGTGGTGACCGAGAAAGGCACGATCCATGCCGAGCACGTGGTCAACGCCGGCGGCCTGTGGGCGCGTGAAGTCGGCGCGATGGCCGGCGTCTATCTGCCGCTGCTGCCGATGGAGCACCAGTACCTGGTTACCGACGACATTCCCGAAGTCTACAACCTGGGCCATGAGCATCCGCATGTGATGGACCCTTCGGGAGAGAACTACTTACGCCAGGAAGGACGCGGGCTGTGCATCGGATTTTACGAAAAGCCCTGCCGGCCCTGGTCGGTCGACGGCACGCCCTGGGATTTCGGGCACGAACTGCTGCCCGACGATTTCGACAAGATCGAGGACTCGATCGCCTTTGCCTACCGCCGCTTCCCGGTGCTGGAACGCGCCGGCGTGAAGCGGGTGATCCACGGCCCCTTCACCTTTGCCCCCGATGGCAACCCGCTGATGGGGCCCGTGCCCGGGCTGCGCAACTACTGGTCGGCCTGCGGCGTGATGGCAGGCTTCAGCCAGGGCGGCGGCGTCGGTCTGATGCTGGCGCAGTGGATGACGCATGGCGAGTGCGAACGCGATGTCACCGCGCTTGACGTCGCCCGCTTTGGCAAATGGATCAGCCCGGGTTACACAGTGCCCAAGGTGGTGGAGAATTACCGCACGCGGTTCTCGGTCTCTTATCCGAACGAGGAAAAGCCTGCCGCGCGACCCAACCGTACCACGCCGATGTACGACATCTTTGACAGCATGGGCGCGGTCTGGGGCCAGCAGTTCGGGCTTGAGGTACCGAACTACTTTGCCCAGGGCGACGAGCCGCGCTACGAAACCCCGACCTTCCGCCGTTCAAATGCCTGGGACGCCACGGCCCGCGAGGTGAAAGCCGTGCGCGAAGGTGTTGGTATCAATGAGATTCACAATTTCAGCAAGTTCCAGGTAACCGGCCCGCGCGCGCGGGCCTGGCTGAACCGGATCATGGCCGGGCGCATCCCTCAGCCGGGCCGGATGGCGCTGACGCCGATGCTGTCGCCTGACGGCCGGCTGTTCGGCGATTTCACCGTGTCGTGCCTGAGCCCGACCAGCTTTCAGCTGACCGCCAGTTATGGCGCGCAGGCGATCCACCAGCGGTGGTTCGAACTGCATGCAGAAGACGGCGTAACCATCGAGAATGTCAGCGACAAACGCACCGGATTTCAGATTGCCGGCCCGCGCGCCAAGGCGGTTCTGGCGGCCTGCACCCGCGCCGATATCTCTGGCATGCGCTTCATGGACGTGCGCCCGCTGGTGGTGGGCATGTCCGACTGTGTCGTGCAGCGCGTGTCCTATACCGGCGACCTTGGCTATGAAATCTTCTGCGATCCGATGGCCCAGCGACAGCTGTGGTACACCCTGTGGGAGGCGGGCCAGGCGCATGGCATGGCCCCCTTCGGGATGCGGGCAATGATGAGCCTGCGGCTGGACAAGTTCTTTGGCTCGTGGCTGCGTGAGTTTTCCCCCGATTACACCGCCGCCGAGACCGGGCTCGACCGGTTCATCGACTTCAACAAGCCCGATGCCTTCATCGGCCGGGCAGCCGCCGAGGTAGAGCGCGCCAAGCCGCCCGCCCGCACTCATGCCGTGTTCGCGGTCGATGCGGACGATACCGACGTGCGCGGTTACGAACCGGTCTGGATCGACGGCACCGTTCAGGGCTATTGCACCTCTGGCGGCTATTCGCACCATGCGGGCAAGTCCGTGGCCCTGGCGTTGATCCCGCGCGCGGCGGATCGTCCGGACCTGGTTGCCGAAATCGAGATATTGGGCAAAATGCGCAAGGCAACCCGCCTGACACAGCCGCTGTTCGATGCTGACGGGGCCCGCATGAGAGGGTGAGGAACGGACCGCAAGCCCATGATGAAGTTCAACAAGCGATCAAAGACAGACGGCGCCGAAACACCCCGGCGCCGGCCGGTGGCACGGCAGGAACCGGCGCCGCGCGTGGCGATCCTCATCCTGGCGGCGGGGTTTGGCCGGCGCATGAACGGCGCCGACAAGTTGATGAAACTTGTCGATGACATGCCGCTGCTGCGGCGCACGGCGTTGCGGGCGATCCTGTCGGGCCATGACGTTCTGGTCACCGTGCCCGGACCGGACCACCCCCGTGCGACATTGCTGGCACCGATGGCGCTGACGCTGGTGCCGGTTCCCGACAACGCCGAGGGCATGGCTGCCAGCCTGCGCCGAGGCGTTGCGGCGCTGCCAGAGGCATGCGACGCGGTCATGGTGGTACCCGCTGATATGCCCGAGCTGACCCTGGCAGATTTCGCCCGTGTTATCCGTGTGTTCCAAACCGATCCTGACAGGCGCCTGACGCGCGGCGCGAGTGCGGACGGCCGCCCGGGCCACCCGGTGCTGTTCCCGCGCCGGCTGTTCGGCGTGTTGCAGGGGCTGACGGGTGATCAAGGCGCCCGCCAGATCGTCGAGGCCGAGGGCGACGCGGTGACCATCGTCGCGCTTGAGGGCGAGCATGCGCTGGTGGATCTGGACACGCCCGAAGCCTGGGATGCCTGGCTGCGCGCGTATGAAGCGGCCCAGAACCCGCCACAATGAACCAATCGCAGGACAATCCTGCAATCAATTGCGTTACTTGGATAAATTCCTGACGCAATAGAGCTGCGGCGCGCAAAAATACCGGCTCTGCGCCGCATTCGGGCCGCAATGAATGCCTAGTGTGCCCCTTGACAGCGGAAGGCGTCATGGAAGCCCCGCAAGACGCTGATAAACGACACAGAAAAGGATACCGTCCGGCCGGACAAGGGAACCAGAACGATACCTGCCGACGCCCGCGGAAAACGAAAATGGGACGAGTTGCCCCGTCCCATTCCCGTTGCCGCCCCGTCAGCCCCACGGGTCGCGGCTGCTGCATTCGATTGCTCAGTCCAGAGCCAAAGCGGCCTCGTGACGTTTGAGAGACCGGCGCGCGGCTTCATAGCCCGTGAGGCCCACCTCTTCGGCAAGGTCCGGGAACAGTTCAAGCAACTCTGTTCGCTGGGCATTGCCGATGCCGCGCAGAGTTTGTTCTCCGGGCTGGAAGCTTTCGGTCCAGGTGCCGTTCGACAAGATGACCTCGTGCTGGTCGAAGAGCAGGTGGAAATAGGCCACCCCTGCGCCCTCGACGACAGAGACCCCGGCCAGCCCTGTCAGGTGCTTGGCCGCGACCAGCACCTCGCGCTCGTCAAAATGAAGAGCGGTCTTGTCGTTCGACACAAGAACGCGGTGATTGGGTGAAACCATCAGGTCTGCCTCCGGCAGGTCCGGACCCAGGGCGCCCTTGCGGATCAGCACCGGGCACAGATGGCGATGCCGTGCCAGCTCTTGGGCACTGACCGGGCGGTGCCCGATCCAGCGGATCGTCTGGATGCCATTGTCGCGGGTGATTACCCGGTCGCCGGGCTTCAGCGCCTCGACCCGCACCTCGCCGCGCGGTGTGGCGATCAGGGTGCCGGGGGTAAAGCACGGCACCACGCTTTCGATATCCTCGAACTGAATCGTGCCGCTTGCCGTGGCGGCGCCGGTGCTGTCGAAGAACTCGACAAAACCGTCTTCGCGATCATCCGAGGTGTAGACCACGCGCAGCGCCCCGCCCACCGGTGCCGCGCCGGTCAGGTCAAGCACATCCCAGTCCAGCGGAAGACCATCGCTGCCCAGCCCCGCCGGTCCGTCGCCACCATCGACGCTGTCGCCCGCCGTTGCGCCCAAGATCACGTCGCGCCCGTCGCCGCCCAGCACGGTATCGGCGCCGGCGCCGCCGGTCAGGGTGTCGTCTCCGGTGCCGCCGATCAGCAGGTCCTCGTCGATACCGCCATCGAGCACGTCATTGCCGGTGCCCCCCTCCAGAGTGTCGTCATCGTCGCCGCCCATCAGCGTGTCGTCGCCTGCACCGCCCGACAGGCTGTCTGTGTCATTACCCGGGACCGCGTCGCGGTCGTCGGTGATTTCCAGCGCCGCCAGGTTAGCGCCGTCGATCAGGTCGGCCCCCGCGCCGCCGTCGATGGTATCGGCGCCGTGCCCGCCGATCAGCGTGTCGCGCCCGTCGCCGCCGGTGATGCTGTCATCGTCGATACCGCCGTCGATCCGGTCGTCACCCGCGCCGCCGTCGACCGTGTCGGCATCGTCGCCGGTGGTAATCACGTCATTGCCGGCACCGCCCAGCACCAGATCGCGATCGTCATCCCGGTTGGGGTCGCTGGAAGAGCCCAGAATGGGCAGGTTCGGATCGTCGCCGACATGGTCGGAGAAGCCTCCAATGTCCGTCGCCGTGATCGGGTCGATCACGGTCTGGCCGGCGTGGATCGTGTCGTCGCCCGCGCCGCCGTCGATGGTGTCGGCGCCCTGGATATCGGTCACCAGGTCGTTGCCATCACCGGCGCGGACCAGATCGTTGTCGATGCCCGGGACGATCACGTCATCGCCCGCGCCGGCGTCGATGGTATCGGCGTCGTCGCCGGTTGACAGGGTGTCGGCCCCGGGTGTGCCAGTCACGCTGTCGAGATCGTCGGCCGGGTCCGGGTCCTGATCGCGCCCGTCGAAGGGGTCGGCGGCCTGGTCGATGGGCGCCACGGGGAAGATATCAGCGTCGATCCGGCCTTCGCCAACCGCCCCGTCCGACACAGTCACGGTGACCGAGCCAGTGGCGGTGCCGCCCTGCCCGTCCGACACGGTGTATTGGACGGTGTCGGTGCCGGTAAAGCCCGGCGGCGGGGTATAGGTGACCGTGCCGTCCGGGTTCAGCTTGGCGCTGCCGCTGACCGGCGTTCCGATGCCCACCACGGTGAGCGGATCGCCGTCCGGGTCGCTGTCATTGGCGGCCGGATCGAAGGTGACAGCGGTATCCGGCACGGTGGAAACGGCGTCGTCGACGGTGACTGGCACGCCGTTGGCATCCAGATCGACGGTGGTGAAGGCGATGTCAGAGATCAGCACCCCCTGGGCGCCGGCCGCGCCGTTGGCATAGGTCACCTCGATCCGGGCCACAGGCCCGGCGACGCTGATCAGGACAGAGCCTTCTGCCCCGGCAAAGCCGGTGGGCACTGTCCCGGTCAGGCTGCCGCCGGCCACGGTCACCCCGGCCCCGGCCAGCGCGCTGACCGGCACCGGAACGCCATCGGGATCATAAGCGGTGACCGTGACCAGGTCCTGCCAGCCGGTTGCGGGTACGCCGTAATCGTCGGTTCCGGCACCGGCGTCGATATCGCTTAGCCGGAAGACGACATCCCGCACCGCGTCGTCGAACAATGTCGGCTCGCTGGCGCGGAAGTCCAGGATGGTGGTTGAGGTCGCCCCGGTGGCACCGCCGCCGAACAGCTTCAGATGCGACAGGGGATCAAAGTCTTCGCCCGGGGCAACATGGCCAGCCAGGCCCACTGTAAAGGCGGTGGCGCTGCTTTTTGCGGGCTGGAACAGGATGTCGACAGCGATGCCGCCGGTTTCGACCGAAGCAGAGAGCGCACCGCCGGAAGCCTGCGGAAGGTCGGTCCCGGCCGGGCCGAGATCGTTCCAGTGCAGCAGCAGATCAGCCATGGCGCAATCCTTTCGGTGCGGCGCCGCCCGGCAAGGCCCGGCGCCCGTCGTCTCGGACGGCGGCACGGGCCGCCGGTGCAGTGTTTTTATGGCGATCGGCAGGATGCAACGGGACCGGCCCCGACCCGCGATGCGGGCAGACCAGGTCTGCGGCCGGACCACTGGCGTGATCCACGCTTCCCGTCGCGCCCGCTTTGGACGCCAGACAGTTCAGCGGCCGCCCCCTGGCCAATCGGCCCAGCAAAGGGCCGTAACAGCATTAAAGGCAGGCCGGGCCTGCCGGCTCAATCGAAAACTGGCAAAACCGTGGCCCGTTCGGCCACATTTTCGCCCAAGACGTGTATGCGATTTGAAGAAATTCGCGTGAGCGTATCCACTTTTGTCGCCGTGACAGAAACACCCTATTACAGGAATAGTGGTGGCTGGTCTGATACCCGCTATATCCACGCCAGATTGATGCGCCACGGCAAACAATCGTGCACAAGCATCTTGGTTACAGGCCCGCCCGCCGCATCCGCGCCGCAATGCGTCTCCGTTGTCCGCATAGCCGGTTCAATCGACGGATCATCGGAAAATTCGAGATAGATTCGATGGTTAACGGGCCTGCTTCCCGCCGAATCGCCGCTTTCGCGCCCGACCGGCACGAGGGTGAACCGAGGCGAAATCAAGGCGGGTCCCTGCAACCGTCGCGCACAAATCGTTGACACAAAACGGGAACACCCGTAGAACAAACGCAGATACAGGCAAGCGGGGCCCCCATGCTGACCAAGAAACAGCTCGACCTACTCGACTTCATCAACAAACGCATGGCGCGTGACGGCGTGCCGCCCAGTTTCGACGAAATGAAAGAGGCGCTGGACCTGCGGTCCAAGTCCGGCATCCACCGGCTGATCACCGCGCTGGAAGAGCGCGGTTTCATCCGCCGGCTGGCCCACCGGGCCCGCGCGATCGAGATCGTCAAGTTGCCGGACACGCTGGCGGGCAAGACGGCGGGCTTTTCCCCGCGCGTGATCGAGGGCGACCGCCCCGCGACCCGCCCCAATGCGGCGCAGACCGTGGCCCATGGCGCGGTGTCCGAACTGCCACTGATGGGCAAGATCGCTGCAGGTGTACCGATCGAGGCGATCGACGACACGCCGCCGATGGTTGCCGTGCCCGGCCAGATGCTGCGCTCGGGCGCACGGCATTATGCGCTTGAAGTGCGCGGCGACTCGATGATCGACGCCGGCATCAACGATGGCGACGTGGTGATCATCCTCGAAACCTCCTCGGCCGACACCGGCGATATCGTGGTGGCGCAGGTCGACGGTTATGAGAGCACGCTGAAACGCTATCGCCGTCAGGGCAGCATGGTGGTTCTGGAGGCAGCCAATCCCGCCTATGAGCCGCGCGTTCTGCCTGCCGGCCAGGTAGAGGTGCAGGGCCGTCTGGTTGGGCTGATCCGCACCTACTGACCGGTCTGTACCGGCGGGGCGGACCACAAACGGGCGCCGCTGCGGTCGCGCACGGTGACCATGTGCAGCACGCCGTCCCACAGATGGCCCGCCACGGCGCCGCTGCGCGCAAGCCGCGGCGCGTCCCATACATCGCATGGCCAGTCGCCCGGCAGCGGGCCATTGGCAACGATGATCTCTCCCGTATCGCACCCTTCGAACGCCTCCAGCGCGCGCTTGCCGCGCAGCACCCGCACCGGCCAGTCTGGCACAGGCCAGCGCGCGGCAGCGTCCTGCTGCACGGCGGTGTCGCCATCGTTCTCCAGCCAGACCTCGGCGACGAAACTGTCACCCTTGGCATGGCTCAGCGCCCGCCCCTGCGGCGTCAGGATACCGGCCAACCCGCCATCCTCGGCGATCAGCAACGCCGGGCGTTGGGTGCCGGTCCACAGCCAGACCGCCAAGGCGCAAAGCGGCACGCCCAGCCAGCGCCCATGCCCGCGCCACAACACCAGCCACAGCGCCCCCAGCACCAGCATGGGCAGCACCGCCGGGCCGGGTTGCAGCACCGGACTGACGGCCGCCGGAAGCGCCGATACGCGTTCGGCGACGGCCAGGATCCAGTCGATCCCCTGCCCCATCAGCCACAGCGGCGCGGCTTCGGCGCCCAACGGCATCAGCAACAGCGCCAGCACCGCGGCCGGCATCACCACCAGCCCCATCACGGGCAGCGACAGCGTGTTGGCCAGCAGCCCGTAATGCGACAGCATGTTGAAATGCGCCATGGCGATCGGCGCCGTCGCCGATCCCGCCACGAAAGAGGACAACACCAGCGCGCCAAAGGCCCGCAGAGGGCGCGGCAGGCGCGGCCCGCCCCGGATGCCATAGGCCACGACCAGCGCGACCGTGGCGGCAAAGGACATCTGGAACCCGGGGCTGAGCAATGCCTCGGGCTGGAACGCCAGGATCAGCGTCGCCGCCACCGCGACAGAGCGCAGCGAGATCGCGCGCCGGTTAACCATTACCGCGCCCAGAACCACTGACGCCATGACATAGGCGCGCTCTGTCGCGACACCGGCACCCGACAGCGCCAGATAGCCCGTCGCGGCGATCAGCGCCCCCGCAGCGGCCAGCCGCTTGACCGGCCAGCGCGCCCCCACCCGCGGCACCAGCACCAGCGCCAGCCGCAACGCGGCAAAGACGGCACCGGTCACCAGCCCCATGTGCAGGCCCGAAATCGCCAGCAGATGCGCCAGGTTGCTGGCGCGCAGCGCGTCCAGCGTGGTGCGCGCGACGGCGCTGCGGTCACCGGTGATCAGCGCCGCTGCCATTGCGCCCGTTTCATCCGGCAGCGCCGCCCGGATGCGTGCGGTCAGCCGGGCCCGGATCCGGGCCAGCGTGACCCCCTCGGGCGCGGCTACGGCCATCACCGGCGTGCGCGCATAGCCCACCGCGCCCAGTCGCAGGAACCAGGCGTGGCGGCGGAAATCGAAACCGCCCGGCTCTACCGCGCCCTGGGTCGGCGACAGGCTGGCGGTGACCATGACCCGTTTGCCCGGCGTCAGCGCGGTATGCGGACCCGGACCGTGCAGCGACACGCGCACGCGCTGCGGATAGGGCCTGGGCGCATCCAGCGTGACACGGTCCAGCGTCATGCGGGGGGCGTCGGCCGCCGAACGGTCAAGCGCCACGATCCGGCCTTCGACCGGGCCGTAATAGCGATAGGCCAGCACCACGCCAGCCACCGAATGCGCGCGCGCGCCGGCCAGACCCAGGCCCATCGCGGCGAGGGCTGCCGCCATGAGCAGGGGCGACCAGGCCCCGCCGGCGCGTCGCGCAAGCGCCGCCGCAGCCAGACCTGCCAGCCCGAGGGCCGCCAGCATCGCCGCGGACGGTTCGACCCTCAGGGCAAAATAACCGCCGATCCCGATCCCAAGGCAGACCGGCACCCAGCAAGACAGCATCCCGCGCTGTGATTGGATGGCCTGCGAGAGCCAGGCGGCGGCAGCCCCCATGCTTGTGCCTTTCGACCGGCTTGGGTAAGGATCGCGCACCAGTCTTTTCCCCTTACGGTTACCAAAAGGTTAAGCGCACGCATGTCTGCAGAGGTCGTCACCCGTTTCGCTCCATCGCCCACCGGGTACCTGCATATCGGCGGCGCACGCACCGCGCTGTTCAACTGGCTTTACGCCCGCGGCCGGGGCGGCAAGTTCCTGCTGCGGATCGAAGACACCGACCGCGCCCGATCGACACCCGAGGCAACGGCGGCAATCCTGAAGGGGCTGTCGTGGCTGGGCCTTGACCATGACGGCGAGGTGATCAGCCAGTTCGACCGCGCCCCGCGCCATGCCGAGGTCGCGCATCAGCTGCTGGCAATGGGCAAGGCCTACAAGTGCTTTGCCACCCAGGAAGAGATCGAGGCGTTCCGCGAAAAGGCGCGCGAAGAGAAACGCTCGACCCTTTACCAGAGCCCGTGGCGCGATGCGGATCCCGCCACCCATCCCGATGCGCCCTATGTGATCCGGCTCAAGACGCCGCTGACCGGCGAGACGCTGATCGAGGACCAGGTTCAGGGCACGGTGCGGATCGGAAACGATCAGCTGGACGACATGATCCTGCTGCGCAGCGATGGCACCCCGGTCTACATGCTGGCGGTTGTGGTCGACGACCACGACATGGGCGTGACCCATGTCATCCGCGGCGACGA
>JAGRMT010000236.1 GCA_020441125.1 Roseivivax sp.
GCGGATGATCTTCAGCCCGTCGCGCAGCCATTGCACCACCGCCCCGGCGATGAAGATCGACCCTTCCAGCGCGTAGGTTACGCGCCCGTCCAACTGATACGCGATGGTGGTCAGCAAACGGTTGGTCGAAGGCACCCGGTCAGCGCCGGTGTTCAGCAACGCAAAGCAACCCGTTCCATAGGTGGATTTCATCATACCCGGCGCAAAACACGCCTGCCCCATGGTGGCGGCCTGCTGATCGCCCGCGACGCCCAGGATGGGGATCTCGCGCCCGAACAGATCTGCCCGCGTCACGCCATAGTCGGCGGCGCAGTCGCGCACCTCGGGCAGCATGGCCATCGGCACGCCGAACAGCGCGCACAGATCGCTGTCCCAACCGCCGGTGGCGATGTTGTACAGCATGGTGCGGGCGGCGTTGGTGGCGTCGGTGGCGTGGGTCTTGCCGCCTGTCAGCTTCCAGATCAGGAAGCTGTCGACCGTGCCGAACAGCAGCTCGCCCTTTTCGGCCCGCTGGCGTGCGCCCGGCACGCTGTCCAGCAGCCATTTCACCTTGGTCGCCGAGAAATAGGGATCCAGCAGCAGGCCGGTGCGCTCTGTCACCATCGCCTCGTGCCCCTCGGCCTTCAGCCCGGCGCAGATGTCGGCGGTGCGCCGGTCCTGCCAGACCACGGCGTTATGGATCGGATGACCGGTGGCCCGGTCCCAGATCACCACGGTTTCGCGCTGGTTGGTGATGCCGATTGCGGCGATGCTGCCGGCGTCAAGGCCGGCCTTCTCTATCGCGGCGCGCGCGGTGCCGGCGGTGGTCGACCACAGATCGCCCGGGTCATGCTCGACCCAGCCCGGTGCCGGGTAATGCTGCGCGAATTCCTTCTGCGCGGTGGCGACGGGCCTCAGCGCCGCGTCGAAGACGATCGCGCGCGACGAGGTGGTGCCCTGGTCGATGGCTAGGATATGAGTCACGGCAACCTCCAATGCAGCAGCGGCGGGGCCTTGGGGGCCCCGCCGCGTTGTCACTTTAATACGTCCTGGATCAGTTCTTCCACGACGCGATCAGCTCGTCATAAGAGACCGTCTCGCCTTGCGGCTTCTCGTTCTCCAGCTTGGCAACCGGTGCGCCCGGTGCGTCCAGCCAGACTTGCGGATCCTGCGGTTCGTTCATCTTCGGGCCGATGTCGCCCTGAACGCCCGCACGCTCCAGCCGCTCAAGCACCTTTTCCTGTTCCGCACAGAGCGCATCCAGCGCTTCCTGCGGGGACTTGGCGCCCGACATGGCGTCGCCGATGTTCTGCCACCACAGCTGTGCCAGCTTCGGATAGTCCGGAACGTTGGTGCCGGTCGGCGACCACTGGACACGGGCCGGCGAGCGGTAGAACTCGACCAGACCACCCAGCTGCGGCGCGCGATCGGTGAACGACTGGTGCTGCACCGTCGACTCGCGGATGAACGTCAGGCCGACATGGCTCTTCTTCACGTCCACGGTCTTGGAGGTGACGAACTGCGCATAGAGCCAAGCGGCCTGTGCGCGGTCGAGCGGCGTGGACTTCATCAGCGTCCAGGAACCAGCGTCCTGATAGCCGACCTTCATGCCGTCCTGCCAGTAAGAGCCGTGCGGCGACGGCGCCATCCGCCATTTCGGTGTGCCGTCCTCGTTCATCACGGCCAGGCCAGGCTTGACCATGTCTGCGGTGAAGGCAGTGTACCAGAACATCTGCTGGGCAATATTGCCCTGTGCAGGCACCGGGCCGGCTTCGCCGAAGGTCATGCCCTGGGCTTCGGGCGGGGTGTACTTCTGCAGCCACTCGATCGCCTTGCTGACGGCATAGACCGCCGCGGCGTCGTTGGTCGCACCACCGCGCGCCACGCAAGAACCAACCGGGCGGCTGTTCTCGTCGACACGGATGCCCCACTCGTCAACCGGCAGGCCGTTCGGCTCGCCGACGTCGCCCATCCCGGCCATCGACATCCACGCGTCGGTGTAGCGCCAGCCCAGCGAGGGGTCTTTCTTGCCATAGTCCATGTTGCCGTAGACGCCCGAGGACGGGCCTCCGGCATAGGACATGTCGCGGCCGGTAAAGAACTCGGCGATGTCCTCGTAGGCGGACCAGTTCAGCGGCACGCCCAGATCATACCCGTACTTGGCCTTGAAGTCCGCTTGCGACTTGGGATCGTTGAACCAGTCATAGCGGAACCAGTAAAGGTTCGCGAACTGCTGGTCGGGCATCTGGTAGACCTTGCCATCGGGCCCGGTGGTGAACTTCAGGCCGATGAAGTCCGCCATGTCGATGTTGGGGTTGGTCACCGCCGCGCCTTCGCCTGCCATCCAGTCCGTCAGGTTGCGGGCCTGCTGGTA
>JAGRMT010000237.1 GCA_020441125.1 Roseivivax sp.
CCTTGTAATAAAGCATTTCTGCGCCTGCACAGTGTCACGGCGGCCTGACAGGGGCTGACACGGCTGTGATGCACGCCCGTGTGAATGGCGGCCCGGCCCCGGTTTGGCGAAGCTTGGGACATCGCGGATGACAACCGCCGCGTAGCAAAGTTTCTCAGAACCAAAAGGGAATAACCATGTCCAAGACGCTCAAGACCGCCGCCATCGTGGGTGCCGTTGCCGCCTCCTTCCTGGCCCACACCACCCCGGCTTCGGCACAGGAAAAAGAGAAGTGCTTCGGTGTCGCCATGGCGGGCAAGAACGACTGCGCCGCCGGCCCTGGCACCACCTGCGCGGGTACGTCCAAGGTTGACTATCAGGGCAACTCGTGGAGCCTGGTCGATGCCGGCACCTGCACCAAGATCGAACTGCCCGCGATGGCCGACGGCACCGCGCGCATGGGCTCGCTCGAGGCGCTGACCCGCGACATCCCGCAAGGCTGACATCCGCCGCAAAGCGGATGGGTGCGCGCACCCCCGCGCACTCTCGCAGGATGGCAGCTCCAGCTTCCATCCTGCGGCCCCTGCCCACTACAGCCACGGACCCCGCGCCATGTTCGACACCTCCGATCACCTGCCCCCTGCCCCCGGCGTTGGCTACAAGCCGCAGCACTATTCGGCGATCCTGGCCGATCCCGCACCCGTGGCCTGGCTGGAAATCCACGCCGAGAATTACATGGGCGACGGCGGGCGGCCGCTGGCACAGCTGCGCGCCCTGGCCGAGCGGTTCCCCGTTTCGGTGCACGGCGTCGGGCTGTCGATCGGCGGCGAGGCGCCGCTGGATGCCGATCACCTGGCGCGGCTGGCGCGGCTGGTCGGCTGGCTGAACCCGGCCAGCTTCTCGGAACACCTGGCCTGGTCGACCCATGGCGCCGAGTTCCTGAACGACCTGCTGCCCCTGCCCTACACCGCCGCCACCCTGACGCGGGTGTGCGAGCATATCGACACCGTGCAGACCGCGCTGGGACGCACCATGCTGCTGGAGAACCCGTCAAGTTACCTCGCCTTTGCGCAAAGCACCTGGTCTGAACCCGAGTTCCTGGCCGAGATCGCCCGCCGCACCGGCTGCGGGATGCTGCTGGACGTCAACAACGTGTTCGTCTCGGCCACCAACCTGGGCTTTTCACCACAAGAGTACCTGGCCGCATACCCGCTGTCGCTGGTCAGAGAAATCCACCTGGGCGGCCATGACACCGACAGCGACGACCATGGCGCGCCGTTGCTGATCGACAGCCACGGCAAGCCGGTGGCCGATCCTGTCTGGGCGCTGCTGGATCACGTTCTGGCGCGCACCGGACCCCGCCCGGTGCTGATCGAATGGGACAACGACGTGCCTGATTGGCCGATTCTGGCCGCCGAGGCCGCGCGTGCCGCCGCCGCGCTGGCACAGGTACGCGCATGACCACGCAAACCGATTTTCGCAGCGCCCTGCTGGACGCCGCCAGCCCTGTTCCCTCGGGACTGACGGATGGTGCCGGCCGCCCTGCCGGACGGCGCTACGCGGTCTATCGCAACAACGTCGCCGTATCGCTGCGCGAGGCGCTGGCAACAGGCTTTCCCGCCATTCACGGCCTGCTGGGCGAAACCAACTTCGCCTTTGTCGCGGGCAGCTACCTGCGGGCCGAGCCGCCCGCCTCGCCGCTGATGATGCATTATGGCGCCGGCTTCCCCGATCACCTGGCCCGCCTGCCGCAACTGGCGCAACTGGCCTACCTGCCTGATGTCGCGCGGCTGGAACTGGCACTGCGCCGCGCCTACCACGCGGCCGACGCCACGCCGATGGATCCGGCGGACCTGGCCGCGATGGAGGCCGAGGCGCTGATGGAGACCCGGTTCAGCCTTGTCCCGGCGGTTCAGCTTCTTCGCTCTGACTGGCCGGTGCTGGACATCTGGCGCTTTGCTACCCTGCCGGACCAGCCCAGCCCGGCCGGAGGCGCGCAGGATATCGTCGTGCTGCGCCCGGAATTCGATCCCGAACCGCACCTGCTGCCCCCCGGCGGCGCCGCGTTCCTGACGGCCCTGCAACGCCACGAAACCCTGTCAGAGGCGCTCGACGCCGCCGGGGAAGCGTTCGAACTGGCACCTTTGCTGGGGCTGCTGCTGTCCAACCGCGCGCTTGCCGCGCCTTGCCAGGAGGCCACGCCATGCTTTCCCGCCTGACCGCGCTTTACACCGCCGCAACCGAACCGCTGGCCCGGCTCGACCCGCTCTTGCCGCTGCTGGCCCGTCTGGTCTTTGCCGGAACGCTGGCGGGGTACTTCTGGGCCTCGGCCACAACCAAGCTGGGCGACGGTCTGCTGGGCCTGCTACGCCCGTCGACCGGGGCCTATGCGCAGATTTTCCCGCGCCAGTTCGAGGCAGTAGGCTATGACGCCGCGCAGCTGGGTGTAACGCATTGGGCGGTGGTCACCGCCGGCATGTGGGCCGAATTCCTGCTGCCCGCACTGATCGTGCTGGGCCTTCTGACCCGCCTGGCCGCGCTGGGGATGATCGGCTTTGTCACCGTGCAAAGCCTGACTGACCTTTACGGCCACGGCGCTATCGCCCACGAAGGCACGCTGGGCGCATGGTTCGACCGCGCGCCGGATAGCCTGATCCTGGATCAGCGCGCCTTCTGGCTGTTCGTGCTGGCGGTGCTGGTGGTCAAGGGGGCCGGGGCGATTAGCCTCGACCAGGTGTTGGGGCTGCGCCGCGCACCGGCTGCCCTGCCCGCCTGATCGCGGGTGCGCCGGTCAGAAATGCGCTTTCGGCTCGTCCGGCTGACCGGCCGCCAGCGCCAGCACGGCGCCCAACCCGGCAAAGCTGATGGGGAACATCGTGAAGACGTTGAACCCGAAGGCGACATAGAACCCGACGGCGGATAGCGCCATCAGCGCGCCGCCCCACAGCGCCCGGGCCCGCGCCATCGCGCCGCCGGCAATCGCCAGCAGCGGCGACAGCACCGACACGGCGCGCACCAGGTCTGGCCGGTCGAACATGCCAAAGGTTTCGCCCACGGCCGCGTGCAGCCGCACCACTTCGGTATACCCGAAACCGAAGAACCCGATGATCATCCCCGCGATCCCGGCAATGATTCCCAGCGTCAAGGCAGCGTTTCGCATGGCTCAGACCCCCAGTGCGGTGCGGGTCGCGGCGGACCAGCCCAGGTGCATCTTGTCGCCTGCCACGATCAGCGGCCGCTTCATCAGCGCCGGATGCGCCGCCAGCAACGTCAGCGGATCGGTCTCGCGCTCGGTCTCGCTCAGGCTGCGCCACGTGGTAGAGCGGGTGTTGACCAGCGCCGTGCCGAACCGGGCGTAGGCATCGGCCAGAACTTCGGGCGGCACGCCATCGGCGCGGACATCGCAGAAAGTCGCGCCTGGCAAGGACGACAGCGCCTTGCGCGTGGTGTCACAGGTTTTCAATCCGTAAAGCCGCATGACTGCTCCTTTCGCAGAGCCTCGCAAATATGTGCCGAAAGCGTGAAAAGCGATAGGCCGAGCTTGCTTTTTTCCAAAACCGCGCGAATCTGAATGATGTGACAAGCGAGGATCGGCCGTGGTGCGGTGCCGGTGAAGAACGCCGCCACCCGCCCGTAAGTGAGCCGCGTGCCACAGAGAGGCCCCGTCGAGGGCGGGGTCAAGTGCCAAGACGGAAGGAGACACGGGACATGCCGACGGGCACCGTGAAATGGTTCAATACCACCAAAGGCTACGGCTTTATTGCGCCCGATGGCGGCGGAAAAGACGTTTTTGTTCATATTTCGGCTGTTGAGCGGTCCGGGCTTACGGGCCTCGCCGACAACCAGAAGGTCAGCTACGAATTGAAGGAAGGGCGCGACGGCCGCACCATGGCCACCGATCTGAAGCCCATCTAGACCCAGCCGCCGGGCCCCTACTGCGCCTGCAG
Organism: Roseivivax sp.; assembly: GCA_020441125.1. Classification (GTDB taxonomy): domain Bacteria; phylum Pseudomonadota; class Alphaproteobacteria; order Rhodobacterales; family Rhodobacteraceae; genus Mesobacterium_A. Next base: position 3,927 of record JAGRMT010000237.1, read on the forward strand.
GCGGGCCGCTTCGATCCGGGCCAACCGGATCAGTTCCCGGACAAACGGCTTGTCCACGTCATCTGCGCGCGTCGCGGCATAAAGGCGACGCGTTACGCCTTTGCGCGTCAACGGTCTGGTGACGTAGTCGGAATTGTACTTCACCTCGCGCACCACCCAGTCGGGCAGCACCGCGACTCCGCGGTTGGACGCCACCAGCAGCAGGATCACCGCCGTCAACTCGACCTGGCGGATCGCTGCCGGCTCGACCTTGGCCGGGATCAGCACCTGGCTGAACACATCCAGCCGCGTGCGATCCACCGGATAGGTGATCAGCACCTGATCGCGGAAATCCTCTGCATCGACATAGGGCTTGGCCGCCAGCGGGTGGGCCGAGGCGGCGACGAACACCGGGTTGTAGTCGAACAACTCGGTGAAAGTGACGCCGGGGATCTTCTCGGGGTCCGAGGACACCACCAGATCCACTTCCTCTTGTTGCAGGGCGGGCAGCGCGTCGAAAGCCAAGCCGGGCCGGATGTCGACATCGACGTCGGGCCAGCTCTTGCGGAACGCCTCCAGCACCGGAAACAGCCATTCGAAACAGGCGTGGCATTCGATGGCAATATGCATCCGCCCGCCTGTGCCGTCGCGCAGCGTGGCAAATTCAGCCTGTACCGCCTCGATCTGCGGCAGGATCTGCTCGGCCAGCCGCAACAGCCGCGTTCCCGCCGCCGACAGGCGCATCGGCTTGGACCGGCGCACGAACAGATCGACGCCGGTCTGATCCTCCAGCGCCTTGATCTGATGACTCAGCGCCGATTGGGTGATGTTCAGCTGGTCGGCCGCCCGCGCCAGGCTGCCGGATTCATGGATGGCCTTGATCGTGCGCAGGTGACGAAACTCAAGATGCATGTTTAGCGCTCTTCATGTTTTCCATGAGATTTATGAGTTTGTCTCACAAACAGAGCTGCACTACAACTCAACTCAACAAGGATTAAGAGGCCATGATGACCGCGCCCCACGTTTCGTTTGAGTTCTTCCCGCCGCAGAACATCGAAGGCACCTTCCGCCTTTGGGACACTGTTCAGGTTCTGGCGCCGCTGCGCCCGCGTTTTGTTTCGGTTACCTACGGGGCCGGCGGCACCACCCGCGATCTGACCCGCGACGTGGTTGCCACGCTGCACAAGCATTCGGGCCTGCGCACCGCCGCACACCTGACCTGCGTGAACGCCACCCGCGCCGAAACGCTGAAGATCGCCGCCGATTTTGCTGCTGCCGGCGTGACCGACATCGTGGCGCTGCGGGGCGATCCGCCCAAGGGCGCCGCTGGCTTCGAAGCGCATCCCGAAGGTTTTGCCAACTCGGTCGAGCTGATCGCCGCGCTCAAGGAAGCGGGCAACTTCACCATCCGTGTCGGCGCCTACCCCGACAAGCACCCCGAGGCTGCCAATGGGCAGGCCGATGTCGACTGGCTCAAGCGCAAGCTGGACGCCGGCGCGGACGAGGCGCTGACCCAGTTCTTCTTCGAGGCAGAGACTTTCTTCCGCTTCCGCGATGCCTGCGCCAAGGCCGGCATCAACAAGCCGATCGTTCCGGGCATCCTGCCGATCGAGAACT
>JAGRMT010000238.1 GCA_020441125.1 Roseivivax sp.
TCAACCTGCGCAAGGCCAAGGCCCGCATCGGCGCACTGGAAGATGGCGATCTGCGCCCCGAACACGTCGAGAAGATCGCAACCGATCTGGGCGTGTCCGAGGATGACGTGATCTCGATGAACCGGCGCCTGTCGGGCGGCGATGCCTCGCTCAATGCCACGGTCAGCGCCGATGGCGAAGGGTCCGTCGAATGGCAGGACTGGCTGGAAGACGAAGATGCCGACCAGGCCGGTGCCTACGAGGCGCAGAACGAGCTCGACTCGCGCCGCGCGCTGCTGGCGCAGGCGATGGACGTGCTGAACGACCGGGAAAAGGACATCCTGACCCAGCGCCGCCTGACCGAGGACACCGTGACGTTGGAAGATCTGTCGTCGGCCTATGGCGTCAGCCGCGAGCGAATCCGCCAGATCGAGGTGCGCGCCTTCGAGAAATTGCAGTCGAAGATGCGCGAACTGGCCAAGGATCAGGGGATGCTGCGCGCCGAATGAGCGCAGCACGTCCCGGCCCGAACACAGGCCCGGCCCCCGCGGCCGGGCCTTTGTTTTGGTATACAATCTTGCGTCCGCTGCGGGTTGCGGTACCGTGACCGCGGCCCATCACAAGGGGGGAGCATCCATGAAACCAGTGAATTGGGGCGTTCTGGGCGCCGCGAAATTTGCCCGCGAGCATATGGCTCCGGCGATCCACATGGCGCGGGGCGGGCGGCTCGCGGCCTTGGCGACCTCGTCTGCTGACAAGGCCGCGGCCTTTGCCGACCGGGTGCCCGATTTGCGGGTACACGACAGCTACGAGGCGCTGCTGGCCGATCCCGAGATCGACGCCGTCTACATTCCGCTGCCCAACCACATGCATGTGGACTGGACGCTGAAGGCGCTGGACGCGGGCAAGCATGTGCTGTGCGAAAAGCCACTGGCCCTGCGGGCCGAACAGTTCGACGCGGTGATCGCCAAACGCGACGCGACCGGCCTGCTGGCCGCCGAAGCGTTCATGATCGTGCACCACCCGCAATGGAAGAAGGCGCGCGATCTGGTCCGCGGCGGTGCGATCGGCACGCTGGTACGGGTCGAGGCGAACTTCAGCTTCAACAACGCCGACGATCCCGGCAACATCCGCAACACGCCCGATACCGGCGGTGGCGCGTTGCCCGATATCGGGGTCTACATTTTTGGCAGCACGCGCTTCGTGACGGGGCAGGAGCCCGAGCGCATCCTGTCGAGCGAGATCGTCTGGGACAACGGCATCGACGCCCGCACCCACCTGACGGCGGCCTTCCCGGATTTCCATTACACCGGCATGGTGTCGATGCGGCTGTCCAACTGGCAGGTGGTGACGTTCCACGGAACCGAAGGCGCGGTATGGCTGACCGGTCCGTTCAACGCCAATGTCTACGCCGAAGCGCAAGTGCACCTGCAGACCTTCAAGGACGGCCCCTCGGTAACGACCTGGCGCTATCCCAACGACAACCATTACGTTTTGCAGGTCGAGGCCTTCAACCGATCCGTCCGCACCGGGGATGCCTATCCGTGCCCGCTGGAATTTTCCAAGGGCACCCAGCGCATGATCGACATGACCTACGATCACGCCCGCGCGGCGCGCTGATCGGGCGGTACCGCCAAACGAAAAAGGCCCGGCGCGATGCCGGGCCTTTTTGTTTGGATCGGGCGGCCTCAGGCGGCGGCGTTCTTGTTCGCGGCCTTGGGTGCCTTGCCCGAGTTGGCGTCGATGAACGACAGCACCAGCGGGCGGATGTTGTTGCGCCAGCTCTTGCCGGCGAAGATGCCGTAATGGCCGGCTTCCGGCTCCAGATGGCTGGCCTTCATGTTGTCCGGCAGGCCGGTGCACAGGCGCAGCGCGGCGATGCACTGGCCGGGGGCAGAGATGTCGTCCTTGGCGCCTTCGACGGTCTTGACCGCGACGCGGGTGATCTTGCCGATGTCCACCTTGTGGCCGTTGACCACGAATTCGTTCTTGGCGATCTCGCCATTCTTGAAGATGCGTTCGACGGTGGACAGGTAGAACTCTGCCGGCATGTCCATCACCGCGAGGTATTCGTCATAGAAGCGGTTGTGCGGGTCGTGATCCGATGCTTCGCCGCGCACCACGCGCAGGATCTGGTCGGAGAAGGCCTTGGAGTGCCGGTCGGCGTTCATCGACATGAACGAGGCAAGCTGCAGCAGGCCCGGATAGACCATGCGGCCCACGCCCTTGTACTTGAAGCCGACGCGCTGGATCATCGTCTCTTCCAGCTGGCCCATGGTGACGCGGCGGCCGAAGTCGGTCACCTCGGTCGGGGTGGCATCCGGGTCGATCGGGCCGCCGATCAGGGTCAGCGAACGGGGCTGCGCGTCGGGGTCCATCTCGGCCAGGTAGGCGGTCGCGGCCAGGGTCAGCGGCGCCGGCTGGCACACGGCGATGACGTGGGTATCGGGGCCAAGGTGGCGCATGAAGTCCGTCAGGTAGAGGGTGTAATCCTCGACGTCGAACTTGCCGGCGCTGACCGGGATGTTGCGGGCGTTGTGCCAGTCGGTGACGTAGACTTCGCAATTGACCAGAAGCGACTTGACGGTCGAGCGCAGCAGCGTGGCGTAGTGGCCCGACATCGGCGCCACCAACAGGATCCTGCGGGGCTGTTCCTCACGTCCGGACACGTTGAAGTGGATCAGGTCGCCAAACGGCTTTTCGACCACGATTTCCTTGTTGACCAGGTGATCCTTGCCATCTTCGCAGGTGAAGGTGCGAATGCCCCAGTCGGGTTTGACGGCCATGCGCTCGAACGTGCGCTCGGTCACTTCGCCCCAGGCAGCCATCCAGCCGATCGCCGGGTTGGGAAGCATCGACCAGGCCGGGTAGGAGGCCATGGATTTGGCGGTAGCTCCCAGCCATTGGTTGGCGTTGCGGAAGGTTTCCATCAGGTCGTAGGTGGCCATGTAGCGCATAAGCGTCTCCTTGTGACTGGCCGGCATACCACGGTGGCCTGTCGTATACCGGGCAATTCGTCGCTTTGCTCCCCCACGTCACGACGGTATGCTGGCGAGCAAGATACGGGGGAAATTCCACAATGACAACAAACGACGTTGCCGCATCCGACGCGCGGGACAATCTTGAGAAGAATCTCGAGAAAATAGAGACTTTGACGCAACGGCTGCTGAACGTTTTCGCGCAGAAGTCGCCCTCGAATCCATCGCTCAGCACCCCCGACCAGAAGCTGTACACCAAGGCGTTGCAGGCCTATTGGCAGGAGGTGATGCAGAACCCCGCCAAGGTGATCGAGCATCAGGTCGAGTACTGGGGCAAGACGCTGACCCATTTCGTCGACGCCCAGAAGGCTCTGGCGCGCGGCAAGCTGGAAGCGCCGAAAAACACCGGTGCGTCCGACCGCCGGTTCTCTAACCCGCTGTGGGACTCGCACCCCTATTTCAACTTCATCAAGCAGCAGTACCAGATCAACTCTGACGCGATCCAGGCCGCGGTCGAGGGGCTGGACGATCTCGACCCGAAAGAGAAGCGGCGGCTGCGCTACTTTACCCGGCAGATCGTAGACATGCTGGCGCCGACCAACTTCCTTGCAACCAACCCCGACGCGCTGGAGAAGGCGCTGAAGACCGACGGCGAAAGCCTGGTGAAGGGGCTGGAGAACCTGGTCGCCGACCTGGAAGCCAACAATGGCGAGCTGGTGGTGCGCCTGGTGGACGAGTCTGCCTTCGAAGTGGGTGGCAACATCGCCACCGCCGAGGGCGAGGTGGTCTACCGCAACCGGATGATGGAGCTGATCCAGTACAAGGCCACCACCGAAAAGGTGCGCGAGACACCCATTGTGCTGTTCCCGCCCTGGATCAACAAGTTCTACATCCTCGACCTGAAGCCACAGAACAGCCTGATCCGCTGGATCGTCGACCAGGGCTATACCCTGTTCGTGGTCAGCTGGGTGAACCCCGACGAGCGCTATCGCGACGTCGGCATGGGCGACTATATCGAGGAGGGCTACCTGACCGCCTTCAACGAGGTTAAGGCGATCACGGGCGAGGACAAGGTGAATGCGGTGGGTTACTGCATCGCCGGCACGACGCTGAACCTGACCTTGTCGCTGCTCAAGCAGAAGGGCGACAATACGGTAAAATCGGCGACCTTCTTCACCACGCTGACCGATTTCAGCGAGCAGGGCGAGTTCACGCCCTTCCTGCAGAACGATTTCATCGACGCGATCGAGGAAGAGGTCGACAAGACCGGTATCCTGAAATCGTTCATCATGGCGCGAACCTTCAGCTTCCTGCGGTCAAACGACCTGGTCTATGGCCCGGCGATCCGCAGCTACATGATGGGTGAGACGCCGCCAGCCTTCGACCTGCTGTATTGGAACGGTGACGGGGCGAACCTGCCGGGCAAGATGGCCAAGGAATATCTGCGCGGCCTGTGCCAGAGCAACGAGTTCACCACCACCGGATATGATCTGCTGGGTCACAAGCTGCACATCAGCGATGTCGACATCCCGATCTATGCCGTAACCGCCGAAACCGACCACATCGCCGCCTGGCGCGATTGCTATCGCGGTTTCTGCATGACCAAGTCGCGCTCTCGTCAGTTCGTTGTGTCGCAGTCCGGCCATATCGCGGGCATCGTCAATCCGCCGTCCAAGAACAAGTACGGCCACTACATCAACGACGACACGTCGCTGGATGCCGATGACTGGTTCAAGGGTGCGGACTTCCACGAAGGTTCGTGGTGGCCGCGCTGGGAAGCCTGGCTGGCCAAGCGTTCGGGCAAGTGGGTTCCGGCGCGCCAGATCGGCGATTCGAAGCATCCGTCCCTGGCTCATGCGCCCGGTACTTACGTGCTGGTCAAAGCAAACGCATGAAATCCCTGCGATAAAAATTTTCTGCGGTGCGGCAACATTTCTCTTGAAATGCTGCGCCGCAGCATTCATATTCCTACCAGTTGCAGACGCGGGGTGGGCCCGCAGCACGATAGGGATAAACACAATGGCTAAGACGCAAGATTTCACCGCGATGATGAAAGACGTTATGGGCGCTTTCCCGGTGGACACCAAAGCTTTCGAAGATGCATTCAAGACCTCGGCAACGCTGAGCGAGAAGCTGTCGGCCGTGGCTCTGGAAGCCGCTGACAAGTCGACCGAGATCTCGACCAAGTGGACCAAGGAAACTCTGTCCAAGCTGGGCGAAATGTCCAAGGCCAAGAAAGAGCCGGCCGACTACGCCAAGGCCGTGACCGATTTCGCATCGGCACAGGCAGAGCGCGCAGCCGAGCACATGGCCGCTTTCGCCGAGATCGCCAAGAAGGTCCAGATGGACACCGTTGAGCTGATGATGGCTGCCGGCAAGGACTTCTCGGAAGACGCGACCGCCGCGATGAAAAAGGCCACCGACGAGGTGACCACGGCTGCCAAGAAGGCAACCGCCGCAGCCAAGTAAGGCTTTGACGAATTAGCACCACTCTCCTCCCAACTGGGTGCTAAGTCGCTGCCGGGTCCTTCGGGACCCGGCTTTTTTTCTGCAAACGCGAAAAGACTGCCGTCGGAACGGCGCCTCCCCAAGGGGGCGCGACAAGACAGCGATCCGCCATGGCTTCCCTTTTAGTTTGCGACTGCGTAAGCTGCGGCGCAGCGACCGGAATATCTCGGGAGGGGACCTTGGCACAAACCGAAAAGCCGCTGCTGATCAAGCGATACGCAAGCCGCCGTCTCTACAATACGGAAACGTCCGATTACGTGACGTTGGAAGACATCGCCGGTTTCATCCGTGACGGGCGCGAAGTGCAGATCGTCGATCTGAAATCAGGCGACGACCTGACGCGGCAATACCTTCTGCAGATCATCGCCGAGCATGAAAGCCGCGGCGAGAACGTGCTGCCGATCAACGTGCTGAACGATCTGGTTCGCAGCTACACCAACCAGGCCACCAGCGCGGTGCCGCAGTTCCTGGCCGCCAGCTTCGAGATGTTCCGCAACGGGCAGAGCAAGTGGATGGAAACCATGAACGTGCCCAAGCTGCCCGGGTTCGAAGCGTTCCAGGCCCAGCAGGAAGCCTTTCTGAAGGCGATGACGGGCAAGCGCGCCAGCGCCAGCGGGCCCGAGGCCGATGACGAGGGCGACGAGCGCGACCTGAAGTCGATCCGCAAGCAACTGGCCGAGCTTCAGGACAAGCTGTCCAAGCTGGACAAGTGATCACATGCTCCCGGCCCTTGGGTCCGGGAGCAGGGAACCGTTCGCGAAGTCAGGTGCCGTAAGCGCGCACCGGCTCCATCGTCTTGGCCGCCGCGTCGGTCAGAACAGCCGCCACTGCCGTGCATTGTTCCGGCGTCAGCTTGGCTGGCAGGCGCGTGTCGCAGGCCCGCATCAGCATCGCGCGCGTCTTGGGCAGATCCGGCATTTCGGGCAGGAACTGCCAGTTCCAATAGGCCCGCGCATTGTCCTGGCTCAGCCCGAAGACCTGCACCTTGACGCCCTGCGCCTCGGCCCGGGCGACGAAGTCGCGCACGTCTGCATCGGTCATGCCAACCAGGTTGAACTGAAGCGAATCCGGGGCGCGCTCCTCGGGGCCCAGCTTGGCCGGTACATCGATCCAGGGGCTTTGTCCGATCAGCTGGGCGACATGGTCGTGGTTGCGCCGCCCGTCGGCGACACGGCGCGGCACATGCGCGATCTGCGGCCGGATAACCGCTGCCGACAGGTTGGACATGCGCAGATTGTACAGCGGCAGCTTATTCTGCCAGCGGGCAAAAGCCGCATCCAGCGCACCGGTGTTGTCGCCCTTGGGGCCCTTGTGCTTCTTCCAGGCGTGCTCGTAAGCGCCCGACAGGATCACCGCGCGCGCGATCAGGTCGGCATCGTCCGACACCAGGATGCCGCCTTCGCCTGCATTGATCAGCTTGTAGCTCTGAAAGCTGAAGCAGCCCACCTTGCCGATCGTTCCGATCTTTCGGCCACCCCACAGCGTGCCCAGCGAATGCGCCGCGTCCTCGATCACCGGGATGCCGCGGTCGTCGCATAGCGCCATGATCGCATCCATGTCCGAGGTGTGGCCGCGCATGTGGCTGACGATCACCGCCGAGACCCCGTCCAGCCGGGCGGCGAAGTCATCCATGTCGATGCGGTAGTTGTCGCCGACCTCGCACAGCACCGGCACCAGCCCGGCGTGGACGATCGACGAAGGCACCGCGGCAAAGGTAAAGCCGGGGATCATCACCCGCGCGCCTTGCGGCAGGTCCAGCGCAACCAGCGACAGGAACAGCGCCGCGGAACAGCTGGACACCGCCAGCGCGTATTTGCTGCCCATGAAATCCGCGAATTCCCGCTCCAGCAGCGACACTGGCGCATCTTCCGCCGCGTGATAGCGGAACAGATCGCCCGATGCGAACAGCCGGTCGATTTCCGCCCGCGCTTCTGCCGGGATCGCTTCCGCGTCATGCATGTTGGGGATCATATTTGGGTTTCCTTAATTCCGGTTTCGGAAATTGTAAAACACCCGCTTGGTAACAGCCAAGTGAAATCTCGCCGGTGACGAAGCGTCACGGCGGGGCGGGGCGGGTTCTCGCCGAAATCGGGGTGGCTCAGATGCCCAGCCGGTCGCGCAGGGCGTACCAGCTCATCGCCAGGGTCAACAGCGGCGCGCGCAGCGCACCGGCGCCGGGGAAGGGCGCGCTGGGAATGGCGGCCATCGTGTCGAAACCGTCAGATTGGCCGCGCACCGCCTCGGCCATCAGCATCCCGGCGTGGATCGCCGTACCCACGCCATGGCCGGAATAGCCAGAGGAGGACAGCACCCCCGGCGCGACCCGCGCCAGGTAGGGCAGGCGCTTCATCGTGATCGCCAAAGTGCCGCCCCAGGCATGGGTCAGCTGCACATTGGCCAGCGACGGAAACACCGTCAGCATCGGCTTGCGCACCACGGCGCGGATGTCGGCGGGAAAGCGATAGCCATAACTCTCGCCGCCGCCAAACAGCAGTCGCTGGTCTGGCGTCATGCGGAAGTAGTTGATCACAAAGCGAGAATCCGCCACTGCCACATCGCGCGTCAGAACCTCGGCGGCGCGCGCGCCCAAGGGCTCGGTGGCGACGATGAAATTGTTGATCGGCATCACCCGCGCGGCCACGCGGCGATCCAGCCCGCCCAGGTAGCCGTTGCCCGCCAGGATCACCGCATCGGCCAGAACCCGGCCGCGGTCGGTCTGCACCAGTGCCGGGCTGCCCGGCGCGACGTGATGCGCCGCGCTGGTCTCGTGGATGCGCACGCCCGCCGCCGCGCAGGCCCGCGCCAGCCCCAGGACCAGCCGCAGCGGATGCAGATGCGCCGCGTCCCAGTCGACGATGCCGCCCTTGTAATCAGGTGAGGGGCACAGCCCGCGCCACGCGGCCTGGTCCATCACCTCCATGTGCTCATAGCCATAGTCGCTGGCCAGATGCGCGGCGTAGCGGTGCAGATCGTCCACCTCGCCCTGGGTCGAGCCCGACCAGGCCACACCCGGGCGCAGCTGCACGTCCAGCCCCAGCTCTGCCACCAGTGACTTGACCAGCGCCTTGGCGTCCTCGCCCAGCGTCCACAGCCGGTGCGCCGCGTCGCGGCCGAGCATTGCCTCCAGCTTGATCTGATCCACCCGCTGGCCGCCGCCCAGCTGCCCGCCATTGCGTCCCGAGGCACCAAAGCCGACGCGCTGCGCCTCGACCACGGTCACACGCGCGCCCGCTCGCGCCAGGTGCAGCGCCGCCGAGAGCCCGGTATAACCAGCCCCGACAACACAGACATCGGCCCGCGTCTCGCCGCGCAGCGGCTCGAAGGGCGGTAGCAACTCGGCGGTTTCGGCGTACCAGCTCTGCGGATACTCGCCGCGCCGGTCATTGGCGTAAAGCAGGTCCATCTCGCGCGTCCCCTGGTCTTCTTCTTGCCGAAAATACCCAAATCTTCCGGGGGGACAGCGTCCCCCCGGCCCGGGCCACGGTCTCAGACGTTCAGCAAAAGGTGCTCGCGCTCCCAGGGCGAGATCACCTGAAGGAATTCCTCGTACTCGGCGCGCTTGACGATCGAGTAAACGCGGCAGAAATCCTCGCCCAGCACCTTGTGCAGCTCGGTCGCTGCCTCGAAGGTATCCAGCGCCTGACCCTGAACGCGGGGGATGTCTCCTTCGCCCTCATAGGCGTCGCCGCGGTACTGCTTGGACGGGCGCAGTTCCTGCATCAGCCCCAGGTAACCGCAGGCCAGAGACGCGGCGATGCCCAGGTAGGGGTTGCAGTCCATCCCGGCCAGGCGGTTTTCCACCCGCCGCGAATCCGGCCCCGACAGCGGCACGCGGATGCCCGTGGTGCGGTTGTCGCGGCCCCATTCCAGATTGATCGGCGCGGCGTGGTCGCGCACATAGCGGCGGAAGCTGTTGACGTAGGGCGCCAGCACCGCCACGGCCGAGGGCAGGTATTTCTGCAACCCGCCGATGAAGTGGTAGAACGCCTCGGTCTCGCCGCCGGCAGGACCGGAAAAGATGTTCCGGCCGGTCTCGATGTCCATCACCGAATGGTGGATGTGCATCGCGCTGCCCGGCTCGTCGGCGATCGGCTTGGCCATGAAGGTGGCAAAGCAATTGTGCCGCAGCGCCGCCTCGCGGATCAG
>JAGRMT010000036.1:0-1286 GCA_020441125.1 Roseivivax sp.
CGAACGCGATCTTGCCGTCCGAGGTATAGAGGTCCTTGCCGCGCGAGCGGACCCAGGTCTGCAGGCGCGGTTCCTGGATGCCCATGTTTTCAGAGAAGTACATCCCCTCGGGCAGCTGGCCCTTCAGTTCCTTGCCGATCCGGACGTAATCGTCGGTCGTCCAGGTGCGGCTGTCGGGCAGCTGGTAGCCGATCTTGTCCAGCACGGCCTTGTTGTAGACGTGGGTCATCGAGTTGGCGCCCAGCGACACGCCATACAGCTTGTCGTCGACCTTGCCCGAGGCGAACTGGTTGGGATCGAAATCGCCCAGCTCCAGCTCATTGCCGACAAACTCGTCCAGCGCGGCCAGCTGGCCCCGGCGGGCGTATTCGAAGATGTAACGGTAATCCATCTGGATCACGTCGGGCAGGTTGCGGCCCGCGGCCTGGGTGGCCAGCTTCTGCCAGTAGTCGCCCCAGGCATAGGTTTCCGGCTGGATGTCGGCGCCGGCGGCTGCCTTGTACAGATCGACGACGGCATAGGTGCGCTTGTCGCGCTCGGGGTTGCCCCACCAGATCAGGCGCAGGCTTTCGCCCGCGGCCGAAACCATCGAGCCCATCGCCCCGGCCATGACCGAGCCGCCCATCAACGCGCCAAACTGGCGGCGTGACATAGAGTTCTTCATCGTGTCCTCCCTTGGTGTTTCGCTTGGCGCGAATGCGCCTCAGTCGCCGTTTTCCGGTCTTGTCTGACAAGTGGTAGAAGAGGCCCGTTCCTTTGGCAAGAAATTTTGTGGACCCTCCGCAGGCGCCGGAAGGCCAATTCGGAACGTATGTTCTTCTTAGATTGCGATTTCTGGGCATTTATTGGGCATATCGCATCATTAACAGGACCATTTTCTCAAAATAAACTGGGATACTAGGATAAAGGAATTTACCGCACGGCGCTTGACAGGCTTGAAAACAGCCGCATTCTGGCCGTGGGTTTTGCCGTGCCAACCGCGGCCCGCCCGGATTTGACTGACAAGTTGGAAAGCCCATGAACACCCTCTCGAACAAGAAGCGCATCGCCGTCGTCGGCACCGGCCACCGCGGCTCTGGCACCTGGGGCCAGGAGATCCAGCACGAGCTGGACGAAATGGTTGATATCGTGGGCCTGTGCGACACCAACCCGATGCGGCTGGACGTGGTGGCGGGCAAGCTGGCCGGCACCCCCCGCGCCACCACCGACTACGACCAGCTTCTGCGCGAGGCGCAGCCGCATACCGTCGTCGTCTGCACCCGCGACGACACCCATGCCGACATCAT
>JAGRMT010000036.1:1428-32863 GCA_020441125.1 Roseivivax sp.
TTCGCGCCCACCTCGCGGAAAATCCGCGAGATCATCGCCTCTGGCCGGCTGGGCAAGATCACCAGCGTCGATTTCCACTGGTATCTGGATACCAAGCACGGCGCTGACTACTTCCGCCGCTGGCACGCCTACCGGAGGCACTCCGGCTCGCTTTTCGTGCACAAGGCGACGCATCACTTCGACCTGCTGAACTGGTGGCTGGACAGCGACCCCAGGCAGATCAATGCGCAGGGAAAGCTGGCCAAGTACGGCGCGGCGGGCCCTTACCGGGGCGAGCGGTGCAAGACCTGCCCGCACAAGCACGACTGCTTCTTCTTCCTTGACCTGGAAAAAGACCCATACCTGACAGAGCTTTACGAAGCACCCTCGCAATGCGACGGCTACTATCGCGACGGCTGCGTGTTCCGCGAGGATATCGACATCTGGGACACGATGACCGCCGAGATCGAGTATGAGAACGACGTGATCGTCAGCTACTCATTGAACGCCTTCATGCCGATCGAGGGCTTTCACCTCGCCGTCAACGGCACCGAGGGGCGGATGGAGATCCGGATGTACGAACGGCAGGCCTTCGACGCGCCGCACGGCAAGGACGAGATCGTGATCCTGGGCATCGACCGTAGCGTCGAGCGCATCATCGTCGAACACGGCGACGGCGGCCATTTCGGCGGCGATCCCTTGCTGCACCGATCGCTCTTCGATCCCGAGATCGAGGACGCGATGGGCCAGCGCGCCGGGGCGCGCGCCGGGGCGATGTCGGTGCTGACGGGCGTCGCCGCCGCGCACAGCGTGGACCTGGGCCGACCGGTGGCGATCAAGCCGCTGCTGGATGAGTGAGGAGACGACATGGACCCCCTTCTGCGCCAGAAAGACCGCTTCGTTTCCCGTGACGAGGTGTGCGAGCTGATCGACCGGCTGACCCACAACCTGATCAACATCAAGGATGAAACCGGCGAATTCCTGCTGCGGCTGGAAGACGGCCGCGTGATCGATACCAAGGGCTGGGCCGGCTGGGAATGGACCCATGGCATCGGGCTTTATGGCCTGTTCAAGTACTGGCAGCTGACCGGCAACGCCGAGGCGATGCGCATCATCCGCGCCTGGTTCGCCGACCGGCTGGCCGAGGGCACGCCGACCAAGAACGTCAACACCGTGGCCCCGTTCCTGACGCTGGCGCATCTTTACGAGATCGAGCCGAACCCAACCTGGCGCGCACTGCTGGAAACCTGGGCCGAATGGGTGATGTACGAAATGCCCCGGACCGAGGTCGGCGGGCTGCAACACATCGTCTACAACAACGTCAACCATCAGCAGCTGTGGGACGACACGCTGATGATGTCTGTGCTGGCGCTGGCCAAGATCGGGCTGCTCTTCGACCGGCCCGAATACGTGGACGAGGCCAAGCACCAGTTCCTGTTGCATTCGCAATACCTTATGGACACCGAAACCGGCCTGTGGTTCCACGGCTGGACGTTCGACGGCAACCACAACTTTGCCCGCGCCCGCTGGGCGCGCGGCAACAGCTGGGTGACGATCGCGATCCCGGAATTCCTGGACCTGGTGCCGATGTCCGCGACCGACCCGGTGCGCCGGCACCTGGTGTCCGTGTTGCAGCGGCAGGCGGCCAGCCTGAAGCGGATGCAGGATCCGTCCGGCCTGTGGCACACGCTGCTGGACGATCCGGGCAGCTATCTGGAGGCCTCGGCCACCGCCGGGTTTGCCTATGGCCTGATCAAGGGCGCGCGGATGCGGCTGCTGGGCCCCGAGTACGCCGAACCGGCGGAGCGTGCCATGAAAGGCGTTGTGCAAAACATCAGCGCGGACGGGGAGCTGCTGAACGTGTCTTTCGGCACCGCGATGGGCCCGGACCTGGAGTTCTACCGCAAGATCGCGCTGACCTCGATGCCGTTCGGGCAGGCGATGGGGATGCTGTGCCTGACGGAGCTGCTGCGCAGTTACATGTGAGGTCCGTCACTGCCATACTCCGCCAGCCACGGCGTTTCGGGGTCGATGTCGCCGTAGTCCAGCCCCTGCGCGGCCAGCCAGCCCTCCAGTGGCCCCAGCATGTCACCGGCACGATACAGCGGCGGTCGATAGCGCGGGGCCCAGATGGGGGAGCCGTCCGGGTGGCTGGCGCCGTTCCAGCTGTCCCAGGGGTCTGCCGCGTCGATATGCGGCCCGATCCGCGAATTCAGGATCGCCACTTTGCCCACCGATTCCAGCGTCTTGCGGCTGATCCCGCCGACCGGCGGATCATAGAACGAGGTCTCGGCGAGATCGCAGCGGTAGCCCGGTACGGGGGACACCCCGAACGGCGTGGCGCGGACCCATTCGAACCACTGGCGGCCCAGCTTGAACCGGCCGGCAAGCGCCTCGGGCGAGCCGTCGTGCACGAAGTCGCAGTCGTGGAACACGAAGCCGAACTTCGCCCGCAGCGCGGTTGAGGGCGCAGTGACCCAGGACATTGGCGCCCTCCCCCCACGCGAGGTGATGCGGCAGCGCAGAAACAGCGCCGCCATCTGACCAAAGATGAAGTCCACGTCGCCCGCGATGGCGCAATCCTCGAAACAGGCGCGGGTGACGATGCCGTCGGCGGGCACCTTCAGATACAGCGTGTCCTGGTAAGAAGTCAGCGTGACGCCCTGCACATGCACCCGGTCCGCGCCGTGGATCATCAGCGCCACCGCCTGATGCTGGCCCTTGGCAAACTGGCCGCGCGCATTGGGCGCCTCGGCGCCCGACGCCTCGGCCCGGTCTACGTTGTAGGTGTTGACCACCGACAGGTTGCGCAGTTCCGTCCGGTCTCCGGTCACGCGCAGGACGGCGGTGCTGTCAGTGCCGATCTTGTCTTTGGCGGCAATGGCTTCGGCAATCGCCCGGATCTGCGGCGGTGCGCCGTCGAACATCGGCAGAAAGCGCGCGGCGTATTCGGCGCCCGGCATCTCGGCGTCGATGGCTGCGGCGATTTCCACGCCCGACCCCGTGCCATAGAGGCAAAGCGCCACGCCCGGCAGCGCGGGCAGGATCACCGGGCCGTCATACCGGCCCGGTTCCAGCGCGATCCGCAGCGGCCCGCGAAAGCCGTTTTCCGCCAGCGCAACTGCGGCGTTGACGGTCGCTTGCACGTCGCCCCCGGCGGGCACCGAAAGGTCTGGCGGGGCGGCCCTGTTCAGCGCAGCGCTCGCCCACGGCTCCCACACGTCCACCGTCTCGGCCCCGGCGCGTCCGGTCCAGTGCAGCACCTCGTCCGGCGCATAGCCCGCCGCCTGAGCGGCTGTCAGGACGGGGCGCATGTCACGGCTGCGCCGCGATGCGTGCGGCGGTGGCCATCATCAACGGGCCAACGCCCTTGATCTCGTCGCTCACGCGCCGCTCGGTCAGGTAATACGCGGGGCTGCCATCGCGGAACACGGTGTCAAACCAGCCCAGCCCTGCCACCTCGCACACGTCGACCATGTGCAGCGCGCCATCCGCGCCGGGTTGCAGGACGACCGTCAGCAAGTCGCCCACCCAATCCGCTTCGCCCATATGCAGCCCCAGATCGCGGCCGCGTTGCTGTGCATAGGCGAACATGGCCGAGGCGGACCCTTCCAGGTAGTTTCCCGGCAGATCGGGCATATCGAACACCTGATACCAGCGCCCGTCCGGCCCCCGCGCCGCGGCGATCCTGCTCAGCAGTTCCGTCGTGGCCCCCGACAGCGGGGCAAACCGTTCCGGCCCGACCAGCGCCGCCACGTCGACCAGCGCCATTGCCAGCCATCCCAGCGCGCGCGACCACAGGCTGGCAGACAAGCCCGATGACGGATCGCACCAGGGCTGCAGCCGCGCCTCGTCATAGGCGTGACGGTACAGACCCGAAACGGGATCGCGCGTTGCAGTCAGCGCGGCGGCGATCTGCGCCAGGCTGTCGTCTATCGCGGCTTCGTCGCCATCCAATTGCGCAAGCCCGATCCGGAACGGATGCGCCATGTAAAGCCCATCCAGCCAGATCTGCCACGGGTAGCGCAGCTTGTGCCAGAACACGCCTGACCGGGTGCGCGGGTGCCAGTCGAACTGCCGCGCCAGACCGCGTGCGACGTCCAGATATCGCGCTTCGCCCGTCGCCTCGGCCAGGTACAGCAGCGCGCGGCCCGACAGCAGGTTGTCGATGTTGAACTCGGTGATCTGGTAGCCCGCCAGCGCGCCGTCCACCCCGATCTGCGCCGCAACACGGGCGCGCAAATGATCCAGCCAGTGCCCCTGCCCGGTGGCGCGGTGCAGCGCTGCCAGCCCGCCATACAGCAGCCCGTCCTCGTAACACCACGCCCCGCCCTTGTAGGGGGCATAGCCTGTGGCCAGCGTGTCGAAATAGGCCAGCACGGCGGCTGTCTCGGGCATTGTCGCTTCTCCTGCGCCGGATCGGAAAACCGGCAAAATTTCCCGCCTTTTCGTGGCATTGCGATTGACAAGCTGTCAACCAAATATGACAAATCTCATGGCTTGTATGACCGGTCTGCCGCCAAACGGCGCGCGGACCGACAAAATGGAATTCGAGGCATCGCATGAAGGTTGGCCTGATCGGCGCGGGCATGGTGGCAAAGACTTATGCCGACCTCTTCGCCAAGTCGGACGTGGTGCAGCTGGGGCCTGTGGCGGCCGGCTCGCTGGACAGCGCGCGCGCCTTTGTCGCTGCGCATCCGGGCCTGGGCGCGACCGCGGCCACCGTTGATCAGATCGCCGCCGATCCTTCGGTCGGCTTTGCCATCGTCACAACCCCGCCCAACGCCCGACGCGAGATCGTTGAAACGCTGGTGCGCGCGGGCAAGCCGATCCTGATGGAAAAACCTGTGGAGCGGACGCTGGCGAACGCAACGGCGCTGGTAGAGATGTGCGAGGCGGCGAGCGTGCCCCTGGGCATCGTGCTGCAACACCGCGCGCGGCCGGTGATCGCCGACCTGCGCGCGCGCCTGCCCGACCTGGGTGCGCTCTACGCGGCAGAAGTGAACGTACCCTGGTGGCGCCCGCAATCCTATTACGACGCGCCGGGGCGCGGCACCTATGCGCGCGACGGCGGCGGGGTGCTGATCTCGCAAGCCATCCACACGCTGGACCTGATGCTGACGCTGACCGGCCCGGTGGCCGACGTGACCGCGCTGACCGCCACCACCGGCCTGCACCGGATGGAGGCCGAGGACTTCGTTTGCGCCGGGCTGCGCTTTGCCTCGGGCGCGGTGGGGCAGGTTTTAGCCACCACCGCCAGCTTCCCCGGACGGGGCGAGACGATCACGCTGCACCACGCCAAGGGCTCTGCCGCGCTGGCGGCGGGGGTTCTGCGGATCGACTGGCACGATGGCCGGTCCGAGGCATTCGGCCAGGCTGCCGCCTCTGGCGCGGGGGCCGACCCGATGGCCTTCACCTCGGACTGGCACCGCGCCGTGGTCGAGGATTTTGCCGCCGCCCTGCGCGAGGGCCGCGCGCCCATGGTCCCCGGCCGCGCCGCGCTGGAGGTTCACCGCCTGATCGCCGCGCTGGAGCGCAGCGGGCAGACAGGCGCCCGCGTTTCACTGAATGAGGTCTGACATGGCGTTCAAACTCGGCATCCTGGGCATCGACCACGGTCATATCTTCGGCATGTTGTCGAACATGAAGGCGCAGGGCTGCACCGCCACGCAGTACTGGACGGACGGCCCGGCGGTGACAGAAGACAAGTTCCGCCAGACTTTCCCCGAGCTTGAGAAGGTGGACGACAAGCGCCGCATCCTCGACGATCCAGAGGTCCGGATGATCCTGATCTCCGCCGTGCCCGAGGACCGCGCCGCGCTGGCCATCGCGGCGATGGAGGCGGGCAAGGACGTGATGGTCGACAAGCCCGGCTGCACCACGCTGGAACAGCTGGCTGCGATCAGGGCGGTGCAGGCCCGCACCGGGCGGATCTGGACGGTGAACTTTTCCGAACGTTTCCAGGTGCCAACGATGGCCAAGGTGGACGAACTGGTCTTCGGCGGCGCCATCGGGCGCGTCGTGCAGACGCTGGGGCTGGGCCCGCACAAGCAGAACCTGGCGACGCGCCCCGCGTGGTTCTTCGAACGGCGGCGCTATGGCGGCATCCTTTGCGACATCGGCTCGCACCAGATCGACCAGTTCCTGCACCTGACCGGGTCCGACACGGCAGAGATCGTGCACGCCCATGTCGAGAACTCGACCAAGCCGGAATACCCCGGCTTCCAGGACTTCGGCGAGGTGACGCTGCGGTCGGCTCACGCCCACGGCTATGTCCGCGTCGACTGGTTCACGCCCAACGGGCTGCCCACCTGGGGCGACGGGCGGCTCTTCATCCAGGGGACCGAAGGCTACATCGAGTGCCGCAAGTATGCGGAAATCGGACAGGCGCACCGCACTGACAACCTGTACCTCGTGAACGGGACCGAGAACGTGCACATCGACTGCCGGAACGAACCCCTGCCCTATTTCCCGCGCATCGCGGCGGATGTGCAGGACCGCACCGAAACCGCCGTCACCCAGCGCCACACCTACACCGCAACCGAGCTGGCGATCCGCGCCCAGATGAAAGCCGAAGCATGACGTACCGCGTTTCCATCATCGGCGCCGGGATCGGCGCGCAGCATCTGGATGGCTATGCCCAGCTGCCGGACCGCTTTTCAGTTGTCAGCGTGTGCGACCTGAACGAGGAACGCGGGCGCAAGCTGGCGGACCAGTATCCGGGCGTGACCTGGACGGGCTCGCTGGACGCGGTGCTGGCCGATCCCGGCGTCGACATCGTCAACATCTGCCTCCCGCCCCACCTGCACATGCGCACGCTGATGGCGGCGCTGGACGCGGGCAAGATCGTGGTCTGCGAAAAGCCGCTGGTCGACAGCCTGGAAGAGGCTGACGAGGTCGCGGCCAAGGTGGCTGAAACCAATGGCCGGCTCTACCCGGTGTTCCAATATCGCTATGGCCTTGGCACCGCGCAGCTTCACGCGCTGATCGACGCCGGGCTGGCGGGCAAGTGCTTTGCCGGTAGCCTGGAAACCCACTGGGACCGCGATGCCGAGTATTACTCCGTCCCCTGGCGCGGCACCTGGGCCGGTGAACAGGGCGGCGCGCTGCTGGGCCACGCGATCCACATCCACGATCTGCTGCCCTCGCTGATCGGCCCCGTCGCGCGGGTCTATGCCGACACCGCGACCCGGGTGAACCCGATCGAGGTCGAGGATTGCGCCGCGCTGGCGATCCGCATGGAGTCCGGCGCGCTGATCACTTCCTCCGTCACGTTGGGCTGCGCCGGGAACATGAGCCGGCTGCGGCTGATGTTCGAGGGCTTCACGGTGGAAAGCGACCACGCGCCCTATGCGCTGGCCACCAAGGGCTGGACCTTCACCGCCCGCGCGCCGACAACGCAGGCGCAGATCGACGCGGTGGTGGCCACCGCGACCGGATCCAAGCCGCGCTATGCGGGGATGTTCGAGGCGATGGCGGATCACCTCGATGGCAAACCGGCGCGGATCGTCGATTACGACGCGGCGCGCAAGTCGATCGAGTTCGTCACCGCCTGCTACCACTCGGCCCGCACGGGCGCGCCGGTGGACCTGCCCCTGCCCCCGGACCATCCGCTTTACGCCGGATGGCTGCCCGAGGGGCGGTGATCAGGTAAACCGCACCACCGCCAGCGCGATCTCGGCCAGCAGAAAGGCCGGGATGCCCCACTTGATAAAGACCGAGCGCGCCAGGATCCGGCCCACCGGACCCTGCGTGCTGTCGGGCCGCCAGGTGCGTGCGGCATAGATCGCCGCGCCCGCCGCGCACAGCAGCGTGGCCATGGCGCCGAAGATCACCCACAGCAGCTCTGTCGCGAAGCCGCCGAAGCGGCCTTCGTGCAGCTGGTCCGTCGCTTCCAGGAAGCGGCCGACCGGACTCAGCTCGGCGGCGCGCATCACGCCCAGAACCTCGTTGTTGGTGGGGTCCACCGCGGCGCGCGCGGCCTCGGCGCCGGTCAGGGCGGCGTCGTCATAGCCGAACAGAAGGATCGGATCGTTGGCCCGGCCCGGCAGGCGCACCACTTCCCAGGTTGCGCCCGGTGCCGCGGCCGTGGCCGCCGCGACAGCCGCATCAACCGCCGCGCCGTCAAAGCCGGCGGGCTTTGCCGCTTCGCGCGGGGCGCCATTGCGGGCCTGAAGCCGTTCATGCGTCATCACGTTGGCCGTGGTGAAGAAATAGATCGACCCGGTGAAGCCCGCGATCAGCAGGAACGGCGCCAGCCAAACGCCAAGCAACCGGTGCAGCCCGGCCCACCAGCCGCGCGCGCCATTCTGCGTCGAGGGCAACCGCCCCAGCCCGCGCCAGAACCGGCGATAAGTCACCAGCCCGGTGATGGCAAAGCCCAGCACGACAAAGCCAAACGTCGCTGCCAGCAACGCGCCGATCCGGTGGCTGGTCATGAACGAGCTGTGAAAGTCGAACAGGATGCGCCGCAGGTTCACCAGCGCGCTTTCATGGCCGACCGAGCCCTCGGGACCCGAAAACCACAACTGCCGCATGCCGCGGCCCTGGATGTACACTTCGGCCTTGTCGGCAATCCAGTCCGAGCGGGAATGCGCCAGAACCGATATCCCGCCATCGGGCGCATAGGCTGTGGCGGCATCGTACATCTGCCCGAACGAGGCGCGCTCGGCGATTGCTGCCGGCTCTGCCAGCCGCTGACCGGAAGAGAATGTCGCCTCGATCTGGTACACGAAAACCAGAAGCGTGCCGGTCAGGAACATCAAGGCCAGGATCACGAACAGATGCAGGCCGAACCAGCTGTGCAATTGAAACAGCCGGGTGCGCAGGTTGGGGGATTTCTTCGTCACGTCACAACTCGTCTCTTGGCTACCGTGATGAACGCAAGCGCTCGTCCCTGCTTAGCCTTGCAGCAAGGCGTGGTGCAACATCGCATGATGCGGCTTTCGCGCGCGGGAGCGCGCCGCGCGCGCGACGCGGGCAGAGCCGTTCGAACGCGTGGAAATGACCGCCTGTATCCTTCTGCCGCCGCAAAAAACGGCAACGCCCCACGCAACGGACCAGCAAACGGGCAAAGCGCAAGCAAAGGCGTCCGGGCATCAGGCGGCATTTGACGCGATGCTGCGTGCGCGAACTCATGAGTCTTAACCAAAGGTAACTGAGGACTCACACATGACCTTGCATACTCTGAACCGCCGCACCCTGCTGAAGACCGGCGCCGCCGGGATCGGCGCGGCGATGCTGCCTTTCGGGCTGCCACGTCTGGCCGCCGCGCAGGAAGCGCTGACCATCGGCGTGGTTTATGTTGGCGCGAAGGATGACTTCGGCTGGAACCAGGCCCATGCCGTGGCAATGGAAATCCTCAAGGCCACGCCCAATGTGACCGTCGTCGAGGAAGAGAACGTGCCCGAGACGGACGCCTGCGCCAAGTCGATGGAATCGATGATCAACATCGACGGGGCCAAGCTGATCCTGGGCACGTCTTTTGGCTATTACACGCCGTTCATGCTGGACCTGGCGGCCAAGTATCCAGACGTGGCCTTCCGCCATGCCGCGCCGCTTTGGAAAGACAGCGACCCGGCCAACGCCGGCAGCTACTTCTGCTATCTCAACCAGGCGCATTACGTCGACGGCGTCGCCGCGGGGCTGTCTTCGGCCAGCGGCAAGATCGGCTTTGTCGCGGCCAAGCCGATCCCCTCGGTTCTGTCCAACATCAACTCGGTTCTGCTGGGCGCGCGCTCTGTCCGGCCGGATGCCACGGTGCAGGTGATCTTCACCGGCGACTGGTCGATGCCCGTGCGCGAGGCCGAGGCCGCCAACGCGCTGGTTGATGCCGGTTGCGACGTGCTGACCTGCCATGTCGATGGACCCAAGGTGGTGATCGAAACCGCCGAGGCGCGCGGCGTGAAATCCTGCGGCCACAACGCCAGCCAGGCGCCGCTGGCGCCCAAGGGCTTCATCACCGGCGCGGAATACAAGTGGGAAACCATCTACACCATGTATGCCGACATGCTGGCCAAGGGCGAGGCGCTGCCCAACGTGGTGGTCGGCGGCTACCATAACGACATGGTGCGCAACACGGCCTATGGCGCGGGCGCCACGCCCGAGGCGATCGCCGCCGCCGATGCCGCCATTGCCGGGCTGAAGGAAGGCAAGCCGATCTATGTCGGCCCGCTGAAAGACAACGCCGGCAACGTCGTCATCGACAAGACCTACGACAATTACGACCCGTACCTCGACGGCATGAACTATCTGCTGGAAGGCGTGATCGGCTCGATCACCTGAGGCACGGCCGGCGCGGCGGACCCTCCCTCCGCCGCGCCTCGGCTTGACCCGAATACGAGGGGCCGCGCGTGGACGCCACTGCCAATCTTCCGCCGCAAACACGCGGCCTGACCGTGACCGCGCGCCGCGCGGCCGAAACCCTGGCCATCTCTCTGGGATCGGTCGCCCTCTCGGCGCTGTTGTTCTCTGTCTTTCTGCTGCTGCTGGGCAAGAGCCCCGTTCAGTTTTTCCAGCTGGTCTGGACCGGCGGATTCGGTTCTGCCTTCTCGATCCAGAACACGCTGCAACGCTCGGCGCCGATCATCCTGACGGCGCTGGCCTTCGCAATTCCCGCGATCATCGGGCTGACCATGATCGGCGCCGAAGGTGCGCTGGTCCTGGGCGGTTTCGTGGCCGCCATCACCGCCCTGCCCCTGATCGCCGCCGGCGCCCCGCCGCTGGTGCTGCTCCCACTCGCCGCCGCGGCGGCGATGGTCACCGGCGCCGCGCTGATCATGCTGGTTGGCTGGCTGCGCCATGCGCGCTCTGTCAACGAGACGATCTCGTCCTTGCTGCTGACCTATATCGCCATCGCCACGATGAATTTCTTCGTCGAGGGCATCTTCCGCGACCCGGCCAGCGCCAACAAGCCATCGACCATGCCCTGGGGCAAGGAAAACATGGTTGGCGCAATCCCCGGAACCGATGTGCACTGGGGCCTGGTCGCAGGCGCGGTGCTGGCGGTGGCGTTGTGGCTGCTGATGTCGCGGACCACTTTCGGCTTTGCCGCGCGGGTCACTGGCGGCAACCCGCGCGCGGCGCGCGCGCAGGGCCTGCCGGTGGGCAGCATCATCCTGACCTGCACCGCGCTGTCGGGCGCCTGTGCCGGGCTGGCGGGTTTCTTCGAAGTGGCCGCGATCCACGGACAGGCCAACGCCTCGCTGGTGGCCGGCTACGGCTTTACCGGCATCCTGGTCAGCTTTCTGGCCCGGCAGAACCCGCTCGCCATCGTGCCCATTGCCATCGTCTTTGGTGCGATCGAGGCATCCGGCGGGCTGATCCAGCGCCGCATGGGCCTGCCGGACGCCACCTCGGCGCTGTTGCAGGGGCTTATCTTCGTCATGCTGCTGGCCTCGGACGCGCTCTATGGCCGGTTGCCCCTCTTCCGTGAACGGGAGGGCGCATGATGCCCGAAGCCGCGCTGCAAACCGTGTTGATCGCCATGCTGGGCGGGGCGATCCGCGTCTCCACCCCCTATCTCTTCGTCGCGCTGGGCGAGACGATCACCGAGAAGTCGGGCCGCATCAACCTGGGGCTGGAGGGCAACCTGGTGTTGGGCGCGATGGTCGCCTATGCGCTGTCCTTCCACACCGGCCTGCCCTGGCTGGGCGTGGCCGGCGCCTTTGCCGCCGGTCTGGTTCTGGGGCTGCTGCATGGCACCATCTGTTCGCTGCCCAAGGTCAACGACATTGCCGTGGGCATCGCGCTGATGTCCTTTGGCATCGGCATCGCCTTCTTTTTCGGCAAGCCCTACATCCAGCCCCAGGCGCCCCGGCTGGAAGGGCTGGCGCTGGGCGAGTGGTCGTCGAACCCGGCGTTGCGCCAGGCGCTTCAGATCAACCCGCTGTTCTTCCTGGGACTGGTGATCGCCGTGGCGCTGTGGTGGGCGCTGGCCAACACCCGCCCGGGCCTGATCCTGCGCATGACCGGCGACAGCGAACCGTCGGCCCGCGCGATGGGCGTGAACCCCGTGCGGGTGCGCATTCTGGCGACGGTTCTTGGCGGCGGACTGGCCGGGATCGGCGGCTCTTTCCTGTCATTGTCCTATCCCGGCAGCTGGAACGAGGGGCTGTCCTCGGGCCAGGGGCTGATGGCCGTGGCGCTGGTGATCTTTGCCCGCTGGAACCCGCTGCGCTGCGTCTGGGCGGCGCTGCTCTTTGGCGCGGCCGGCGCGCTGGGACCGGCGCTGCAATCCGTCGGGATCAGCCAGGGCTATTATTTCTTCAATGCCGCCCCCTACATCCTGACCCTGTTCATCATGGTCGCCTCGGCCCGTTCGGGTGTCGCCGCCCATGCCGCGCCGGGCGAGCTGTCGATCGTGAAGTGAGCCCGCCATGACCTTTGCCCCGATCCCCGCCAACCCCTATCACTGGCCCTATGACGGCGATTTCCGCGCTGCCAACACCGCGCTGATCGTCATCGACATGCAGACCGATTTCTGCGGAGAGGGCGGCTATGTCGACACGATGGGCTACGACCTCAGCCTGACGCGTGCGCCGATCGGCCCGATCAAGGCGCTGCTGGCGGCCGCGCGGGCCCGCGGGCTGACGGTGATCCACACCCGCGAAGGCCACCGCCCCGACCTGAGCGACCTGCCCGCAAACAAGCGCTGGCGCAGCCAGCGGATCGGCGCGGGCATCGGCGATCCCGGCCCCTGCGGCAAGATCCTGGTACGGGGCGAGCCGGGCTGGCAGATCATCCCAGAATTGGCCCCCCTGCCGGGCGAGGTCGTGCTGGACAAGCCAGGCAAGGGCAGTTTCTGCGCAACCGACCTTGAGCTGATCCTGCGTACGCGCGGCATCGCCAACCTCATCCTGACCGGCATAACCACCGATGTCTGCGTGCACACCACCATGCGCGAGGCGAACGATCGCGGCTTTGAATGCCTGATCGTGGCCGACGGATGCGGCGCCACCAAGCTGGAAAACCACCTGGCGGCACTGGACATGGTCACCATGCAGGGCGGCGTGTTCGGCGCGGTGGGCACCTCGGCGCAGCTGCTGGAGGCGCTGGGATGAAGGACCTGGCCGCACCGCAAACCCGCGCCATCGGGCTGGAAACCGTCGGCATGACCAAGGTGTTTGGCCCGTTGGTCGCGCTGGACGATGTGTCGATAAATGTCGCGCCGGGCAGCTTTCACGCGCTTCTGGGGGAAAACGGCGCGGGCAAGTCCACGCTGGTGAAATGTATCCTGGGTTTCTACCAGCCGACCCGCGGCACGATCCTCGTCAATGGAGCCGAGGCGCGCATTCCCACCCCGGCGGCGGCGCGCGACATCGGCATCGGTATGGTCTACCAGCACTTCACCCTGGTGCCCTGCCTGAGTGTGGCCGAAAACCTGGTGATCGCCCGCGGCGACAAGGCGCCGGTGATCGACTGGAAGGCCGAGAAGGCAGCCCTGACCGCCTTCATGGACCGGATGCCGTTCCGGGTGCCGCTGGAAACGCCGGTTTCCGCGCTCTCGGCCGGCGAGAAGCAGAAGCTTGAGATCCTCAAGCAGCTCTACCTCAACCAGCATTTCCTGATCCTGGACGAGCCGACCTCGGTGCTGACGCCGGGCGAGGCCGACCAGGTGCTGGGATTGCTGCGCGGCATGACCGAGGCAGGCGAAATCACCGTTCTGATGATCACCCACAAGTTCCGCGAGGTAACCGCCTTTGCCGATGCGGTCAGCGTTCTGCGTCGCGGCAGGCAAGTCGGGGGTGGGCCGGTGTCGGAGATGAGCACCGATGCCATGTCGCGCCTCATGATCGGCGAGGCCGAGGTGCGCCCGCCCGAAGCCCGCGCCGAGGGCGTCGCCAGCGATCTTCAGCTGGAGTTGACCGCGCTTTACGTCGATGACGACGAAGGTCTGCCGGCGGTCGAGGCGCTGGACCTGAAGGTGCGCGGCGGCGAGATTGTCGGCGTTGCCGGTGTGTCGGGCAACGGCCAGAGCGAGCTGGTCGAAGCCATCACCGGCCAGCGTCCGCTGAAAGACGGGCGCATCTTCATCAACGGCAAGCCGTTCGAGGCGACGCGGCGCGACTATCACGGCTTCAAGGTCTTCGGCCTGCCCGAAGAGCCGCTGCGCAACGCCGCCGTGCGCCGCATGACTGTGGCCGAAAACATCGCCTTCCGCGCCTTCGACCGCCCGCCGATGGCCGGGCTGGGCTGGTGGCTGAAACCGGCGCAGATGCGCCGCCGCGCGGCCGAACTGATCGCCGCCTACCGGGTCAAGACGCCATCGACCGAAACCCCGATCGAGAACCTGTCGGGCGGCAACGTCCAGCGCGCGGTACTGGCGCGCGAGCTGTCGCAGGACGTACGGGTGCTGATCGTTGCCAACCCATGCTTCGGGCTGGACTTCGTTTCCGTCGCCGAGATCCGGGCCCAGATCGTTGCCGCGCGCAACCGGGGCGCCGCGGTGCTGCTGGTGTCCGAGGACCTGGACGAGATCCTGGAACTGTCGGACCGCGTCGCGGTGATGTCGGGCGGGCGCATCGTGCACATCGCCCCGGGCGCCGAGGCGGACCGGCAGACCATCGGCAAGTACATGGCAGGACACGCATGATCACCGTCGCGGCGCATCCTTATCCCTATGCTTTCCCGCCCGGGCGCACCGCGCTTGTGGTGATCGACATGCAGCGCGATTTTGTCGAGCCGGGCGGCTTTGGCGCCGCGCTGGGCAATGACGTGGCACGGCTTCAGGCGATCATTCCCGCCGTGGCAGGTCTGCTGGCGGTGTTCCGCGCCCGGAACTGGCCTGTGATCCACACGCGCGAGGCGCACCTGCCCGACCTGTCGGATTGTCCGCCGGCCAAGATCGCGCGCGGCAACGCAAGCCCGCGCATCGGCCAGCACGGGCCGATGGGCCGGCTGCTGGTGCGCGGCGAGCCCGGCAACCAGATCGTGCCCGCGCTGGCGCCGATGGATGGCGAACGCGTGATCGACAAGCCCGGCAAGGGCATGTTCTGGGCCACCGGCCTGCACGAGGCGCTTCGGGCCGAGGGGATAAGCCACCTGGTCTTTGCCGGGGTCACGACAGAGGTCTGCGTGCAGACCTCGATGCGCGAGGCTAACGACCGCGGCTATGAATGCCTGCTGATCACCGACGCCACCGAAAGCTATTTTCCGCAGTTCAAGGCGGCCACGATCGAGATGCTGACCGCGCAGGGCGGCATCGTCGGCTGGGCAGCGCCGCTGGCCGCGCTGGAGGCGGCTGTGGCATGACAGCACCGCTTGACCCCGACGCGCTGATTGACGCGCTGGCGCCGCTGCTGGATCTGCCGGTCGATCCGGCGCACCGCCCCGGCGTGGTGCAGAACCTGCGCGCGGCACAGGCGGCAGCGGCGCGCATGGCCGGGTTTGCCCAGGGCGACCTGGCCGAACCGGCCCCGGTGTTCCGCCCCGAGAGCCTGGAATGATCCGCCCCGGCGCCGCCGAGATCGCCGCGGCCGTCAAGGCGCGCAGGCAAACCGCCCGGTCGGTGACCGAGGCGGCGCTGGCCGATATCGCCGCGCGCAACCCGCGCCTGAACGCCTTCACCGATGTCACCGCGGCCCGCGCGCTGGCGCGCGCCGACCAGATCGACGCGCTTGTGGCCAAGGGCCTCGATCCCGGCCCGCTGGCCGGTGCGCCCTTCGCCGTCAAGAACCTGTTCGACATCGCCGGGCTGCCCACCCGCGCCGGGTCGCGGATCAATCGCGCCCATCCCCCCGCCGAGGGTGACGCCGCGCTGATCTGCCGGATGGAAAAGGCCGGCGCGGTGCTGCTGGGCGGGCTGAACATGGGCGAATACGCCTATGACTTCACCGGCGAGAACGCCCATGACGGCGCCTCGGTCAATCCGCACGATCCGCGCCGGATGTCGGGCGGCTCCTCTGGCGGGTCGGGCACGGCTGTGGGCAGCGGTCTGGTGCCGCTGGCGCTGGGGTCCGACACCAATGGCTCGATCCGGGTTCCGTCGTCATTCTGCGGCATCTTCGGGCTGAAACCCACCTACGGGCGGCTGAGCCGGCACGGCAGTTTTCCGTTTGTCGCCAGTCTCGATCACCTGGGCCCATTCGCCCGTACGGTCACCGATCTGGCACTGGCCTATGACGCGATGCAGGGCCCCGATCCCGCCGATCCGGCACAGACACCGCGCCGGGCAGAACCGGCCTTGCCCGGCCTGAACGATGGCATCGCCGGGCTGCGCATCGCCCGGCTGGGCGGATATTTCGAACAGGGCGCCGGGGCCGAGGCGCGCGCCGCGCTGAACCATGTCGCCCAGGCGCTTCAGGTGCGCGCCGAGGTCGCGCTGCCCCATGCCGCCGAGGCGCGCGCCGCCGCCTTTCTGATCACCATGGCCGAGGCAGGGGCGCTGCACCTGGACCGGCTGCGCAGCCAGGCCGGGGCCTTTGACCCCGACGTGCGCGACCGGCTGATCGCCGGAGCGCTGTTACCCGCCGCGCTGGTCATCGAGGCGCAAAAGGTGCGCCGCGCCTTTGCCGCCGAGGCGGCGGCGCTGTTTGCCCAAGCTGACGTGCTGCTTGCCCCGGCCACGCCCTGCACCGCGCCCATGCTGGGCGAGAAATGGCTGGACCTTGGCGCCGAACGGGTGCCGCTGAGGCCCAATATCGGCGTCTTTACCCAGCCCATCTCGGCCATCGGGCTGCCGGTGGTGGCGGTTCCGGTCTGGCTTGCGGGCGCGACGCTGCCGATCGGGGTGCAGGTGATCGCCGCCCCCTGGCGCGAAGACGTGGCGCTGCGCGTGGCGCGGCTGCTGGAACGGATGGGCGCGGTTGCCGCGCCGCTGCCGAAGGAGACAACATGATGCAGAAAACCGGCCGCTGGGCGGGACGAAACAGCGACAAGGACGGCCTGCGCGCCGAAGTCTGGGACGGGCTTGAGGCCAGCGGTCAGTCGATGGGCCCGACCTGGAGCCATATTCCCAACTTCATCGGCGCCGACCGCGCCGCCTGGCACCTGGCGCAGACGCCCGAATGGCAGGCGGCCCGTGTCGTCAAGTGCAATCCCGATCCGCCCCAGATCCCGGTGAGGCTGCGCGCGCTTTACGAAGGCAAGATGCTCTACGCTCCGGTGCCCTACCTGACGCGCGAATTTCCCTACCTGCGCATCGACCCGCAGGCGCTCATCGCCAAGGGTGTCAGCTTCGAGTTGGCCGCCACCTCGGAAGGCTACCTGATGCATGGCGAGCGGATCGGCTTCGAAGACGTCGAGCCGCTGGACTTCTGCGTCGTCGGCTCGGTCGCGGTCAGCCGCGCCGGCGGGCGCACCGGCAAGGGTGCGGGCTTTGCGGACCTTGAAACCGGCATCTTCCGCGACCTGGGCAAGATCGGGCCGCAAACGGTGCTGGCAACCACGGTGCATTCCTGCCAGCTGGTGCCCGAGACGCGCGTGGTGATGCAGGCCCATGACAGCCCGCTGGACTATGTCGCCACCGAGGCAGAGCTGATCGCCACCCACTCTGCCGCGCCGCGCCCCGCCGGGGTTGACTGGCCCTCGGTGCGCGAGGACCAGTACGACACGATCCCCTTCCTGCGCGAACTGCGCGCCCGGATGGAGCGCGCCGAGTGATCGTCAACGACCCGGCCACGCTGGCAGAGGTGACCGCGCTGTTCGCCCGCTACGAGGCGGCGCTGGTCGGCAATGACGTGGCCACGCTGGATGCGCTGTTCTGGCAAAACGCGCGGGTGATCCGCTATGGCATCGCCGAGAACCTGCACGGCGCGGCCGAGATCCTGGCCTTTCGCACCGCGCGCCCACCCCAGGGGTTGGCCCGGCGGCTGGCGCGCACCACGATCACCACCTTCGGCACCGATTTCGCCACTGCCTCTACCCTGTTCCTGCGCGACAGCGCGCCGGGCCGGGTGGGCCGGCAGATGCAAAGCTGGGCGCGGCTGGACGAGGGCTGGCGAGTCGTCGCGGCGCATGTGTCGATGATCGACACGCCGCCGGCCATCGCTGAAATTGGCACTGGCATTCCCGGTGCGGGAAAGGAACAAGATGCTCCCTGAAATGCTGACGATCGCGGCCCTGCGCGAAGCCTACGCCGCCGGGGCAACCCCGCTTGATGTGGCCGAGGCGATCATCGCCCGGCGCGACGCGCTGACCGACCGCGCCGTGTTCATCACGCCGGTGCCAGATGCCGCCCTGCGGGATGCCGCGCGCGCGGTGATGGCGCTGCCGAACGATCTGCCGCTATGGGGTATCCCTTTTGCGGTGAAGGACAATATAGACGTCGCTGGCCTGCCCACAACTGCCGCCTGTCCGGCCTATGCCTATGCGCCTCAGGCCGATGCGACCACCGTCGCGCGGCTGCGTGCGGCCGGTGCCTTTGTCATCGGCAAGACCAACCTTGACCAGTTCGCCACCGGGCTCAACGGTACCCGCTCGCCCCATGGCGCGCCGCGCTCTGTGTTCGATCCGGCCTATGTTTCGGGCGGTTCGTCCTCGGGCTCGGCCGTGGCGGTGGCCTCGGGCTTGTGTGCCTTTGCACTGGGCACAGACACCGCCGGTTCCGGCAGGGTGCCAGCAGCCTTCAACAACCTGGTCGGTATCAAGCCGACACCGGGGCTGGTTCCAAATACCGGCGTGGTGCCCGCCTGCCGTTCGGTCGACGTGGTCACCGTCTTTGCCGGCACCGTCGCCGACGGCATCGCCGCCCGCGCGGTGATGGAGGGGTACGACCCCGCCGATCCGTTCTCGCGCCCCGCGGCCCCGGTTGCCCTGCCGGCGCGCCCGCGCATCGGAATACTGGCAGGGGCCGAGCGTGAGTTCTTCGGCAATGCCGAGGTGGAAGCGCTGTACGATGCCGCCGTGGCAAGAGCCGAAGCGCTGGGCGCCACGGTAGTGCCGTTCGACTATGCCCCGTTCCGGCAGGCAGCTGCATTGCTATATGATGGCCCTTGGGTGGCCGAGCGGCTGGCCGCGGTCGAAGGCTTCATCGCCACCAATGCCGCCGATTTCGACCCGACCGTGCGCGGCATCATCGAGGGCGCCCGCAAATACTCGGCCGTCGACGCGTTCAACGGCCTTTATGCCCTGAACGGTTTCCGCCAGCAGGTCGCCCCGGTCTGGCGGGACTGCGACATGCTGCTGCTGCCCACATCGCCCACCACCTGCACCGTGGCCGAGATGCTGGCCGATCCGGTGGCCCGCAACAGCCAGTTCGGGCGCTACACCAATTTCGCCAACCTGATGGGCCTGGCGGCAATCGCGGTGCCGGCCGGCTTTGGCCCCTCGGGCCTGCCCGCCGGGGTGACGCTGGTCGGACCGGGGTTTTCAGATGCGGCGCTGGCACCCTTCGCCGCCGCGATGCATGCCGCCGCCGGATGCGGCATGGGCCGCGACACAGCCGCCGCCCTGCCCGCAGCCCCGTCCTCGGTTTGCCCGGAAGGCTGGCAACAGATCGCCGTGGTGGGCGCGCACCTGACCGGAATGCCGCTGAACGGGCAGCTGACCGGCGTCGGCGGCGTGCTGCTGCGCACCGCCACCACCGCGCCCGAGTACCGGCTTTATGCCCTGCCGGGCACCACCCCGCCCAAGCCGGGCATGATCCGCGATCCGGGCTTTGCCGGACCGGGCATCGCGGTCGAGGTCTGGGCCCTGCCCGACGCCGCCTTCGGCGCCTTTGTCGCCGCCATCCCGGCACCGCTGGGCATCGGCCGCGTCGCCCTGTCTGATAGCGGTACGGTCAGCGGGTTTCTTTGTGAATCCCACGCGCTGGAAGGGGCCGCGGACATCACGCATTTTGGCGGCTGGCGGGCCTATATGGCGCGGTGAGCGCGGCCCGCCCCCGCATTACATCAGCGACAGCGCCTGCTCGCGCAGCGCGACGATGTCGAGTTCGTCCACCAGGTCGACATCGTCGAAGCTGACGACATGATCCTTGGCCACGTCGCGCTTCAGCCGCACCTTGTGCGCCAGCCCGATCGGCAGCGCCTTGTGCGCCACCGAAAGCCGCGCCGGTATCGCCTTGGCCCAGACGGTATATCCACCCTCGCCATCGAGGTATTCGCCCGCCTTCAGATCGCGCTTGGCCGTGGCCACGGCATCGCCGCGGAACTGCACCGACGACCCGGTCGGCGTGCCCTTCAGCACGCAGGACAGCACCGAAACCGAGGTTTCCAGCCCGATCAGGTGGAACGGCCGCCACATCGAGCCGTACCAGCCCGACTTGTCGGTCAGAAGGCCGTATTGCTGGAAACAGGCGCGGGTATATTCGTCCGGCGCGCGGAAGGTCACGAACATGCCATAGCGGATGTTGTTGACCACCTCGCGGCCGTCCGGTTCCTGGCTGGCGGCGATATCCACCAGCCCGGCCTTGGGCATCCGTCCGCCGGCCGAGACCGGCTTGAACACGCCCGCCAGATCATGCAGCCCAGCGGGATAGAACGCCAGCCCGTCATCCGGGCAGTCAAGCCCGGTGCCGTTGGCCACAGCCGCCATCTCGATCGCGGCCTTGGTGCCATCGGTGAAGGAATTGTACATCTTGGGGTTGAAATCGCCCTTGGCAACCTCTTCCTCTGTCCAGCCGAAGAAGCCCCAGACCGTGTCCGGTGTCGAATAACGGTAGCGCGGTTCGAAGTTCATGCCCTTGCCTGCCGATGTCACCTCGAACCCGCAGGAGCGCGCCCAGTCCACAAGCTCGCAGATGGCCGCCGGCTGATCGCCGTAGGCCATCGAGTAGCAGACACCCTGCGCGCGCGCCTTGGCCGCCAGGATCGGGCCGCACAGCACGTCCGCCTCGACATTGACCATGACCACGTGCTTGCCCGCGTCGATTGCGCGCAGCGCGTGCCGGCAGCCGGCCAGCGGATGGCCCGTTGCCTCGACGATGCATTCGATCTCTTCGCAATCGAGCAGCGCCTGCACGTCGTCGGTTACGCAGGTCGTTCCGTCGCGCAGCGCCTGCCCCGGCGTGGCCGCACCGTATTGCGAAGCCTCCCATCCGACCCGGGCCAGCGAACCGCGCGCCTTGGCGACATCCAGGTCGGCAACCGCCACCACGTGATAGCCCGAAATGAACCGCGCCTGTGCCAGGATCATCGATCCGAACTTGCCTGCACCGATCAGGCCGATGCGCACCGGTTTGCCCTCGGCCGCGCGTGCGGCCAACCGTGTCGAAAAATCCATGATTTGCACTCCGTTCCCGTGCGCCGCGGCACCTTTGCAAAGGTTCTGACACAGCCCGCTTGAGTTTGGTATACCAAAATGCGTATTGCTTCGGACAAACGCAGCCGCCCAAACTGACCGGGCCGCAAGGGAGGAACGCGCATGGCGCAACTGATATTCGCCGACAGCCTGTCGCGACTGGGCACGGAATCGGCCTTCGAAGTGCTGGCCCGGGCGCAGAAACTGGCGGCGCAGGGCAAGGACATCATCAACCTGGGCATTGGCCAGCCCGATTTCCGCACGCCCGAGCATATCGTAGAGGCCGGGATCAAGGCGCTGCGCGACGGCGCGCATGGCTACACGCCCGCCAACGGCCTGCCTGCTCTGCGCGAGGCAGTCTGCGCCGACCTGAACCGCCGCCACGGCGTCGAGGTCAATCCTGACAACATCGTCGTCGTGCCGGGCGGCAAGCCCACCATGTTCTTCGCCGTGCTGATGTTTGGCCAGCCCGGGGTAGAGATCATGTATCCCAACCCCGGTTTCCCGATCTACGAGTCGGTCATCAAGTATTCCGGCGCCACGCCTGTGCCGATCGCGCTGGAGGAAAAGAACGGATTTGCCTTTTCGGCCGAGGCTGTACTGGCCAAGATCACCGACCGGACGCGGCTGATTATCATCAACTCGCCCGCCAACCCCACCGGGGGCGTGACGCCGAAAGAGGAAATCGACAAGCTGGTCAAGGGCCTGCTGGATCATCCCCATGTGGCGCTGATGTCGGACGAGATCTATTCCAACATGCTGTACGGCGGGCGCGAACACACCAGCCTGCTGCAATACCCGGAAATCCGCGACCGGCTGATCATGCTGGACGGCTGGTCCAAGACCTATGCCATGACCGGCTGGCGGCTGGGCTATGCGGTCTGGCCGGATTCGATGGTGGACGCCGTGACGCGGCTGTGCATCAACGACCATTCCTGCGTGAACGCGGCCACGCAACATGCCGGAATTGCGGCTCTTCGTGGCCCGCAAGACGCGGTGCGCGAGATGGTCGCCCAGTTCGATGCCCGGCGGCAGGTGATCGTCGATGGTCTGAACGCGCTGCCCGGCTTCCGCTGCGCCGACGCCGCCGGCGCGTTCTACGCCTTCCCCAACATCGAGGGCACGGGCATGACCGCCCGGCAGGCGCAGGACCGGTTCCTGAACGAGGCCGGCGTCGCCACCGTGGCGGGCACCAGCTTTGGCGCCTGGGGCGAAGGCTACCTGCGTTTCTCCTACGCCAACTCAACCGAAAATATCGTCGAGGCCCTGCGCCGCATCCGCGAATTGCTCTGAAAGGAAATTTCCATGGCCACGCCGCAACTTCTGATCGTCAGCTCGTCCTACTCCGATACCGACCGCGCCCGGCTTGAGGCCGCCGCGCCCAGCCTGAGCGTCGGCGAAACGACCGAGATCGCCGCCCTGAGCGAGGCGCAGCGCGCCGGGATCACCGTCGCCGCCTTCAAGGGGCACAAGCCCTTCGGCACCGATGTGATGGCGCTGCTGCCCAACCTGAAGCTGATCGCCAACTTCGGCGTCGGCTATGACAGCATCGACGCCGCCGGGGCTGCAAAGCTTGGCATCAAGGTGACCAACACGCCCGACGTGCTGAACGACGACGTCGCCGACCTGGCAGTGGCGATGCTGCTGGCCTGCTGCCGCGAGGTGGTCAAGGCAGACGCCTGGGTGCGAAGCGGCGACTGGGGCCGCAAGGGCGACATGCCGCTGAACCGCAAGATGAGCGGCGGCAAGCTGGGCATCGTCGGGCTGGGCCGTATCGGCCGCGACATCGCCGAACGCTTCGCCGCCTTCAAGATGGACATCCACTATCATTCGCGCAGCGAGAAGCAGACACCCGGCTGGACCTACCATGCCGATGTCGTCGACCTCGCGCGCGAGGTGGATTTCCTCGTGGTCGCGCTGGTCGGCGGCGCGGCGACCAAGGGCTATGTCTCGCGCGAGGTGATCCAGGCACTGGGGCCGCGCGGGATCATCATCAACATCTCGCGCGGGACCACGATTGACGAGGCCGCGATGCTGGATGCCCTTGAAAGCGGTGCCATCGCCGGCGCCGGTCTGGACGTGTTCCTGAACGAGCCGCGGGTCGACCCGCGGTTCTTTGCACTGCCGAATGTCGTGCTGCAACCGCACCAAGGCTCTGCCACCGTGGAAACACGGCGCGATATGGCCTTGTTGCAATTGGAAAATATCAAGATGCAGCTGGCCGGAAAACCGCTGGTGACGCCGGTCAACTGACCGGCGCCGCCCATCGGCCGGCTCAGATAGAGCCGGCCTCGACCATGTAGTTGTTGGCGGTGCACATCGCCGCGTCGTCCGACGCCAGGAACAGCACCATCCGCGCCAGGTAGACCGGTTCGATCAGGTCCGGCAGGCACTGGTTCTGGCGATGCCGCTCCAGCGCCTCGGGCGTGGCCCACAGCTCTTTTTGCCGCTCTGTCATCACCCATCCGGGCACCACCGTGTTGACCCGGATGCGGTGTCCTCCCAGATCGCGCGCCATGGTGCGGGTCAGCCCGTGCACGGCCGACTTGGCGGTGGCATAGGCCGGGAAGTTGCCGACTGCCTCCCACCAGCTGTTCGAACCCATGTTCACGATCGAGCCGCCACCCGCCGCGATCATCCCCGGCGCGACCGCCTGCATGGCAAAGAACATGTGCCGCAGGTTGGTGTTCATACGCTCGTCCCAATATTCGGGAGTCACGTCGCGCCAATCGTGGCGATCGTCGCGGGCGGCGTTGTTGACCAGCACCGTGGCTGGGCCGGCGGCCTTTTCCAGCGCAGCAAAAGCGCCACGCAACGCATTGATATCACGCAGATCGCACTGGGCGAAGTGCACTTCTCCGGGGGTCTTGGCGATCAGCGCCTCGGCGGCTTCGGCGTTGAAATCGACAAAACCGACCCGCGCGCCCTGATCGGCGAAGGCCGATACGATCTCGGCCCCGATGCCCGAGGCGCCGCCGGTCACAAAAACCGACTTTCCCTTCAGGCTTGGATAACGGGCGAACTGGCTCATGGTCTACTCCTTGGTCTTAGCTGCGCGGCAGGTCGTCTTGCATGTAGTACCGCACGTTGTCTTCGAAACTGTCATCCGCCCGCAGGCCCAGCTTGAGCGATTTCTCGGGCCGCAGGTCGAAGCGCCAGCCTTTGACGATCCGCTGGATCTCGGGCTGGTCCTCGAACCGGATCAGGCGCGCCGGCTCGGGCCCGGCAACCTTGGTCATCGCCTCGATCATCTGGCCGATGGTCCAGGTCCGTCCCGGCATCATCATCGCCCGGTTTTGCCCCATGGCGGCGCCATCCAGCTCTGCACCAAGGATCAGGTTCTCGACGCAACGCTTTGGCGACAGGTAATAATGCGGGAAATCCAGACCCACCGGGCAGATTGCCTCCTGGCCGTTCAGCGGCTCCCGGATGATCGAGGACATGAAGCTGGACGCCGCCCGGTTGGGTTTGCCCGGCCGGACAGAAATCGTAGGCAGGCGGAACGCCCGCCCATCCACCAGCCCGCGCCGGGAATAGTCGTTGACCAGCAATTCGCCGATTGCCTTCTGCGCGCCATAACTGGTTTGCGGGTTCAGGAAGCTGTGATCGGTGATCGGGTCCGGAACCTCGCCGCCGTAGACGGCGATGGACGAGGTGAACACCATCACCGGGCAGGTTCCCAGCGCCCGCGCGCTTTCCAGCACGTTGAACACGCCCATCATGTTGATCGCCATTCCCAGGTCCAGGTCCTCTTCGGCCTGGCCCGAGACGATGGCGGCCAGCAGGTAGATCACATCGGTGCCACCCGCCAGCAAGGCATCGACCGAGGCACGGTCGGCAATATCGCAACGCGTGCGCGTAACGGCGAAAGGCGCCTCGACAGGCGCCGGGTCGACAACATCGGCCAACACCATGCTGTCAATCGTCTGGTCACGCAGCGTGCCCCGCGCCGCCAGCGCCCGTGCCAGTTTCTGGCCAACCAGACCGCCGCCGCCAATAATCGTGATTTTCATTGCTTATCCTCCGCTTAGCGCGCGCTTCTGTTACAGTATGACTTTTGGCTCGGGCAGGCCCCTGGCGCCCGGATGGAACATCAGCGTGGCGCCCTGCGGGCCGCGCACGCCATCAAGCCCGCCTGCGGCGCTGGTGACATACATCGTCGACAGGTCCGCCCCGCCAAAGGCCGGGCAGGTTGTATTCCGCGCCGGCATGTCAACATAATGCAGCAGCTTGCCCTGCGGATCGTGGCAGGTGACCACCGAACACCCGTAATGCGCGCACCACAGGTTGCCCTCGGCATCCACGACCGCCCCGTCGGGGTGGAACCGCCCGCGCTCCAGAGCCAGGAAGACCTCGCGGTCGCCCACCGGCCAGCCGTCCTTGTCCAGCCGGACGCGCCAGATTGTGTTCGTTGGCGTGTCGGCCAGATAGGCCAGCCCGCCGTCTGGGCTGAAGCACGTGGCGTTGGGAATCGACCAGGGCGCATAAAGCTGGCGCAGCTCGCCCCGGTAATAGCGGTA
This sequence comes from Roseivivax sp., assembly GCA_020441125.1. Taxonomy (GTDB): domain Bacteria; phylum Pseudomonadota; class Alphaproteobacteria; order Rhodobacterales; family Rhodobacteraceae; genus Mesobacterium_A. Next base: position 27,108 of record JAGRMT010000036.1, read on the forward strand.
ATAGGCGCCCAGCCCCGGTTCCCCGTTGCGGCCCATGGTGCCGATCCAGAACCCGCCATGCGGATCGGTCCGGCCGTCGTTGGAGCGGGTGGCGGGATTGTCCGCCTCAAGCGGGCTGATCACGGCCCGTGTACCGCTGGCCAGATCGAAATGCATCAGAGCCGAGGCACTGGCCACCATCAGCGCGCCATCGTCCACCCAGCCCGCGGCCGACACCGGCTCGTCGAACTGCCAGACCTTCAGCCCGTCGCCGCTGCGGGTCATCATCCTCTGGCCCTGGATGTCGAACCAGAACAGCTGCCCCAGGGTCGGGTGCCACAACGGGCCTTCGCCCAGCTTGCAGGCGGTGGCGTCGAAGATCGAGACCTGGGTCACAGCAGCCCCCTTCCGGACAGGTTGCGCATCAGCGCGCCGGTTCCAAATGTCCATTCAGGGCAATCAATTGACAGCCGCACTTCATTCCTGAGCAGACCCAGCGAGGGCTCTGCGATCTCGACCTTGTCACCGGTCTTGTGGGTAAAGCCCTGGCCCGGCGCGTCACGGTCCTGGATGGGCGCGAACAGCGTGCCCAGGAACAGGAAGAACCCGTCGGGATATTGGTGATGCCGACCGATGGTCTGCGCCACGATGTCGGCCGGGCGGCGGCTGATCTTGGTCATCGACGAATGCCCGTCCATCACGAAGCCGTCGCGCCCCTCGACCCGCAGCGCCAACTCTGCCTTTTCGGCATCGGCCAGGCTGTAGCCGGCATCGAACAACCTTAGAAACGGGCCGATGGCGCAAGAGGCGTTGTTATCCTTGGCCTTGCCCAGCAGCAGGGCCGAGCGGCCCTCGATGTCGCGAAGGTTCACGTCATTGCCCAGGGTCGCGCCACGGATGCGGCCGCGGCTGTCGATTGCCAGCACGATTTCCGGCTCGGGGTTGTTCCACCGGCTGATCGGGTGAAGCCCCACCGCTGCACCCCAGCCCACCGCCGCCATCGGCTGCGCCTTGGTAAAGACTTCGGCGTCCGGGCCAATGCCCACCTCCAGGTATTGCGACCACAAACCAGCCTCTTGCAACACGGCCTTCACCCGCATTGCCTTTTCGGATCCGGGCTGGATACCTGACAGGCTGTCGCCGATCACCGCGGTCACCTTGGCGCGGATCGCCTGGGCGCGGTCAGGGTTGCCCGCCGCCTGCTCCTCGATCACCCGTTCGACCATCGACTGGGCAAAGGTCACGCCACTGGCCTTGACCGCCTGAAGGTCGGGCGGTGCCAACAGGTGCAGCGCATCGGGCCCGGCGCCGGGGCGCGAGCCCTCGATCAGCGCAGCCGCATCGGCCAGCACCTCGCCCGGCGCGCCGCGGACATGGCCGGCGGGATCGTCCATTTCCAGCAGGTCGCGCATTGTCGGCGTGTCACGGCTGGTGATGTCCACCACTGCGCCGTCGCGCAGCGTCACCAGGCAGGGCCCGACACCGGGGCGCCAGACACGGCCCACCAGCGTGGCGTTCGGATCGGTTGGAAACGGTGTCATATCGGTTCCTCACATATTGCCCGGGGGCAGGATTTTCCCCGGATTGAGAATATCTTGCGGATCAAAGCTTGCCTTGATCGCGCGCATGTAGGCCAGCGCCGGACCATGTTCGGCGGCCATGTATTTCTGCTTGCCCAGCCCGATACCATGCTCGCCCGTGACTGTGCCGCCCAGCCGCAGCGCCATCTTGGCCAGCATATCGGTAAAGCCCTCGACCCGGGCAACCTCTTCGGCGTCGGCACGGTCCACGCCCACGCCGCAATGGAAATTGCCGTCGCCGACATGGCCGACGATGGTACAGGTCAGGCCCAGCCGCCGCGCCTCGTCCTGGGCGGTGACGACCGCCTCGGCCAGCGCCGAGATCGGCACACAAACATCGGTGGGCAGGAACTTCTTGCCCGGCGACAAAGCCCAGCTGGCATAGTGCGAGGCATGGCGCATCTTCCACATGGCGCTGCGCGCCTCGTGATCGTCGGTCCAGGAAAACCCGTCGGCACCGAACTCGGCGGCAATGTCTCCAAACGCTGTCGCCTGTTCGCGCACGGCATCCGGAGAGCCGTGGAACTCTACGAAAAGATGCGGCTTTTCCGGAAGGCCCGCCTTGGAGTAGAGGTTGAAACCGCGCGCCATCATCTCGTCCACCAACTCGATCCGGGCCATGGGGATGCCGGACTGGATGGTCAGGATCACGGTATTCACCGCGTCGGCCACCGTCTCGAACCGGCAGGTCGCGGCCGAGATCGCCTCGGGGATGCCCTGCAACTTCAATGTCAGCTCGGTGATGATGCCCAGCGTGCCTTCGGAGCCGACCAGCAAGTGCGTCAGGTCGTAGCCCGATGAGGACTTGCGCGCCGCGGTGCCGGTGCGGATCACCGTGCCGTCAGCCATCACCGCCTCAAGCGCCAGCACGTTCTCGCGCATGGTGCCGTAGCGCACTGCGGTTGTCCCCGAGGCGCGCGTCGCCGCCATCCCGCCAAGCGAGGCATTGGCCCCCGGATCGACCGGAAAGAACAGCCCCGTGGCGCGCAACTCGGTGTTCAATGCCTCGCGCGTGATGCCGGGCTGGATCACCACGTTCAGATCCTCGGCCCGAACCGCCAGCACCCGGTTCATGCGCGCGAAGTCCAGCGTCACCCCGCCCTGCACCGGCAGGTGGTGCCCCTCCAGCGACGAGCCTGCGCCATAGGGCACGACCGGGCAGCGGTGCCGCGCGCAGATCGCCACGATCTGCGACACCTCTTCGGTGGTTTCGGGGAAAGCCACAGCGTCGGGCGGCGTCGGCGGAAAATAGGTTTCGTTCTGGCCGTGCTGGTCGCGCACCGCCGCGGCGGTGCTCAGACGGTCGCCCAGCAGCGCGCGCAGCGCGTCTATCGCGGGTGCGATCTCTCTCATTTCTTGCCCCATGTCGACAGGATGGCCAGCGCCACCACCAGCAGCATCGCGGCGGCCATGGCATAGTTGATCTGACGGTGCCGCCGCTCGGGCAGGTCCAGACGGTGCAGCGCCACCCCGGCCCAAAGCCAGCCCAGGTGCACCGGGATCCAGATCGCGTTGACGATCACCAGCTTGGACAAGGTTTCAAACAGCAGGTTGTCCGGCGCGTAGGGAAAGCCCGTGAACAGCGCGGTGTTTACCGTATAGGCCTTGGGGTTGATCGCCTGAAGCAGCACACCCTGTACCAGCCCCGGCGCCGACTTGGCCTCGATGAAGGCGATGCGCGAACCGGCAAAGGCGATCTTGGCCGCCAGGTACAGCAGGTATCCGATCGACGCGGCCATCAGCACGTAACGCACCACCGGAACGGAAAGCACGATGGCCGACAGCCCGGTGATCACCGCCAGCGCCACCATGTTGGTGCCGATGAACAGCCCCGAGACATAGGCCAGGCCCGGGCGGAAGCCATAGGCCGCACCCACGCCAGCCGTCGACAGCACACCCGGTCCGGGCGTGGCGACAAGGAACAACACTGCAAGCGTAAAGGTCAGCATGCGCCGCCCCGGATCGGTAATGGCATCGTCTCTCCCTCTGCCGCGCCCTCTCCGGGGTGCGCGCTTGCGTGCCCGGAGAAATGGTATACCATTTCAGAGCAGCATCAAGGCGCGAAATCCAGCGCCCCAAGGACAGGAGATCGGGGATGAGCGACAAACCGGCAATCGGCTTTATCGGCGTGGGTCTGATGGGCCATGGCATGGCAGCCAACATCCTGAAGGGCGGCTATTCCCTGACGGTGATGGGCAACCGCAACCGCGCCCCGGTCGAGGACCTGCTGGCGCACGGCGCCACCGAGGTGACCTCGGCCCGCGAAATGGCACAGCGTTGCGACGTGATCTGCCTGTGCCTGCCCAACTCGGACCTGGTCGAGGCGCTGATGCTTGGCCCCGATGGCATCATCGAAAATGCCCGCCCCGGCCTGACGGTGATCGACAGCACCACCGCGAACCCCACCTCGACAGAGGCGCTGGCCCGCCAGATGGCAGCGCGCGGCCTGCACCTGGTCGACGCGCCCCTGGGACGCACCCCGAAAGAGGCCGAGGCCGGCACGCTGGATGCGATGGTCGGCGGCGACGATGCCACAGTGGCCCGCGTGCGCCCGATCATCGACTGCTGGGCGGGCGTGGTGAACCACGTCGGGCCGGTTGGCGCGGCGCACAAGATGAAGCTGATCATGAACTTCCTCTCCATGGGCTATGCCGCGATGTATTCCGAGGCAACCGTGCTGGCGGCCAAGGTCGGCCTGCCGCCGCAGGCGGTGCGCGACGTGATCGGCGCCTCGCGCCTGTCCAACGGTTTTTTCGAGACTTTCATGAAATACGCCGTTGGCCGCGACCGCGACGCGCACAAGTTCTCCATCGCCAATGGCTCGAAGGACGTGCGCTACCTGGCCAACATGGCCAGCGACGCCGGTGTGGTGAACATCCTGGGCGCGGCGGTAAAGCACTATTTCACCCATGCCGAAGCCATTGGCAAAGGCGACCATTACGTGCCGATGCTGTCCGACATCATCGCCGACATGAATGGGCTCGATCTGGCCGAGGCGGTGGCACGGGGCGAAAAGGCGCGCTGAGGCGCGCCCTGCCCGCCCCGGCCGGTCAGTCGCGGTAGCCCACCGCGTCGCTGTCGAGCAGATCGAGGATGCTCTGCGGCACCTTCAGCCCGGCCGCGACTTCGGCGTCGAGCGCCAGCTCGATCTCGCGCACATGGCGGACCTTGGCGATCACCTCGTCGATGCGCGCGAACGGAACCACCACGACGCCGTCCTGATCGGCGACGATCATGTCGCCGGTCTCGACCGTGCGCCCGCCGATGTCGATCGGCAGGCCAACCGTGCCCGGCCCCTTGGCATAGGGCGAATTCGGGTTCAGCCCGGTGCACCAGCACGGCAGGCCCACCTGCACCACACCGGCATAATCGCGCATCGGCCCATCGGTGACGAAGCCCGCCGCACCGCAGTTCTTTGCCATCCCGGTCAGCCGGTCGCCCACTGTGGCACAGCCCTGGTGCCCGTCCACGCCCGAAACGAGGATGTCACCGGGCCGGATGAATTTCAGCGCCGCGAGGTTGGCAAGGATGTCGCCCGGACCGTTATAGGCCGTCAGCGCCGGCCCGGCGGCGATGCAGCGGATGTCGCGCCCGTCGCCCACCGGGCGGATCTCGGTCGACAGTGCGCCCTTGCCGTCCATCGCGTCGGCGACAAACCCGGTGGGCATCCCTTGAAACGCCGCGATCTGCGCATCCGTCGGGCGGCGCAGCGTGCGTGCGATGGTCAGGGTCTTCGGCTCTTCGATCATGGGGGTCCTCCTCAGCCGGTGAATAGGGTGGTGATGAATTGCAGCGCGTACAGCGTGCCCATGCCCGCGACGATGGCACCGATCACGCTGATCCGCAGCCCCGCCACAAAGGCCGCGGCCGCGGCGATCAGGCGGATCGGGTCGGTTTCGCCGCCGGTGGCGGCCGGCCATAACAGCAACGGCGTGAACAGCGCCGGAAACACAGCCACGCCGACATACCGCAAGTAAAGGCGGAAAGAGGCCGGCAGGCTGCGCCCGCCCAACAGCCCCAGGAAGGAAAACCGGATCAGGAAGGTGCCGATGCCCAGCAGCACCGTCAGCATCCAGAATGGCCCCGGCTCGATCATGCCTGCGCCCTCCGCCGTGCCAGGAACAGCTCGGTCTGCCCGCCCGCCAGCACCGCCAGCAGCGCCGCAACGATCAGCCCCAGCCCCCAGGGCATCCCGGC
>JAGRMT010000036.1:32920-34443 GCA_020441125.1 Roseivivax sp.
GGGCGCGGTCAGCGCGATGAAACAGACCGGCACGGCGAAATCCAGGCTCAACGAGGCCGGGATCGCCTGCCCCAGCACGGCTCCGGCCAGCGTCCCGCCGTACCAGAACGGGCAGATCAGCAGCATGCAGCCCATGTAATAGGCCACCTTCACCCGCTGCGGCATCTGCGGCTGGTCCTCGTAGGTGCGCACCGCCACGGCAAAGGCCTGGTCGACCATCAGGTAGGCCATCAGCGCCCGCATCCCCAGTGGCGCATGACCCAGGTGCGGCTGCAACGCCGCCGAATACATCGCCATGCGCAGGTTGACCGCCAGCGCCGCCAGCAGCGCCACGAACACCGGTGCGTGATCCTGCAACAACGCCAGCGCGGTGTATTGCGAGGCCCCCGCGATCACCAGCACCGCCATCGCCATGGTCTGCACGATATCCAGCCCCGCGTCCCGCGCCACAACGCCGAACAGCATCGAATAAGGCACCACGATCAGGATGAACGGCGCACAGTCGCGGTACCCCCGCCAAAAGGCGCCTCGCGGCGTCACGGCAGCGCCTTCGCGCGCGCCACCAGCCGCACGTAGGCCAGCGCCGAGGCCGTGGCCCGACAACGCGCCACCTGCGCCAGCACCGTCTCGTCACTCTCTTCGGTCATCGCCTGCGACAGCTCCTGCATCCGGTCGCATTGCACCAGCGCACCCAGAACGTCGTACTTGGCCTCGATCCGCGCCAGCGTCGCCAGACGCTCGGGCGCGCGCGTGCCGACTTCCTCCAGCAGCGACGCGATCGCGCCGCCCCAGCTGCGCTCGGCCTCGGCAAAGCACAGCGCCACCACCGCAGGCGCCGAGATATCCTCGGCCAGGCAAGGCGCATGCGCCTCGGCCAGGCAGGACCCGGGATCGGCCCCCGCCGCGATCTGCGTCTCGGCGCAGGTTCGCAGCGTCATGGCAGATACCTCGGCCATTGCCGGGGCTGCCGTACCCAGGACCAAAATTGCCGCCATCCAACGCCCGATCATGCCGCTCCCCCCGCGTCCTGCTCTTTGCTCTTGCATTTGGTATACCAAATCGAAATGCTGTGCCAAGAGCCGCGTTTAGCGGCCTGTGGCCTGGCCATGTTACGGGAGGATGCCAATGACCGACACCCGCGCACGCAAGCGGTTCCGTTCCCAGGAATGGTTCGACAACCCCAACAACCCGGGGATGACCGCACTTTATGTCGAACGCTACCAGAACCAGGCCTTCTCGCGCGAAGAGCTGCAAAGCGAACGCCCGGTGATCGGCATCGCCCAGACCGGCAGCGACATCGCACCCTGCAACAAGATCCACGTCTTCCTGATGGACCGGATCAAGGCCGGCATCCGCGAAGCGGGCGGCATCCCGATGGAATTCCCGGTCCATCCAATCCAGGAAACCGGCAAGCGGCCCACCGCCGCGCTCGACCGCAACCTGCAATACCTGTCGCTGGTCGAGGTGCTGCACGGCTACCCGATCGACGGCGTGGTGCTGACCACCGGCTGCGACAAGACCAC
>JAGRMT010000036.1:34573-36223 GCA_020441125.1 Roseivivax sp.
TGGCCGCGGGCGAGATCGACTACGAGGAATTCATGTCCCGCGTCTGCTCCTCGGCCCCGTCGCTGGGCCATTGCAACACGATGGGCACCGCCTCGACCATGAACGCCATGGCCGAGGCGCTGGGCATGTCGCTGACCGGCAACTCCGCCATCCCCGCCCCGTTCCGCGAGCGGATGACCATGGCCTACGAGACCGGCAAGCGCATCGTGCAGATGGTGCTGGACGATCTGAAACCCTCCGACATCCTGACGCGCGAGGCCTTCGAGAACGCCATCGTGGTCAACGCCGCCATCGGCGGGTCGACCAACGCGCCGCCGCACCTGCAGGCCATCGCCCGCCACATCGGCGTGCCGCTGAACGTCAAGGATTGGGAAACCATCGGCTACGACGTGCCGCTGATGGTCAACATGCAGCCCGCGGGCGAATACCTGGGCGAAAGCTTCTTCCGCGCCGGCGGCGTGCCCGCGGTGATGGGCGAATTGCGCAAGGCCGGTCGGCTGCATGACGGCGCGATGACGGCGACGGGCAAGACAATGGGCGAGAACCTGGCAGGCTGGGACAGCCGCGATCCGGCGGTGATCACCACCTATGCCAAGCCGCTGCGCCAGAACGCCGGGTTCAAGGTGCTGTCGGGCAACCTCTTCGACAGCGCCCTGATGAAAACCTCGGTGATCAGCGCCGACTTCCGCAAGCGGTTCCTGTCCACCCCGGGCAACGAGGGCGTCTTCGAAGCGCGCGCCGTTGTCTTCGAAGGGCCCGAGGATTACCACGACCGCATCAACGACTCCTCGCTGGGCATCGACGACCACACCATCCTCTTCATCCGCGGCGTCGGCTGCGTCGGCTATCCCGGCTCGGCCGAGGTGGTGAACATGCTGCCTCCCGACGCCATCGTCAAACAGGGCATCCACCACCTGCCCACCGTGGGCGACGGCCGGCAATCGGGCACTTCGGAAAGCCCGTCGATCCTGAACGCCAGCCCGGAATCGGTGGTCGGCGGCGGCCTCGCCTACCTCAAGACCGGCGACCGGGTGCGGCTCGACCTGAACGCCTCCACCCTCAATGCCCTCGTCCCCGATGACGAATGGGCCGCCCGCAAGGCCGCCTGGACCCCGCCCGAGATCCGCCACCAGACCCCGTGGCAGGAAATCTACCGCACCCACGTCGGCCAGCTGTCCGACGGCGGCTGCCTGGAACTGGCGACCGCCTACCAGAAGATCCGGCACGACCTGCCGCGCGACAACCACTGACGCGGACCGAAGCCAGGCGCACCCCGCCCCTGGCTTCTTCTTTGCCCAAGTACCTCCGGGGGGCGCTTGCCCGCAGGGCAAGCGGGGGGCAGCGCCCCCCAACCCGCCGCGGGGCCGCCGGAGGCGGCAAAGCGGCTCCCCCGGCGCGGCGCAGCCGCACAACCGGATCAGCGCGAAACGCTCAGCGCCCCTCGTCCCCGCCGCCCATCGCCGCGCCATAGACCACGGTCCGCGCCTTCTTCAGCGCCCGTTCGCGCTGCCAGATATATAGCCCCGACGCGATGATGATCGTCCCGCCGACCAGCGTCCAGACCGTGGGCCAGGTTCCAAACACCAGCACCCCCACCCCCGCCGCCAGGCCGATCTGGATATAGACCACCGGCGCCAGGATCGAGGCGTC
>JAGRMT010000036.1:36315-75447 GCA_020441125.1 Roseivivax sp.
GGCCAGACCCAGCCCCCCAGCGCGAAGGGCGCCAGGCAGGCGGTGGCCACGCCCGCGGCCCAGATCTGGCTGGTGGCGTTGCTCTCGATCCCCGCCAGCAGCCGCGTCATGATGAAATACATCGAGCTGAAGCACATCGCCGCCAGGTTCAGCAGCATCGCCGGGTGGAACTCGGCCCCCCAGGGCTGCATCACCACCAGCACGCCGATGAACCCGACGCAGACCGCCACGATCCGCCGGATGCCGACCTTCTCGCCCAGGATCGGGATCGACAGCAGCGTCACCACGATGGGCCCGGCGAACATGATCGTCGTCGTCACCGTGATCGGCAGGTATTTAAGCGAGGTAAAGTTCAGGATGGTCGAGCCGAACAGGAACACCGCGCGCAGCAGCTGCTTGCCCGGGCTGTTCGAGCGCAGCGCCGCCGTCCCCTGCGCCGGCAGGTACACAACCAGCGCCACCAGGAAATGCGCCGCATAGCGCACGAAGACGACCTGCAGCGCGCTAATGCCGCCCAGGATCATCCACTTGGCCGAGGTGTCGATAAGCGTGAAAAGGAAGACGGCCAGCGCCATCATCAGAACGCCATGGGCGGTCCTGTCCTCGCGCGGGGCGACGCCATGCGCCATCGGATCAGCCCGCCGCCCAACCGCCGTCGATCACATGCGCCTGTCCGGTGGTAAAGCCGGCCTCGTCCGAGCCGAGATAGACGGCAAGGTGGGCGATCTCCTCGGGCGTGCCGATGCGGCCCATGGGCTGGCGCGCGATGAAAGCCTTCATCGCCGCGTCATAATCGCCGGTCGCACGCAGCCGGTCGTGCAGCGAGGGGCTGTCGACCGTGCCGGGGCAGATGCAGTTGCAGCGGATGCCCTTGGTCACGTAATCCACCGCCACCGATTTGGTCATCCCGATCACCGCCGCCTTGGACGCGCCGTAGATGAACCGGTTCGGCGCTGCGATGATCGACGAGGCGACAGAGGCGATGTTGACGATCGACCCGCCCCCGCGCGCCACCATGCCCGGGATCGCCGCCTGCATCGCGTGGAACTGCGCCCGAACGTTCAGGTTGAAGGCAAAGTCGAAATCGGCATCGGTGGCCTGCTCGACAGTGCCGCCATGCACGTAGCCGGCGCAGTTGACGAGGATATCCGGTTCGGCCGACGCCACCGCGGCGGAAAGCGCGGCCTTGTCCGTCACGTCCAGCGCCGCGGTGCGCGCCACCGCCAGCCCCTCCAGCAGCTCGGCCCGCAGGTCCGTCGCGGTCACATGTGCCCCTTCCGCCGCATAGGCGGTTGCGATGGCCCGGCCGATGCCCTGCCCCGCGGCCGTGACAAACGCCTTCTTGCCCTTCAGTCTCATGCCTTGTCCTTCAGATGATCGTTCAGATAATCAACCAGTTGCGGCACCATCTTGTCGCCGAACTCGCGCGTCTTCGCTTCTTTCAACAGCGCGTCCGTCGCCCCCGACATGCGCGAGCGCATGCCCAGGTCTTCGGCCATGGTGCGGTAATAGCCCACGTCCTTTGCGGCGTTGGCCACCGAGAAGGCCAGGTCGATCTGGCCGTCGCGGGCATAGTTGTTGATGAAATCCATCATGCCCGAATGGTTCGGACCCGCCGCCAGCACCTTGTAGAGCGCCTGAGGATCGACACCGGCCGCTTCGGCCATCGCCAGCCCCTCGGCCATCGCACAGGCGCTGGTCATGGCATAGAAGTTGTTGATCAGCTTGATCGTGTGCCCGGTGCCCAGCGGGCCAAGGTGGAACACGTTCTCGCCCAGTTCCTCCAGCAGGTGGCGCACCTGTTCGAATGCCCCGGCATCGCCCGAGCACATGATGTTCAGCTTGCCTTCGCGGGCGTGGGACGGGGTGCGGCCCAGCGGCGCGTCCAGGTAGGCGGCACCGCAATCGGCCAGCATCGCCCCCAGCATCAGCGTCGAGGCGGGCAGCGAGGTGCCGAAGTCGATCACCACCTGGCCGTGCCGCGCCCCCGCCAGCACGCCGTCATTGCCCAGCATCCGCATCTCGACCTGGTCCGACGTGCCCATGCACAGCATCACCACGTCCGATTGCCGTGCCAACTCGGCCGCGCTGCTCGCCTCGATGGCGCCGCGCGCCACGGCGGCATCGACGCCGGTGCGGTCACGGTGGCCCAGCACCACCATCTGGTGGCCCTGATCCTGCAGGCATTCCACCATCGCCCGCCCCATCAGACCCAGACCGATAAACCCTATTGTCCGCTGATCCATTGGTGTCTCCTTCACGTTCCGCGAAAATCGCCGGGCACCTCGCCACGGCGGACCGGCCGCCCGGTCTGCCCGGACAGCGCGGTGGCCAGCGTCATTTCGAGCGCCGCCAGCCCATCTTCACCCGTGCAAAGCACATCGTCCAGCGCCCCGCCCACCACAGCGGCAAACCGTCCGACCTGCGCCAGCAGCGGGTCGATCCTGTCAAACGGCGCGCCGGCCAGTTCTTCGAACGGCTTGCGCCACTCGACCTCGCCGCCGCCAGGTTGCTGCCAGCGGGTCAGCGACGGGAAAGCCAGCGCCCCCGCCTCGCCCACGATCCGCAGGTAATCGAGGCCAGAGCGCGGAAACTCCGGGTTCTCGCCGCTGGATTGCTCGAACGACCAGGGCGAGGCACCGGCGTCGGAAATCAGCACGGACCCCAGCGCGCCATTGTCGAACCGGAAGGCCAGCGCCGCGGTATCCTCAACCGCCAGGCCGCGCCGGGCGTGGCTGGTCAGCGCCGTCACCTGTGCGATGTCGCCCAGCAAGAAGCGCATCAGGTCGATCTCGTGGCTGAGGTTGGTCATCAGCGGCCCTGCGCCGGGCTGACGGCGCCAGGGCACGTCGTAATACGTGTCGTGCTTGCGCACCGACCAAAGGCCCTGCACGCCCACAGGCGCACCGATCTCGGCCAGCGCGGCGCGTGCCGCCTGGCTGAACGGATGGCACCGCCGGTGATGGCCGGTGATCAGCGGCAGGCCCGCCGCCCGGGCAGCGGCGATCAGGGCGCGCGCCTCGTCTATGGTGCCGGTCAACGGCTTTTCCACCAGCACCGCCATACCCAAATCCAGCGCCCGCTGGCCGCTGGGGCCGTGATCGGGCGTCGGCGTGGCCACGATGGCGGCGCGGGTTTCGCCCGGAACATCGTCCAGCGCCGCCGCCACCGGCAGGCCCTGCGCCGCCAGCGCCGCGCGCCGGCCTGCATCCGCCTCGACCACCGCCGTCAGACGCACCGTGTCACAAGCCTGCGCCACCTCGACATGGCGCATCCCGATCATGCCCGCGCCGACGACGCACAGTGGCAGAGGCGCGGTCACATCACCGCTCCGATCTGCCAGGGCACGAACTCGTAATCGCCCAGGCCCTGCGCCTCGGACTTGCTGTGGGCGCCAGAGGCGACGCGCAGGATCATCTCGTAGATCTCACGCCCGACCTGTTCGACCGTGGCGCCTTCGGTCAGGATCGTTCCGGCGTTCACGTCCATGTCGTCGGTCATCCGGCCAAACATCTCGGAATTGGTCGCCACCTTGATCGTCGGCGCTGGCTTGGAGCCAAAGGCCGAGCCTCGCCCGGTGGTGAAGACGATCAGGTTGCAGCCCGAGGCGATCTGGCCGGTCACGGACGCAGGGTCATAGCCGGGGCTGTCCATGAAGGTGAATCCCTTCGCCGTCACTGGCTCGGCATATTTGTAGACGCCGGTCAGCGGCGTGGTGCCGCCCTTGGCCGCCGCGCCCAGCGACTTTTCCAGGATGGTCGTCAGACCGCCCTTCTTGTTGCCGGGGCTGGGGTTGTTGTCCATCGAGCCCTTGTTGCGGGCGGTGTAATCCTCCCACCAGCGGATCAGGCCGATCAGCTTGTCACCCACCGCGCGATCCACCGCGCGGGCGGTCAGCAGGTGTTCGGCGCCGTAGATCTCTGGCGTTTCGGCAAGCACGCCGGTGCCGCCCTGCGCGGTCAGCAGATCGCAGGCATACCCCAGCGCCGGGTTGGCGGTGATGCCGGACCAGGCGTCGGACCCGCCGCATTGCAGGCCCACCATCAGCTCGGACGCGGGGCACGGCTCGCGCCGCGCCTCGTTGACCAGGGGCAGCATCGCCTCGATCTTCTTGATCCCCAGCGCCACGGTCTTGCCCAGCCCGCCCACGTCCTGGATGTTCATGGTCTGGAACAGCGGGCCCGGGGTCAGACCGTAAGCCTCGATCAGCCAGTCGATCTGGTTCATCTCGCAGCCCAAGCCCGCCATCAGCACCGCGCCGACGTTGGGGTTGCGCGCATAGCCCCACATCACGCGTTGCAGCGCCTCGAACCCGTCGCCGGATCCGGCCATGCCGCAGCCGGTGCCGTGGACAAAGGCGACGACCCCGTCGACGTTGGGATAGGCGGCCATCACGTCGGGCGTGAAATGCGCCGCGATCATCCGCGCCGCGGTGGCCGAGCAGTTGACCGAGGTCAGCACCGCGATGAAGTTGCGCGTGCCCACCTTGCCGTTCGCGCGGCGGTAGCCCTGGAACGTGTCCTGCGTTTCCGCCGGGGGCATGGGCCGCAGGTTGGTCGAGAATTCGTATTCCGTGTCGACGTTGCGGAATTCCAGGTTGTGCGTGTGCACATGCGCGCCCGCCGCGATGTCCTCGGCGGCATAGCCGATGACCTGCGCGTATTTGTAGACCGGGGCGCCCTTGGGGATCGCCACGGTGGCCATCTTGTGCCCGCGCGGGATCAGCTGGGTCGCCCCGTCATCCCCGACAGCCAGCGGCGCGATGGCCGTCACAACGTTGTCCATCTCCGACAAGCGAACCGTTGCCATGTGTCATACCTTCAGTGTGTCTAGCTTGTCCCAATCGAACACCACGCCATGGCCCGGACGCTCCGGCGCGATGGCGTGACCGTTCTCGATCACAAGCGGGGTTTCGATGTAGTTTTCCAGCCCGAAGCCGTGTGCTTCCAGATACGACCGGTTCGGGCACGCTGCCAAGAGCTGCACGGTGATATCGTGCGCGCCGTGGCTGGTGACGGGCAAATGATAGGCTTCGGCCAGCCGCGCGATCTTGATGAACGGCGTCACGCCGCCGCAATTGGTCACGTCGGGTTCGGGGAAGGTCACGCCGCCCTCGATCGCGGTGCGAAACTCCCACAGCGAGCGGAGGTTCTCGCCGCTGGCGATCGGGATGCCGCCCTCGGTCAGAACGCGGCGATGGCCCGCCGGATCGTCGGGCGGGATCGGTTCCTCGAACCAGGTCAGATCGAATGGCTGAAAGGCACGCGCGGCGCGGATCGCCCCGTCTACGGTGAATTTCATGTTGGCATCGGCCATCAGCGGCATGTCAGGGCCAAAGGCAGCGCGCAGCGCCTCCATCCGCGCCACGTCCTCAGACAGCCGCGCCCGCCCGACCTTCATCTTGATCGCGCGGTGCCCCTTGGCAATATTCTCATGCGTCTGGTCGACCAGCGCGTCGGGGGACAGGTGCAGGTCGATCCCGCCGGCGTAGCACGGCACAAGAGGGTCATACCCGCCCAGTAGCCGCCATAGCGGCAGCCCGGCGCGGATCGCCTTGAGATCCCACAGCGCCATGTCCAGCGCCGAAAGCGCCAGCACAGTCGGCCCGCCGCGGCCGCCATAGTGGAAGCGCCACCACAGGTCTTTCCAGATTGCCTCGATCAGTCCGGGATCGCGGCCAAGAACCGCCGGACCCATCTCGCGCCGCAGGATGTCATGGATCGCACCGCCGTTCACGCCGCAGGTAAACGTATAGCCCACGCCAGAGGCACCGTCGCTGTCAGTCACCTGGCAGGTGACAACCTCGAACCCGGTCATCTGCCCGTGCGTGCTGTCTTCCAGCATCTGCGGTAGCGGGATCAGGTAATGACGGGCGTCGATCCGGTCAATCAAGGTCATGGCAGCACGGAACGGTCAGGATCAGGCGCAGGCGGGGCTGTCGCCAGTCCAGCGGTGGATCGGGATATGCGCCTGGCCCGAAAGCCGGGCGCGGGCTGCCAGCCACATGTCGCGCCACGCCTCCCAATCGCGCAACTCGGACGCCGGGTTGGCGCGCGAGCGTGCGACGAAATCGGGGAAATGGGCGCGGCCCGTGGGCTGGCCGGTGACGTTGTAGCGGATGTCGAAGGACCAGCGGAACCGGTCCGACACGTTGTCGAGCGAGGCATGCGGCGTCAGCGGGTGGAAGATCACCGCGCCGCCCGCCTTGACCGGCAGCGGCCGGGCCTTGGTCTCGTCCAGAAAACCGTCGGCGATGGAGGTCTGCCGCTTGGGGCAATGCGGATACATCTGCGGCTTGCCGGGGATCACCTGCAAACAGCCGTTGTCCAGCGTCGCGTCGCTGATCGCCAGCCAGACGGTGACCATGTTGGTCTGGTCGCCCTCTTCATGCGCGACGGCGCGGTCCTGGTGCCAGTCGGTCGCCATGATGTGGGGCACGTTCTCGGTGTCGCGCAGGGTGCGCGCGGGCGGCTTCAGCCGCACATGCTGGATCGGGTTCGAGGTGATCTCGGGCCCGATCAGGCATTCGACCATGTCCAGCAGCCTGTCGCAGGTCAGCATGTCAAAGACGGCCGGGCCGAAGTGGAAGGGCGTGTCGGGTTGGATTTCGCTGCCGGGCAGCGAAATGTCCATCGGCTGAAACCATGCGCAGCCCGCGGCGTAGCTGGTCAGCAGCTTGTCGTAGAAATCCTTGCCCTGCCCCGGCGGTACGATCCCCTCTGCCGCCCAGCGGTCGTACATGCCGCCCAGCAGGGTTTCGTATTCGGCCTTGACCGCTGCCAGCACGTCGGGTGGCAGCACGTCTTCCACGACCAGAACGCCCTCGGCGTTGAAACGGTCGACTTGCTCTTGGCTCAGCATGGGACCCTCGGAAGGAAAAAGGCCGGGGCGCACACCGCCCCGGCCGGTTGCGTTACAGGAACACCGTCACGATCGGCGGCCACATCAGCAGCACCATCAGCGCCAGCAGCTGCAGGAAGATGAAGGGCAGGAAGCCGCGGAAGATGTCGGTCAGAGAGATATGCGGCGGCGCCACCGACTTCAGGTAGAAGGCGGCCGGGCCGAACGGCGGCGACAGGAAGCTGACCTGCATGTTCATGCAGAACACCACGCCGAACCAGACCGCGACATGCCGCGCCTCGAGCCCGCCGAGGAAGCCGATTTCCTCCACCGGCAGCTTCAGCACGATGGGCAGGAACACCGGCATGATCAGCAGCACGATGCCGACCCAGTCCATGAACATGCCCATGATCAGGAAGATCACCATCATCACCATGATGATCCCCATCGTCGGCATATCAGCCGCGACGATCAGGTTGGCCACATAGGTCGGCCCGCCGGCCAGCGTATAGGCCGCCGCCAGCGCCGCGGCGCCGATGGTCACCCAGATGATCGTGCCGGTCGACTTGAGCGTGCGCATCAGGCTGTCCCAGACGATGTCGAAGGTCATCTCGCGCCGCAGCACGCCGATCACGAAAACCGCGACGACGCCCATGCCCGCGGCCTCTGTGATGCCGGTGATGCCCATGTAGATGGAGCCCAGCACCACGCCGATCACGATGGTCGGGGCGACCAGGCCCTTGCCCATTTCCCAGCCTTCGGCCACGCGCTGCTTGCCCACCAGGAACACCACCGCGACCGAGATCACGAAAGCGCCGATGATCCACGGGATGTCGGACACCATGCCCAGGGCGATGGGATCGACTCCCTCAACCACCTTGTTGGCGCCGGTGACGGTAAAGAAGCCCGCCCGCAGGAACAGCGCACCGGTGATCCACAGCATGAACTTGGCCAGGAAGCCCAGGAAGCGCAGACCCTTCTCGGCACCCTTGACCTCACCCGGCACTTCGGGCGGCAGCGGGGCCACCGAAGGGTTCAGCCGCGTCAGGATGAAGATGTACATGATGAAGAACGAGGCCAGCATGAAGCCCGGCAGGAAGGCCGCGGTGAACAGCGCCTTGATCGAGGTTTCGGTGACAAGCCCGTAGAAAATCAGAACGATCGACGGCGGGATCATCGTGCCCAGAGAGCCCGAGGCGCAGATGGTGCCGATGGCCAGGTTCTGGTTATAGCCCAGGCGCAGCATCTGCGGCAGGGCGATCAGGCCCAGCAGAACCACTTCGCCGCCGATGATACCGGACATTGCTGCCATGATCACCGCCATCAGCGAAGTGACGATGGCAATGCCGCCGCGCATCCGGCTGAGCCACACGTTGAGCGAGCTGTACATGTCGCGCGCGATGCCGGATCGCTCCAGCAACGCCGCCATGAATATGAACAGCGGCACCGAGATCAGAACGTAGTTCGTCATCTGGCGATAGACCGCCTGCCCCAGAACGGACAGCGGTCCCTTGCCGAAGGTGCCGAACAGCAGCCCGACGTCGAATTTGAGGATCAGCGTGACCACTGCCAGGAAGGCCGAGGCGAAGCCGAGCGGCATCCCGATGGCCAGCAGTATGAACATGCCGGCCAGCACGATGAGGCTGAGGGTTCCGATATCGACCATTCTTATTTTTCCTCAAGGGTGCGGCGGATGTTCTCGATCTCGATCTCGTCGATCTCGTCGGCCGCCGAGTGGTGCTCGGGCGCCTTGTTCCAGTCGGCAATCAGGTTCGAAACCGCCTGGATGGCCACCAGCACGATGATGATCAGGATCGCCGGTTTCACCACGCCGGGGATGGGCGGATCCCAGGCGGTGCCAAAGGTCTCCATCCGCAGCATCCGAGTCAGCGCGTCGGAATACCCGCCCCAGACCAGCGCGAAGGTGAAGAACAGGATTAGCAGAACCGACACCACGTCCGACGTCTTCTGCGCCCAGCGGGGCATCATGTCGTAGATCACGTAGATGCGGATGTGGCTGCGCTGCTGCATGGCGTAGAGCCCGGCAAACAGGAACACGAAGGACGCGATCCACAGCGAAAGCTCGTTGGCCCACAGCGTCGGGCGCGAGAAGACGTAGCGCGATACGACCTCCCAGAACATCACGATCACGGTCAGGGCCGTCATGATCATGGCGATCCGCGACAGTACCAGCGAAACGATGTCGAAGAACCCGTCACGCTCGGGCTCGATCGCGCCCTTGATGTCAGACAGGTAGATCCCGGCAAACACGATGGACGCCGCCAGCGACAACAGCATCGCCCAGACGATCGGACGCCCCTGAGGGCGGATCATCTCGTGCATGCCATGGGCTTCCGCGGAAATCAGTCTGTTTGCCACCAACCAGACCCAGATCACCAGGGCCAAGGCTGTAAAGACGATCATCGCCATGCGCACCGGGCCGCGCAGACTGCCTAGCCAAACGCTCGAATGCTCCATACCCGTCCTCCCCAACTGACATGAAACAGGATGATAAAGAAGGCGAGCCCCGGAACGAGGCTCGCCCGTTAAGTTTCAGGCGAGTTTGCTCGCCCCGAGCGTTACTGGATCAGACCCAGCTGCTTCAGATACGCCTTGTGGCTTTCCAGGATGGCGCGGGCCTCCGGGGTCTTGTCGCCCCAGCCTTCCCATGCCGCCTGCGCGCCCTTGCGGAACTCTGCGCGGTCCTCGGCCGACCAGTCGTATAGCGTCACGCCGGCGGCGGTCAGCTTGGCTGCGGCCTCGGCGTTGGCCTTTTCGTTGGCCAGTGCGACGTGGAACGACAGCTTCTGCCATGCGGTGTCGACGATGCGGCGCTGCTGGTCGGTCATGCCGTCCCATACGCCCTTGTTGCAGGCCAGGTGGTCGGACGGCATCGAGTGGAAGCCGGGATAGGTGGCGTGCTTGACGATGTCATACAGACCCAGGCCCACGTTGTTCGCCAGGCCCGACGCGTCGGCGCCGTCGATGATGCCGGTTTCCAGCGCGGTGAAGATCTCGGTGAAGTCCATCACGATGGGCGATGCGCCCAGCTTTTCGAAGATCTCGGTTTCCATGCCCGGGGGCGAACGGAACTTCCAGCCCTTCAGGTCGGCGAAGCCGGCGATCGGCTTGGACGAGGACAGCGATTCCTGGCCATAGATCGACCAGCCGATCAGCTGCATGCCCTGGGCGTTGTACAGCGCCTGCGCGGCATCGTAGCCGCCGCCGTAGTACAGCCAGGAGTACTGCTGCCACGGGGTTTCGTAGCCGCCCATGATGTCGCCGACGAACTGGAACGCGGCGTTCTTGCCGGTCTGGTATGCGCCGCCGGTGGCGTCGCAGTCGACGATGCCGTTGATGGCGGCGTCAAAGGTCTCGGTGGTCGCGACAACCGAGGACGAATAGAACATCTCGATGGTGATGTCGCCGCCCGACATGGTCTGGACGTCGTCCACCCACTGCGCCAGCATCTTGCCGGTCGGGTGTTCGGTTGCGTAATGCGTCTGAATTCGCAGGTGCACCGGGTCAGCGTGTGCGGCGGCAGCCGTCAGAGCGGCAGCAGCCGTCGTCATCAGGACAGACTTCAGGTTCATATTTGTTCCTCCCTCGGCGATACGTTTGACCGCCCGTTTCACTAGAAGCGCAGTCGCGCTCGGTCGATGGTATACCATCTCCCAAAACGCTAGCCTCTGCGCTGTCGACAATCAACGCATTTTGGTATACCAAATCAAAAATGTTGCGCGACACGCCGCATTGTACAAACCAGCCCACATGGGCAAGAGGGCTGCGAAACCGTTTAACCCCATGGGAACCATGACGGAAAATACTCTGGCCGAAACCCTGGCGAACCAGCTGCGGCGCGACATCCTGCGTGGCAAGCTCGCCCCCGGCGCGCCGGTCAAGGAACGCGACCACGCCGCCGAGCTGAGTGTTTCGCGCACACCGATGCGCGAAGCGATCCGTATCCTGGCCAAGGAAGGCCTGCTGATCCTGCGCCCCTCGCGCAGCCCCATCGTGGCCGCGCCCTCGCTTGAGGAAATCACCAACGCGATCGACGTTCTGGCCGCGCTGGAGGCACTTTCCGGAGAACTGGCCTGCGATCGCGCAACCGAGGATGAGATCGCCGAGATCCGCGTCCAGCAGCAACGCATGGCCGAACTTTACGGCAAGATCGACCGAATCGAACTGTTCGAGATGGACATGCGCATTCACAGCCTGATCGTGGCCGCCTCGCACAACCCTGCGCTTCAGGAAACGCACCAGGCCTATCTGCAACGTCTGTGGCGCGCGCGCTACCTGTCGGCCAGCCGCAAGGACAGCCGCGAACGGGTCCTGCGTCAACACGGCGAAATCGTCGAAGCGCTGGAAGCGCGTGACGCCACCGCCATCAAGGCCGCAATCCACGCCCATCTGGAGGCGCTGGTCAGCAACATCCGCGAGCACTTCAGCAGCGACCCGCAGTTCGGGCCTGTGCCAGCCTGGGCCGAAGCGCCGCGCACCGATAATACCATCTGACAAAGGACGATCTGCATGAAACTTCTGCGCTATGGCCCCGCGGGTCAGGAAAAGCCGGGCATTCTGGACGCTGACGGCAATGTCCGCGACCTGTCCGGCAAGGTGCCCGATTTCGCCGGGGCCGGTGTCTCGGTGGCGGCGCTGGACGCGATCCGCGCGCTGGATATCGCAACCCTGCCGGTTGTGGCCAATCCCGGCCGCATCGGTGCGTGCCTCGCCTCGGTGCCGAACTTTTTCTGCATCGGGTTGAACTACGCCAAGCACGCCGCCGAAAGCGGGATGCAGCCGCCCAAGGAACCGGTGGTGTTCAACAAAGCCACCTCGGCCCTGTCCGGCCCGTTCGACCCGGTGATCATCCCCCGCGCCTCGACCAAGGCCGACTGGGAGGTGGAACTGGGCGTGATCATCGGGCGCGAGGCGCTCTACGTCTCCGAGGCTGACGCGCTGGATTACGTCGCGGGCTACTGCACGATCAACGACATGTCGGAACGTGAATTCCAGATCGAACGGTCGGGCCAGTGGGTCAAGGGCAAGTCCGCCCCCACCTTCGGGCCGGTCGGCCCGTACCTGGTGACTGCGGACGAGGTGCCGGATCCGCAGGCGCTGAAGGTGTCGCTGACGCTGAACGGCACGGTGGTGCAGAACTCCTCGACCGCCGACATGATCTTCTCGGTGCGCCAGATCGTGTCGCACCTTAGCCAGTTCATGAAGCTGCAACCGGGCGACATCATCGCCACCGGCACACCCGAAGGCGTGGGCATGGGCATGAAGCCCCAGCGGTTCCTGAAACCCGGCGACGTGATGGAGATCGAGGTTCAGGGCCTGGGCAGACAGCGCCAGGAAGCCGTCGCGGCGCAGTAACCTTCCGCATCCAAACGCGGGCCGTCCCGGCGGCCCGCGAACTATTTTGAAGCTGCACTTCACATGTCTTTAAGAAGGCGTAATTGACGCCTGCCCCCTCCCTGCCCCAGTCTGCCCCCACCAAGGGACACCGCAGCAAGGGAGGGCCGCGCGTGACAACCGACGCCGCGCCATCGAAATCGAACGTCAGCCTGGCACGCCGTGCCTGGAACATCCGGCGCTATGCGTTGCGCATGGGCGAGGTGCAGGGACAGGGCTATATCGGCCAGGCACTGGGCATCGCCGACGTGCTGGCCGTGTCCTATTTCCACGCGCTGAAATTCCGCCCCAAGGAGCCCGAATGGGAAGGTCGCGACAGGTTCTGCCTGTCGATCGGCCATTACGCCATCGCGCTCTACTCGGCGATGATCGAGGCGGGCATCCTGCCCGAAAGCGAGCTGGAAACCTACGGCATGGACGATAGCCGCATGCCGATGTCCGGCATGGCGGCCTATACCCCGGGGATGGAGATCACCGGCGGCTCGCTGGGCCACGGCCTTGGTATCGCCGTCGGCATGGCGCTGGGACTGAAGCGCAAGAAGAACCCCGCCTTCGTCTACAACATGCTGTCGGATGGCGAACTGGGCGAAGGATCGACCTGGGAGGCGGTGATGTCCGCCGTCCAGTGGAAGCTGGACAACCTGATCGCCATCGTCGACTTCAACGACCAGCAGGCCGACGGCAAGACCACAGCCGCGCTCTGCGCAGAGCCGCTGGGCATCAAGTGGGAAGCCTTCGGCTGGCATGTTCAGGAAGTGGACGGCAACGACCTTCCTGCCGTCAAGCGCGCCTTCGACACCGCCCGCGCCATCAAGGAACCGGTGCCGCGCGTGATCATCTGCAAGACCAAGATGTGCAAGGGCGTGCCCTTCCTGGAAGAGCGCGAAATCACCCATTTCGTGCGGGTCGAGGCCGACGAATGGGCCAAGGCGATCGCCCACCTGGATACGGAGATGCCGCAATGAGCGTTGGACCCAACTCGCGCCGGTCGGACAAGTACACCCCGCGCAGCGTGCCGGTTTCGGCCGATGGCACGCGGCTGACCACTTCGGCGATGATCGCCTCGCTGGACGCCGAGGGGCGGTCCACCGTCGCGGCGCCCTTCGGCAATGCGCTGGTCGAGCTGGCCAAGACCCGCGACGATATCGTCGGGCTGACGGCGGACCTGTCGAAATACACCGACCTGCACGTCTTCGCCAAGGCCTACCCCGACCGGTTCTACCAGATGGGCATGGCCGAACAGGTGATGATCTCTGCCGCCGCCGGGCTGGCGCGAGAGGGGTTCACGCCCTACGCGACGACCTATGCCGTGTTTGCCTCGCGCCGGGCCTATGACTTCGTCTGCATGGCCATCGCCGAGGAAAACCTGCCGGTGCGCATTGTCTGCGCCCTGCCCGGCCTGACCACCGGCTACGGCCCTTCGCACCAGGCGACGGACGATCTGGCGATCATGCGCGCGATGCCGAACCTGACGGTGATCGACCCCTGCGACGCGACAGAGATCGCGCAGGCGACCCATGCCATCGCCGATCACCCCGGCCCGGTCTACATGCGCCTTCTGCGCGGCAACGTGCCGGACGTGCTGGGCCAGTACGGCTACAAGTTCGAGCTGGGCAAGGCCAAGACGATCCGCGACGGGTCGGACGTGCTGTTCGTCTCGACCGGGTTCATGACGATGCGCGCACTCGACGCCGCCGCCCGGCTGGAGAAGGACAACGTCTCTGCCGCCGTGCTGCACGTGCCGACGATCAAGCCGCTGGACGTGGCGACCATCGTGGCAGCGGCGTCCAAGGGCGGGCGGCTGGTCGTGACGGCCGAGAACCACTCGATCACCGGCGGTCTGGGCGAGGCGGTGGGCGCGGCGCTGATGCGCGCAGGGGTCAATGTGCCCTTCCGCCAGATCGCCCTGCCCGACGAGTTCCTGGACGCCGGCGCCCTGCCGACACTGCACGCGCAGTACGGGATCACGGCGGATGCCGTGGCCGGGGCGGTCAAGGGGTGGCTGAAGTAAGGAGCGTGGCGCCCGAACCTGGGTGGGCGCCTCGAAACGCTTGTGGTCGGCGGGTTATCCTGAAAGCCCCGACGAACGACTGAGCGGCGACTGACATCACGATGCGCCTTCCCGCGGGAAGGGTCGGGCGCGGCCTGGGCTGGACGCCCGGGCCTGACAAACGGCAAAGGCGCACACCAATTTTTCGCAAGGACACCGACATGAAACTTCTCGAAGGCAAGACCGCAGTCATCACCGGCGCCGCAAGCGCCCGGGGCCTGGGCAAGGCGACGGCGAAGCTGTTCGCCCAGCACGGCGCCCGCGTCGCCATCCTGGACCTTGACGCCAGGGCCGCACAGGCCGCCGCCGCCGACATCGGGCCCAGCCATATCGGCGTGGCCTGCAACGTCACCGACAAGCAGGCCTGCGCCCATGCCGCCGAGGTGGTGCTGGGTGTGTTCGGCCATGTCGACATCCTGGTCAACAACGCCGGGATCACCCAGCCGTTGAAGATCATGGACATCGCGCCCGAGAACTACGACGCGGTGCTGGATGTGAACCTGCGCGGCACGCTTTACATGTCCCAGGCGCTGATCCCGCACATGAAGGGGCGCGGCACCGGATCCATCGTCAACATCTCGTCGGTGTCCGCGCAGCGCGGCGGCGGCATCTTCGGCGGGCCGCATTATTCGGCGGCCAAGGCGGGTATCCTGGGCCTGACCAAGGCGATGGCGCGTGAACTGGCGCCGGCAGGCGTGCGGTCAAACGCGGTCTGCCCGGGCTTCATCGCCACCGACATCACCGGCGGCAAGCTGACGCCCGAGATGATGGACCAGATCCTGGCCGGCATCCCGATGGGCCGCGCCGGAGAGGCCTCGGACGTTGCAGGCTGCTGCCTGTTCCTGGCGTCGGACCTGTCGGCCTATGTGACTGGCTCCGAGGTGGACGTGAACGGCGGCTCGCTGATCCACTGAGGGGAAACCGATTGTACGGCTCCCCGGCCCGTTAACAGCAGTTCGAAGAACTGCCGGGCCAGCGCCCGGCCGTGTCACGCCGAAGGCGTGCCTCCGGCATAACGGACGGGCGCTCTCGTCGCCGTCAGCACGCGGATAAAGGTCGCCCGGGGCAGCGCCATAAAGCGACGACCACACGAGTCGGAAGCGCCCATCCACGGCCGGGCTCTGACCCTCCGTCGCGCTCATTCTCCGCCCGCGCAACACGTCACCTCTCCCCTTTGGGAGAGGGTCAGGGAGGGGGGAAGCCGCCCACCAGCGCCTCGACCGACACAAGCCGCTCCACCCGCAGCCCGTGCAGCGTGCAGATCTCGGAGACCTCGCGCCGGTGTTCCAGCGCCTGCACGTCCAGCCAGTCGATGAACCGGCGCACCCCGCGCCGCGACAGGTTCCGCGCCGGGCACACCAGCCAATAGGCCGGATATTCCAGCACCGGCAGTTCCGGCGTCAGCGGCACCAGCCTGCCCTCGGCCACCTCGCGCGCCGCCAGCGCCAGCGATTCCAGCACCACCCCGGCCCCGTCCACCGCCATCTGCAACGCCAGCGACGAGCGGTCGAGCAGGATCGACTTGGTGTTCGAGCCGATTTCCAACCCGAAATGATGCAGCCATGCATCCCATTGCCCCAGCGCCCGCGCGCTGTCGATCAGCGGCGCCGCATCCAGTCGGGCGCGCGCATCGCCCGCCGGTGCCAGCTGGTCGCGCAGCGCCGGGCTGCACAGCGGCAGCAGCATGTCGGGGATCACCGGCGCACAATGGAACCCGTCCCAGGGCACCGCGCCGTAGCGGATGTCGAAATCCATGATCTCGCGCTCGAAGTCGGTCGGGTCGGGCGCGGCGTCCACCCGAAGGTGCCAGGTCGGGTGGCGCGTGGCAAAATCGGCCAGCCTCGGCCCCAGCCAACGCACCCCGAAGCCCGGCGTCACCCGAAAGCTCAGCCGCAATGTCTCGTGCTGCTTGCCTAGACTTTGCCGCGCGTCGCGGATCAGTCGGATCGCCGTGGCACAGGCGTGAAACATCTGCTCGCCTTCCAGCGTCAGGCTCAGCGCCTTGCCGTCGCGGCGGAACAGCCGGATGCCCAGTTGCTGTTCCAACAGCTTGACCTGCTGCGACACCGCAGATGGCGAGACCGAAAGTTCCTCTGCCGCGCGGGTCACCGTGCCCCTGCGCGCGACCGCCTCAAACACCAGATACGCGTTCAGGTTGGGAATTCGAGACATGGGCGCTCCGTGATTTGGTAGCTCAGCTTATGCAGAAGTTCAGAATTGCTTCAAGATCGCCCCCTTGCCTGACCGCTTCGCCGGGCGCATGGTATACCAAATCGGGGGGAGAGACGCCGTGAACACGTACGATCTGAATGGGCAGGTGGCGGTGATCACCGGCGGGGCGCAGGGCATTGGCGGCGCGGTGGCGGCGCGCATGGTGCAATCGGGCGCCCATGTCGCCATCTGGGACATGGACCTGGACCTGGCCGAAAAGACCGCGGCCGAACTGGGCAACGCCAGTGCCTATCGCGTCGATGTCACAGACCTTGCCGAAGTCACCCGTGCGGCGGATGCGGTGGCCAAGGCGCAGGGCGCAATCCACGTACTGGTGGCCAGCGCCGGCATCGCCGGCCCCAACCACCCGGTTACCGACTACCCGCCAGAGGACTGGGCGCGGGTGATCGACATCAACCTGAACGGCGTGTTCAACACCTGCCGCGCCGTGCTGCCGCACATGGTGGCCGGCGGTTACGGGCGCGTCGTCAACATCGCCTCGATCGCCGGCAAGGAGGGCAACCCGAATGCCGGGCCCTATGCCGCCTCCAAGGCCGGGGTGATCGGGCTGACCAAGTCGCTGGGCAAGGAGCACGCAACGCAGGATATCGCGATCAACTGCGTCACCCCCGCAGCGGCGCGCACCCGTATCTTCGACCAGCTTGACGAGACGTTCATCGCCTTCATGCTGTCCAAGATCCCGCGCGGCCGCTTTCTTGAGGTCAGCGAGGCGGCCGAGATGATCACGTGGCTGTGCACCCGCGCCAATTCCTTTACCACCGGCGCGGTGTTCGACCTGTCCGGCGGGCGGGCCACCTATTGATGGGATCCCGGATCGAAGCCGATTACCTGATCGAGACCCCCGCCGATCCGGCCCGCGCGGCCGAGGCGATGGCGGGCGAGCAATCCTCTGGCACCTTCACCGCCGTGCCGGGCGAAACGCCCGAGCTGAAAGCCCGCGCCGCCGCGCGGGTAGAGGCGCTGGAGGTGCTGGAAACCGGCGTGCCGCCCAGCCTGCCCGGCGCGATGCCCTCTCCGCAGGGCTGCACCCGGGCGCGCGTCACGCTGTCCTGGCCGCTGGAAACGATCGGCCCCGACCTGACCACCCTGGCCGCCACCGTGGCGGGCAACCTGTTCGAGTTGAAGCAGTTCTCGGGTCTGCGGCTGCTCGACATCCGCCTGCCCGAAGCCTTTGCCCGCGCTTATCCCGGCCCGCGCCACGGCATCGCCGGCACGCGGCGGCTGGCCGGCGTCGCCGAGGGGCCGCTGATCGGGACCATCGTCAAGCCCAGCGTCGGCTTTACGCCCGAACAGACCGCCGAGCTGGTGCAAACGCTGGCCGAAGCGGGGATCGACTTCATCAAGGACGACGAGCTTCAGGCCGACGGACCGGCCTGCCCGTTCGACGCCCGCGTTCGGGCGGTGATGGCGGTGATCAACGCCCATGCCGACCGCACGGGAAAGCGGGTGATGTACGCCTTCAACCTCAGCGGCGAGCTGGACGACATGCGCCGCCGCCACGATCTGGTGCTGGATCTGGGCGGGACCTGCGTGATGGCTTCGGTCAATGCCGTTGGCCTGGCCGGCATGATCGGGCTGGGCCGGCACAGCCTGCTGCCGATCCATGCGCACCGCAACGGCTGGGGCGCGCTGACCCGCGCGCCGCTGCTGGGCTGGTCTTATCCGGCCTGGTCCAAGCTGTGGCGCCTGGCCGGGGCGGACCACATGCATGTCAACGGCCTGGGCAACAAGTTCAGCGAGGATGACGACAGCGTCATCGCCTCGGCCAAGTCTGTCCTGGCGCCGATGTTCGCGGCCAAGCCCTGCGTGTCGATGCCGGTGTTCTCCTCGGGTCAGACCGTGCGCCAGCCCTACGAGACGTTCCGCCGCCTCGGCACGGCAGACCTGATCTATGCCGCCGGCGGCGGGATCATGGCGCATCCCGATGGGCCCGCGGCGGGGGTGCAAAGCCTGCGCCAGGCCTGGGACGGGGCCTTGCAGGGCCGCACCGCCGAAGACCATGCGCGCGGCAACCCCGCGCTGGCGCGGGCGCTGGAGCGCGCCGGCGCATGACCGCCCTGCCCGACGGCCCTCTGGTCGCCTGGTATGGCGACGACTTCACCGGCTCTGCCGCCACGATGGAGGTGCTTGCCTTCGCCGGGGTGCCATCGGTGCTTTTTCTCGACATCCCGACCGAGGCGCAGCGCGCCCGGTTTCCGCTGGCCCGTGCCATCGGCATAGCCAGCACCGCGCGCAGCCATTCGCCCGACTGGATGGAGCGGCACCTGCCCCCCGCCTTTCGCTGGCTGGCCGGGCTTGGCGCGCCGGTCGTGCATTACAAGGTCTGTTCCACCCTCGACAGCGCGCCGCATGTCGGCAGCATCGGCCGGGCGATCGACATCGGCCTGCGCGAGATCGGCTCGGACTGGGTGCCATGCCTGTTGGCCGCGCCGCCGCTGCGCCGATACCAGGCTTTTGGCCAGCTGTATGCAGCGGCGGGCGATGCTGTCTACAGGCTGGACCGTCATCCGGTAATGGCGCGCCACCCGGTCACCCCGATGGACGAGGCCGATGTCGCCCGCCACCTGTCGCGCCAGACCGATCAGCCCTTCGGACTGGTCGACGCCGAGGCGCTGGAGGGCGACGCCGCCGCGGCACTGGCCCGCGCCCGCGCGCAAGGAGCACGGGTGATCTGTCTCGACACGATGCGCGCGGCGCATATGCAAACCTGCGGCGCGCTGATCTGGGAACACCGCGACGGCCCGCGGTTTGCCGTCGGCTCGCAAGGGATCGAATACGCGCTGGTCGCCCATTGGCGAAACACTGGCGCCCTGCCGGTGACCGACCTTTCCGCCGGCGCCGGCCCCGTGGCGCGGTTGCTGGCCGTGTCGGGCTCAGTCTCGCCCACGACCGCGGCGCAGATCGCCTGGGCCGAGGCCAACGGATTTGCCGTGATCGCGCTCGACGCGGCGGCGGTCGCCTGCGGCGATGGCGCGGCAGAGGCACGCGCGGTCGAGGCGGCCAAGGCGGCGCTGGGTGCCGGGCGCGATCCGCTGATCTGCACCGCCCGCGGCCCCGACGATCCCGCTGTTGCGTCCATGCGCGGCGCGGTGGCGGACAAGGGCATCGCGCCCGAAACCGCCAATACCGCCATCGGCGCGGCGCTGGGGCGGGTGCTGCGGCAGCTGCTGCGCGAAACCGGGCTGCGCCGGGCGGTGATCTCGGGCGGGGATACGTCGGGCCATGCGGCGCGGCAGCTTGGGCTTTACGCCTTCACGGCGCTGGCCCCCACCATTCCCGGCGCCGCGCTGCTGCGCGCGCATTCCGAGGATAGCAACTTTGACGGGCTGGAACTGGCGCTGAAGGGCGGCCAGATGGGCAGCCCGGATTACTTTGGCTGGATCAAACGCGGCGGCGGCGCCGCATGAAAAGGAGACCGGGATGACCAAGATTGCCCTGTTGGGAGCGGGCGGCAAGATGGGCGTGCGCCTGTCCAAGAACCTGCGCGGATCGCGCTTCGACATCGACCATGTCGAGGTTTCCGAGGAAGGCCGCAAGCGGCTGAAGGCCGAGGTCGGCGTGGAAGCGGTAGACGCCGACAACGCGCTGTCGGATGCCGATGTTGTGCTGATGGCGGTGCCCGACCGGCTGATCGGCAAGATCGCGCATGGCTTCATCGACAAGCTCAAACCCGGCGCCGCGGTGATCGTGCTGGACGCTGCCGCGCCTTATGCCGGTGAGATGCCGCAGCGCGATGACGTGACCTATTTCTGCACCCATCCGTGCCATCCGCACATCCTGGAAGTGCAGGAAACCAAAGAGGCGCAGGCCGACTACTTTGGCGGCATCGCCGCGCCGCAGGGCATTGTCTGCGCGCTGATCCAGGGCCCCGAGGAGCATTACGCACTGTGCGAGGAAGTGGCCAAGCTGATCTACGCGCCGGTGATCCGCTCGCACCGCTGCACTCTGGAAAACATCGCCGTGTTGGAGCCGGCCCTGTCGGAAACCGTGGCGGCGACCTTTGCGCTGTCGCTGCGCGAAGCGACCGACCGCGCCGTGGCGATGGGTGTGCCCGAGGCGGCGGCACATGATTTCGTGCTGGGCCATCTGAAGATCGAGCTGGCCATCGCCTTCGGGATCTTCCCCGAAGGCAAGTTTTCGGACGGCGCGTTGCTGGCCATCGACAAGGCGCGCTCGGTGATCTTCCAGCAGGACTGGCTCGACCGTGTCTTCAGCCTGGACGCGGTCAAGCAATCGGTACGCGACATCTGCGCCGGCTAAGCCCGGCGCGCGCGGCGCGGGGTCAGCCCCGCGCCCGTGCCCGGATCGCGCCGATGCTTGTCCGGGTCGAGATCTGTTCGGGATCGGTTACCAGTTCCAGCACGGCCGGCCGACCCGCCGCCCGCGCGCGGGCGAAGGCGTCGGCGAAATCGGCCGTGCGGGTCACCCGCTCGGCGTAGGCGCCCATGCCTTCGGCCATCTTGCAGAAGTCGGGATTGACCAGCGTCGTGCCCGACAGCCGCTCGGGATGCTCGCGCTCCTGGTGCATGCGGATCGTGCCGTAGATCCCGTTGTTGAACAGCAGAACGATCGGCGTCGCGCCGTATTGCGCTGCGGTCGCGATCTCGGTCCCGCTCATCATGAAGCCGCCGTCACCGACAAAGGACAGCACCAGCCGCCCGGGATCGCGCAGCGAGGCCGCCACCGCAGCGGGTACCGAATATCCCATCGCGCCGCAGGTCGAGCCAACCTCGCGCCCCGGCCGGCCAAAGCGCAGGAAGCGCTGCGCCCAGCCGGTGTGGTTGCCGGCGTCCAGCGTCACCACCGTGTCGGCGGGCAGGCTGTCGCGCACCTCGGCCAGCGCCAGCGCCATGTCCAGCGCATAGGGCAGATTGCCCGTCGGCTCGGTATCGGCCAGCCACTCGGCGCGCAGTGTCTGCGTCCAGTCATCCCAATCCGCCTTCCGGCCCAGGTCGGCCCCTTCCAGCGCCGCCGCGACAGAGGGCTGCGAGGCGGCAAAGCCAAGCTCGGGCGCGAAAACAGAGCCGATCTCGTCCGGGTCTGGGTGGATGTGGATCAGCCGCTGCGCCGGGGTCGGGATCGACAGCGCCTCGTATCCGCGTGTCGTCATCTCGCCCAGCCGCGCGCCGATCACCAGCAGCAAGTCCGCTTCGGCCAGCCGTTTGTGCAGGCTGGGCACGGTCGAGGTGCCGAAATCGCCGACGTAGGACGCTGACGCGTTATTGATCACGTCCTGCCGCCGGAACGAGCAAGCCGCGGGCAGCCCGTTCGCTTCTGCGAAGCGGGTGATCGCCGCCGCCGCGTCATCGGTCCAGCCGGAACCGCCAACGATCATCAGCGGGCGCTGCGCCGTGGCCAGCGCCGCCGTCACCGCCGCCGCCGCATCAGCCCCCAGCGCCAGCGATGTGGGCTGGTAGGCCGGCGCATCGGCCACCTCGGCCACCTCGGTCAGCATGTCCTCGGGCAGCGCCAGAACCACCGGACCGGGCCGGCCCGAGGTGGCAGTGCGGAAGGCACGCGCCATGTATTCGGGGATCCGGGCCGCCTGGTCGATCTGCGCAACCCATTTGGCGACACCGCCAAACATGGCGCGATAGTCGATCTCCTGGAACCCTTCGCGGTCCGCCGCGCTGCGCGCGACCTGGCCGATCAGCAGGATCATCGGGGTAGAGTCCTGATAGGCGATATGAACCCCGATAGAGGCATGGCAGGCACCCGGCCCGCGCGTGACCATGGCAATGCCCGGCTTGCCCGTCAGCTTGCCATAGGCCTCGGCCATGTTGGCAGCGCCCGCTTCGTGCCGGGCATTGTACAGGCTGAATTTCCCCGCCACGTCATGCAACGCGTCCAGCACCTCCAGATAGCTTTCGCCCGGCACGCAATAGGCGCAATCGGCGCCGTGGATCAGCAGCTGATCGACCAGGATCTGACCGCCGGTGCGGGCGACACGCTGAGAGGTGGGCATGGGCGGGGGTCCTTTCGCTGGGGTTCTTGTCCCCTGATAACCCAGTGGCCGCGCATGTCCAATGGCTTGCGCCACCGGGCCCGCTGTCACGATTTGCGTCAGGCCTGCCGCGCTTTGCCGTCACGCCCGTCCCAATCGCAGGCTTTCAAAAACGATGCGATCGCAACAAAATCCAGCACGAATCTGGAGGGTGAGATGGCAAAGGACGGTGGCCTGCATGCCGGGCGCCGCGAAACCGACAACGCGGCGGACCGTTTGCGCACGCGCCTGCTGGATGGCGAGTTCACTTTCGGCCAGCGTCTGGCCGAGACACGCCTGGCGCAAGAGCTGGGCATCGGACGCGGCCGGGTGCGTGAAACCCTGCGCCAGCTGGTTGGTGAGGGGTTTTTAGAGTCCATTCCAAACCGCGGGGTCTTCGTGCGCGAATATTCCCGGTCAGAGTTGCTGGCCATGTACCGCGTGCGCGAGGTGCTGGAGGGTCTGGCGGCGCGAATGGCGGCCGAACGGGTGCTTTCGCCCGCCGAGATCGGTCAGCTGGAACATGCACAGGAAACGCTGAACGGGGCACGGCAGACCCGGGACGCCGAACGCTTTGCCCGCGGCGCGGCGGCCTGGCACACCGTGGTGGGCCGGCTGTCGCACAGCAGCTCCATCTCTGATCTGATGCATCACGTCTGCCCACCGCTGATGCACCTGCCACCGCTGCTCGCCTTGAACGCCGCGGGGATCGACCGAAGTTGCCGTGATGTCGGGTTGGTGACCTCGGCGATCCTGGGCAACGCGCCCGACGCCGCCGAGGCGGCAATGCGCGCCCATGTCCGCAGCGATGCCGCGCGCATCGCGATGCTGCCCGAACCGGCAACCACTGGCGTCTGAGGCTGCCGGAGGACGGATTGTCGCAGGCCGGAATTGACATGAATAATGATTCATGTTTCACAAACGCAGGTCATGTGAAAATCGGGAGGATCGACCACATGCAACGCATTCTGGCACTGGGATGGGCAGCCGCGGTGGCGGCCACGCCGCTAGCGGCGGAAATCCGCATCGCGCATGTCTACGGCAAGACCGGCGCGCTGGAGGCCTACGCGGCCCAGTCACATACCGGCCTGATGCTGGGGCTCGAATATGCCACCGGCGGCACGATGGAAATCGACGGCGAGCCGATCGTGGTCATCGAGAAGGACACCCAGCTGAAGCCCGATATCGGCAAGGCCGTGCTGGCCGAAGCCTATGGCGACGACGATGCGCAGATCGCTGTCGGCCCGGTCTCCTCTGGCGTGGCGCTGGCGATGCTGCCGGTGGCCGAGGAATACGAGCGTATCCTGCTGGTCGAACCGGCCGTGGCGGATTCGATCACCGGCTCGGACTGGAACCGCTTCATCTTCCGCACCGGGCGCAACTCCTCGCAGGATGCGATTGCCAACGCGGTGGCGCTGGGCGGCGAAGGCGTGACCGTTGCGACGCTGGCGCAGGATTATGCCTTTGGCCGTGACGGCGTGGCCGCCTTCAAGGAAGCGCTGGAAGCCACCGGCGCAACCGTGGCGCACGAAGAATACGTGCCCACCGACACCACCGACTTTACCGCCGCGGCAGAACGCATCTTCCAGGCGATGGCCGGGATCGAGGGCAAGAAGAAGCTGTTCATCATCTGGGCCGGCGGCGGCAACCCGATGGGCAAGATCAACGCGATGGACCCCAGCCGCTTTGGCGTCGAGATCGCGACCGGCGGCAACATCCTGGCGGCGCTGACTGCCTACAAGGAACTGCCGGGCATGGAAGGCGCCACCTACTACTATTACGAGATCCCGCAGAACCCGGTGAATGACTGGCTGGTCAAGGAGCACATGGCGCGCTTCGGCACCCCGCCCGACTTTTTCACCGCAGGCGGCATGGCCGCGGGAATCGCCGTTGTCGAGGCGATCAAGAAAGCCGGCGGTGCCGATGACACCGAGGCGCTGATCGCCGCGATGGAGGGCATGGAGTTCGAAACGCCCAAGGGCAAGATGATGTTCCGCCCCGAAGACCACCAGGCGCTGCAATCGATGTACCACTTCCGCACCGAGATCCAGGACGGCAAGGACTATGGCGTTCCTGTGCTGGTGCGCGAGATCGGCATCGCCGACATGAACATCCCGATCCGCAACAAGTGATCGGCACTCCGGGGCGCGCGCCAGATGGCACCGCGCCCCGGCCTGCCCCGGGGATGGCACCGCGATGACCCAGACACTTCTGGAAACCCACGGGCTGACCGTGCGCTTTGGCGGGCATGTGGCGGTTGACGCCGTCAGCTGCGCCTTCCGCGCCGGTGAACTGACGGCCATCGTCGGGCCGAACGGCGCGGGCAAGACCACCTATTTCAACCTGATTTCCGGCCAGATCGCCGCCAGCGCCGGGCGCGTCACGCTGCTGGGCGAGGACATCACGCGCAAAAGCGTGGCCGAGCGCTGCCGCCACGGCCTTGGCCGGGCGTTTCAGCTGACCAACCTGTTTCCCAGCCTGTCGGTGCTGGAAAACGTCCGACTGGTGATCCAGGCGCAGCGGCACACGGGCTTCAGCCTGCTGTCGATGGCCGCCAGCCATACCGAGCTGACCGTCGCCGCCATGGCGGTTCTGGAGCGGGTGCGGCTGGACCGTCTGAAGGACCAGCCGGTCAGCGCCCTGAGCCACGGCAACCAGCGCAAGCTGGAAGTGGCGATGCTGATCGCGCTCGATCCCAAGGTCTACATGTTCGACGAACCCACCGCCGGGATGAGCGTGGACGAAGCGCCCGTGGTGCTGGACCTGATCGCCGAACTGAAAGCCGAGCGGGACCGGACCATCCTGCTGGTCGAGCACAAGATGGACGTGATCCGCAGCCTGGCTGACCGCATCATCGTTCTGCACAACGGTGCGCTGGCCGCCGATGGCCCACCGGCGCAGGTCATGGCCTCGGACATCGTGCAAGAGGCCTACATGGGCAAGGAACTGACCGATGTCTGATCCCGTCCTGTCGCTGCGCGGCGTCTGCACCGACATCGCGCAATACCACATCCTGCAAGGGGTCGATCTTGACGTGCCGCGCGGCGGGGTGACCATGCTGCTGGGGCGCAATGGCGTGGGCAAGACCACGACCCTGCGCACCATCATCGGGCACTGGCAGGCACGCGAGGGCACCATCACTTTCGACGGCGCCGACATCACCCGCCTGCCCGTCCCTGCCCGCGCCCGCGCCGGCATCGGCTTCGTGCCCGAGGACATGGGCATCTTTTCCGACCTGACGGTGGAAGAGAACATGGTGCTGGCCGCCGCTTCGGGGCCGCTCGACCCGGCGCGGCGCGACTGGCTGTTTTCGGTCTTTCCGCCGCTGCAAACCTTCTGGCGCTCTTCCGCCGGCACACTGTCGGGCGGGCAGAAACAGATGCTGTCCATCGCTCGCGCAATGGCCGAGGACCGGACGCTGTACCTGATCGACGAGCCGACCAAGGGATTGGCCCCGGCGATCATCTCCACCATGGCGGGCGCGCTGAAAGAGCTGAAGGCGCAGGGCGCTTCGATCCTGCTGGTCGAACAGAACTTTGCCGTCGCCCGGGCGCTGGGCGACACGGTGGCGATCATGGACGACGGGCGCATCGTCTGGACCGGCGCCATGGCCACGTTGGCCGGCGACGCCGCCTTGCAGGAACGGCTGATGGGCCTGAGCATGGAGGCACACTGAGATGGCAGCCGCCCCCGAACACCGCCCCACCTTCGCCGCGCTGTCACTGGGCGACCGGCTGGCGCGTGCCGCGCCTTTCGTGCTGATTCCGGCGCTGGTGGTGCTGGGCTATGCCACCATCGGTTCTACCTCCAGCTGGCTGACGCTGACCGTGTCGGGGCTGGCGATGGGCATGATGATCTTCATCATGGCATCCGGGCTGACGCTGGTCTTTGGCCTGATGGACGTGATCAACTTCGGCCACGGCGCGTTCATTTCCGTCGGGGCGTTTGTCGGTGTCTCGGTGCTGATCGCATTGGGCGGCTGGACCGGCACACCTTCGCTGATGCTGAACATCGCCGCGGTGCTGCTGGCGGCGCTGGCCGCGACGACGGTGACCGGCGCGCTGGGCTGGGGCTTTGAACGGGTGATCGTGCGCCCGGTCTATGGGGCGCATCTCAAGCAGATCCTGGTGACCGTGGGCGGGCTGATCGTGATCGAGCAGCTGATCCACGTGATCTGGGGTCCGGACGAAATCTTCCTGACCCGGCCCGAGACGCTGAAGGGCGCGATCACCTTCGCCGGCGCGGCGATGGAAAAGTACCGCCTGCTGGCGGTGGCGGTCGGGCTGGTGCTGTTTGTCGCGATGCGCCTGATCCTGACCCGCACCAAGATCGGCCTGATCGTGCGCGCCGGGGTGCAGAACGGAGAGATGGTCGAGGCGCTGGGCTACCGGCTGCGCCTGGTCTTTATCGGCGTCTTCGTCGCGGGCTCGGCACTGGCCGGGCTGGGCGGGGTGATGTGGGGCCTCTACCAGGAGGTGATCACCGCCGGCATGGGCGAAGAGATGATGATCCTTGTCTTCATCGTGGTGATCATCGGCGGGTTGGGTTCCGTCGAAGGGGCGTTCATCGGCGCGCTGCTGGTCGGACTGCTGCAGAACTACGTCGCCTTTCTGGAACCCAAACTGGCGCTGGTGTCCAACATCGGGCTGATGACGGCGATCCTGATGTGGCGTCCGCAGGGGATGCTGCCCGTGGTGAAGGCCAAGTGAGATGACGATGCACCTTCTGTCCGGCGACCGCCCCCGCTCTGTTGTTCTGACCGTGCTGCTGCTGGCCATCCTCGCCGCGCTGGCGCTGGCGCCGTTCCTGTTTCCCGGCGTGCGCTCGCTGGAAACAGCGGCGCGCATCTGCATCTTCATCGTGCTGGTGGCCAGCTACGACTTGCTGCTGGGCTATACCGGTATCGTCAGTTTTGCCCATACCATGTTCTTCGGCATCGGCGCCTATGGCGTGGCGCTGGGGCTGACCCACATGGGCAGCACGCCCGGAGCGATGTTGGCCGGCACGCTGCTGGGCGCGCTTGCGGCAGCGGTGCTGGCGCTGGCGATCGGGCTGTTTTCGCTGCGGGTGCGGGCGATCTTCTTTGCCATGATCACACTGGCGGTGGCTTCGGCGGTGGCGGTGCTGGTGTCGCAATTCTCGGCCCTGACCGGCGGCGAGGACGGGCTGAACTACAAGATCCCGCGCGCCCTGACCCCGGCCTTTCGCCTGGGCGAGGTGGCTGGGCTGAAGATCACCGGCAAGGTGCTGAACTACTACCTGGTATTCTTCGTGTCGCTCGCGCTCTTCCTGTTGCTGCTGCGTGTCGTCAATTCGCCTTTCGGCCGGGTGCTGGAGGCGATCCGCGAGAACGAGTTCCGCGCCGAGGCGATCGGCTACAAGGTCGTGTGGTACCGCACCATCGCCACCTGCCTGTCGGCCGCGGTGGCGGCGTTGGCGGGCAGCCTCTTTGCGATCTGGCTGCGCTATGTCGGTCCTGACACCACCCTGTCCTTCGAGATCATGCTGGATATCCTGCTGATGGTGGTGATCGGCGGCATGGGCACGATGTACGGCGCGGTGATCGGTGCCACCATCTTCGTGCTGGCGCAGAACTACCTTCAGGCGCTGATGGGCGTTGCCGCCGACGCGACCGCGTCGCTGCCGCTGTTGCCGCAACTGTTCGATCCGGATCGCTGGCTGTTGTGGCTGGGGCTGCTGTTCGTGCTGTCGGTCTACTTCTTTCCAACCGGGATCGTCGGCCGGCTGAGGGCCGGGCGCTGAGCGGCGCGCGGTCGATCCTGCTGCTGCATGGCTGGACCATGCGCGGCGCCATATTCGACGACCAGATCGCGCGTCTGGGGAACCGGTTTCGCTGTCTGGCACCCGACATGCCCGGTCACGCCGGCGCGGCGCACCTGCCGCCAACGCTGGACGC
Organism: Roseivivax sp.; assembly: GCA_020441125.1. Lineage (GTDB taxonomy): Bacteria > Pseudomonadota > Alphaproteobacteria > Rhodobacterales > Rhodobacteraceae > Mesobacterium_A. Next base: position 64,753 of record JAGRMT010000036.1, read on the forward strand.
CTGCGCCGATGTCATCGAGGCAGCGCTGGCCGTGCTGGACGACCCCGCTCCGCTGGTCGTGGGCTGGTCGATGGGCGCCGCCGCACTGTGGCGCTACATCGGGCGCGCGGGAACCGCGCGTCTGGGCGGGATCGTCACCGTGGACATGAGCCCGAAGATCGTGCCCGGCCCCGGCTGGCCGCACGGGCTGAAGGGCCAGAGCGCCGAGAGCGTCGCCGCCTCCACCCGGCGGATCGACACCGACTGGCCGGCCATGACCCACGGGATCGCCGCCACGATGTTCGCCAAGCCAGAGGGCGTGCCGGGCATGGATCACGACATCGCCCGCGCGCTGATCCTGTCGCAAGATCCGACGGCGATGCGGGCGCTATGGCACGGGATGGTGGCGATGGACGCCCGCCCGATCGTGCCGCGCATCGACATTCCCTGGCTGGTGGCCTCGGGTGCGCTGAGCCGGGTCTATCCAGCCTCGACAGCCGACTGGCTGGCGGCGCTGGCGCCAAACGCCACGCGCCACGTCTTTGCCCATTCGGGCCATTCGCCCCATCTGGAAGAACCGCAGAGCTTTGCCCGGGTGATCGCCGATTTCGCCGACAGCCTCTAGCCCGCGGCGCCCACGTCCTTGGCCTTGACCAGCGAGCGGCCCTCGCACACCACCGTGCCATCGGGCAGCGTGCATCGCGCCCACAGGTCGACCAGGTGTTTTTCCGGGCGCAGGCGGGTGATCTCGACCGTAGCGGTCAGCACCGTGTCCAGCGGCGCTGGGGCGGGATAGGCCAGCTCCTGCTTGAGGTAGTTCGTCCCCGGCCCTGGCAGGTGCACGCCCAGCAGGTAGGAAAACAGCGCCGCGATCAACGGCTCGGGTACTGTCGCGCCCGGCTCAGCCCCGGACAGCGCCGCGAAGCGGGCCAGGTCTGCCGCGCCGTAACTGCGCGCCACCGATACGCTTTGCCCGACCTTCATATCGCGATCTCCGCTTCGCCAACCAGCAGCTCTGCCCCGTCGGCCTGCCGGACCGCCCGAACCGTCAGCACCCCCGGCGCGGTTTCCTGTACGCTCAGCGTCACAGGCTCTCCGGCAAAGGCCGGGTTGGGAAACATCATCGTCTGGCGTACTTGCCGCGCCCCGGGGTGGGCCTGCCGCAGCAGCCCCCACAGCCGGCTGTAGATCAGCATGCCATGGCTGACCGTGCGGCCAAAGGTGGTGCGGGCCGAAAACGCCGGATCGACATGGATCGGGTTGTCATCGCCCGAGACCTGGGCGAAGGCGTCGAATTCGGCCTGCGTCGGGGTCCAGGTTGCCGTTAGATCAATCACCGGACAGCACCTTTCTCAACTCGGGTTTGCGCACCTTTCCGGCGGCGGTGCGGGGAAAATCCTCGACGATGCGCACAGTGACGGGCACCTTGTAGGCCGCCAGCCGCTCTCGGCACCAGGGACGCAGAGCCTCGGGATCGTCCAGCACCTGCCCCGGCCGCAGCAGCACGAAGGCCGCGCCGACCTCGCCCCAGCGGGCATCCGGCATTCCGACGACCGCCGCTTCCAGCACGGCGGGATGTTCGTTCAGCACGCGCTCCACCTCGGCGGGATACACGTTTTCGCCGCCCGAGATGTACATGTCCTTGATCCGGTCGACGATGAAGAAGTACCCGTCTTCATCGCGCCGTCCGACATCGCCTGTCTTCAGCCACCCATCGGCGGTAAAGGCCTGCGCGGTGGCGGTTGGGTTCTCGAAATAACCCGGCGTGATGTTCGACCCGCGCAGTTGGATCTCGCCCGCTCCGGGGCCTTCGGGCACGCCTTCCAGCCGCGCTTCGGTCAGCATCTGCGGCTTGCCGACAGAACCGATCTTCTCTGACGAACGCGCCTCATCCATCAGGAACACCGTTGGCCCGGTTTCGGTCATGCCGAAGCCGTTCAACACCCGCACGCCGCGCTGGGCATAGAAGCGGATCAACGGTTCGGGCAAGGGCGCGCCACCGCAGGCGCACCGGATCCTGTTCCAGTCGACGGTGTCGACCTCGGTCATCAGCGACAGCGCCTGGTAGATCGCTGGCAAGCCGAAGAACTGGTTGATGGCCCCGGCGCGCAGCAAGGCCATCAGCGTCGGCGCATCGAAGCGCGGCAGGATGGTCGAAGCGCCGCCATTCAGGAACAGCGGCAGCGTGTAGAGGTTGATGCCCGCGGTATGAAACAAGGGCAGGAAATTGACGGAACGGTCTTCGGCCGTCAGCCGGATCGCCTGCCCGACGTTCACCGTATTGGCCCAGACCATGCGCGCGGTCTGGATCACCGCCTTGGGCCGCCCGGTGGTGCCCGAGGTGAACAGCAGGTACCATGGCCGGTCTGCCGGCACGGCGGCGCGTACCGGCGCGCCCCCCGCGGCGATCCAGCCGGCAACGACATCGTCCAGCCCAGCCAATGCAGCGCCGGTCTGCGCCGCCACCGCGGCGGCCAGATCGGCATTGGCGGCGTCGTGCAGCATCATCCGCGCGGACATCGGCGCCAGCGTTTCAACCAGTTCGGGTGCGGGCTGTCGCCAGTTCAGCGGGCACAGGATGATGCCCGTCTTCTGGCAGGCCAGCAACACCAGGAAGAACTCCACCCGGTTCAGGCACAGGATCGCGATCCGGTCGCCCTGCCCGACCCCGGCCTCTGTCAGACCGGCGGCAATCGCGTCAGCGGCGGCGTTGACCCGAGCAAAGCTCCAGTCCTGCCCGCCAACCGTATCGTAAAACGCCAGCGCATCGGGCGAGACCTGCGCCCGTTTCAGGGCCATGTCCGGCACGGTGTCAAACATGCTGCACCACCTTGCTGCGGTCGACAAAGCGCGCCATGCCGGCCCGCGTGTCTGCCGTGCCTATGCGCGCAAGAAACGCTTCGGTCTCGGCCGCCAGGCGCTGACTGACCTGCGCCCGCCGCGCCGCGTCCCAGATCAGCGCCTTGGCCGCCAGCGCGGCCCCCGGGTTCAGCCCGTCCATCAGCGCCAACGCGCGCGCCTCGGGGGCGGGATCGACCGCCGCAACCAGACCCAGGGCCTGCAACCCGGCGGCGCCGTGCCGTGTGTCGTCGCGCAGCCAGTCGCGCGCCGGGCCGGCGCCGATACGCTCTGGCAGAACCGCCGTCCAGCCGCCATCGGGGGCAAAGCCCACCGACCGGTAGTAGGGTTGCACAAAGGCATCGGGCGCTGCCACGGCCAGATCGGCGGCAAAGACCAGACCCGCCGCGCCCCCGGTCGCCGCCCCGCGCAGCGCCGTGGCGACCACGGCCGGCATCGCCAGCATCCGCGCCACGATGCGCTGCAATGCCGGCACCACCTGCGCGGCATAGGCCTCGGCCTCATTCCGCTCGGCGGCGGCAAGGAACCGCGCCACGTCACCGCCGCTGGAGAAGTTGCGCCCGCCTGCCAGCAGCACGAAAGGCACATCGGCCGCTTCGGCGGCGTCCAGCGCCGCGTCAAGCGCGGCCAGCAGACCCGGCTCAAGCGCATTGGCGCGCGGCGCCTGAAGCGTGATGCAGAAACAGCCCGCACCGCCCGGCGTTTGCGTCAGGTCAGTCGCCACGGCAACGGTCATGGCGCCAGACCCCGGGTGATCATGCGATGCGCCTCGTCCACCACGCGGTCGATATCGGCGCTGTCGTCCCACAGCACGTAGCGGTCGCCCAAGGCCTTGGCCATGCCCATCAGCGCCCAGGCGCGCACTTCGGCGTCACCCTCGGTAATCTCGCCCTTGTCCTGAGCCGCGCGCAACTGCGCCGCGTAGGCGGTGCCGAACAGGGTGAAGTAGTTGCGATGCGCATCGGGATCGACAAAGCGCGCCTCTTCGACAATGCGGTACAGAGCCGGGCGCGCCTGGACAAAGCGCAGGAAGGCCGCAAGGCCGGCCCGCTCGGCCGCGATACGGTCAGGTGCATCGGCCACAGCGCCGGCCACCATGGCGCGGGTTACCTGCCCCATCTCGTGTACCAGTTCGCGGAACACCTGCTCCTTGGACGAAAAATAGATGTAGAACGTGCCAAGCGCGGTATCGGCCACGCGGGTGATCTCGGCGATGGAGGCGGCAGAGAACCCCTGCGTGCCGATCACCTCTTCGGCCGCGCGCAGGATCTGCGCCCGCCGTGCCAATCCCCGTTTCGTCTTTGGTCGTGTCGCTCTCCCCATACTTACATGAATAACTATTCATGTTTTTCCGGCAAGAGGATTTTTCGCGCCGCGCGCCCGGTTTTGGCCTCGCTCTGGCCGTAACGGCCGGGCAAGGCTACTGATGGGCAGCGGCCGGCGGACTCGTCCGGCCCGGCAAGCGAAGCGGGACCAGGCAGGTACAGGCAGCATCAATGCAGATCAGGGACGCCCTCCTCTGGACCAGCCTGCAATTTGCGTCGGTGCTCGCGCTCGAGCTGCTGGGCATCGCAGTCCTGGCGCGGATCCTGTCGCCCGCCGACATGGGCCTGTTCGCCGGGGCCTTCGCGCTGATCCGCATTGCCATGCTGGCCGGAACCTTTGGCTTGCACACGGCGATCATCCGTTCCGATGCGCTGACCCAAGAATTGCGCGGTGCCATCGTCGCCATTGCTCTGGTCACCGCGACACTGTCGGCTGGCGTGATCGGCGGCGCACTGGCGCTGGCGCCGGGGCTGTTGCTGCCGGCGCAGACCGCCATGCTGGCGGCGCTGATGCTGCCAGCCATCGTGATTAATGCACTCGCGACCACCTCGAATGCGGAGCTTCAGCGCGACATGCGCTTTCCCGCGATCTTTCGCAGCAGGCTGGCGGCCACCGCACTCTATCAGGTCGTGGCCATCGCGCTGGCGCTGACGGGCGCCGGGCCGGTGGCGCTGGCTTTGGCCTTTGTGGCGAGCACCGCCGTTTTCGCCCTCAGCTGCGCCCGCGCGACCGGGTGGAGCTTTGTGACCTGGCCGCGGCTGCGAGGAAGTCGGGCGATCTTGCGCTTCACCAGCACCGTCTTTGCCATCACCGCGCTGGGACAGGTCACGCAGGCCCTGCCCGCGCTGGTTCTGGCGCGGCTGGTGGACATGGCAACGCTGGGCTTCTTCTCGCGCTCGGCCGATCTGGTCACCCGCGCCAACCGCGCCATTACCGAGGTGGCAGGCAATGTCGTGGCGCCGCATGTGTACCGCCAGACCCGCGCCGGAGAGGACCCCGCACAGGGTTTCATGAACGCGCTGGCGCGGATGACGGTGGCAATCTGGCCTGCGGCGTTGCTGATGTCGGCGCTGGCCGGCCCCATCGTGCGGCTGTTGCTGGGTCCCCAATGGGACGCGGCGATCCCGGTGCTGCAATGGCTTTCGCTGGGCCTGGTGCTTGCGCCGCTGCGCTTTCTGGCCGGCACCTATGCCATGGCGCTGGGGTTCGAGCGACGTGTGCTGCTGCGCGCGGCTGTCTTTGTGGTCGTTACCGGCGCGGCGCTATACGCGCTGGCAGGACTGGGGCTGACGGCTGTGGTGCTGGGATTGCTGGCGGTTCAGGCGGCCGAGTTGCTGTCGACCCTCGCCATCCTGTGGCGACGTGCCGGCCTGCGCACCGGCCCGGTCCTGGTCGAGATGGCCCGCTCGCTGGCGGTAACGCTGGCGGCGGTGCTGCCCGCCTGGGCGATCGGCCTGGCGCTGCCCGAGGGCACAGGGTCTGACCTGACCCGCATCGCGCTGGGCTTGGCCGTTGCGGCAGCGCTGTGGCTGGCGGCGTTGGCGCTGGTGCGCCACCCGATCCAGGACGAGCTGCCGGTCAGCGTGCCGAAGCTGCTGCGCGGCGTTCGTCGCCGGGCTGGCCGGTAAAGAACCGCTCGAACCGGTCGAGCGAGCCGTCGCGCGCCCGCACGGCCTGGCAGAACTCGTCCCAGTTGGCCACCTTGTCGGCGCGCGTCTCGGCCTGATCCTGGCGGTCCAGCCCAAGCTGCGTCGGCAGCCCGCTGGCCCTGACCAACGGCCGCAGCGGTGTCGTTTCAAGCCGGCCCAGGGCGCGGATCGCGTGGGACCGGGCGCTGAGCCGCGCCGGCAGGCCGAAACCGTGCAGCACCTCGGCCAACCGCTGCATCGTATGGTCGGTGCCTGGCGCGATATCCCGGTCATAGTGCAGACGCGCCACCGGAAGGCCGCGCCGGGCGATCTCGGCGTCCAGCCAGCCGAACCAATCGGACTTGCCCGAGTGCCAGCGGAAGAAATGCGCCACGTCCAGCACCGGGCGCACGTCGGTGGTGTCGTAATTGATCCACTTCTTCACCGTGCGCGCCTTGGCAAATGAAATGTAGGTGTCAATCGGCGTGCGCTCGACCAGCAGCACATGCATCCCGGGCCGGTCGAACAGGTGGCGCTGGATGTCGTGCCGCGGCAGGTGGTCGTCGAACAGCTTGACCATGGCAGCCCGGCTGCCCGGCCGGGCGCTGCGTTCCAGTTCCGCCAGCGTGGCGTCGACATTGTCGTGAATCCATGCGCCGAAGGCCGGATCGTCATGATCGCGAAAGCTCTGCCCGCTCAGCACAGAGAACCGGCGCACCATCTCGGGCGTGGTAAAGCTGGGCCCCAGCGGGCGGAACCATTCCAGATAGACCTCGATCCGCGCGAAGTTGTTCAGCACCGTGCTGACCTGGTTGGTGCCCGAGCGCGGCACGGAGATCAGGCAGATCCACGGCAGGCTCATGGCCGCACCGCCAGCCGGTTTTCGACAAACCGCTTGCACCGGCGCAACGAGACGAAGCCGCGCCCGATCCCCAGTTGCACCGGCCGCGGCAGGTAGGAACACAGCATGATCCCGCTCATGATGATGCCGTCGCGGCGTTGCAGGACGTGCAGCGCGCCCGCGCGCAGTGCCTGTTGCATCAGCCGCCGCATGTCGGCGATCTCGCCCGCGTTATAGGCCAGCGACGCGCAATATTCGAGGTTGTGCGCCATCGCCTGCCCGCGCAGCGCCGGCCACAGGTCGGGATGGCGCTGCTCCAGCCGCGCCGCAACCGCGCGCCAGCCTTCTGCCATCGCCTGCCAGTTGCTGGTGGTCTGGGTTTCGTGGCGGCGGTACTGGCACAGCACTTCGGACAGGCCGAACAGGCACGGATCGTCCCGCTCGGCGAGGCGCAGCCACAGCTCGAAATCCTCGAACGCGCGCAGCGACGGGTCGAACCCGCCCACGGCCTGCAAGGCCGAACGGCGCACGATCACGGTGCTGGTGTGGATGAAGTTGCGCGGCATCAGCTGGCCCACACCCACCAGCCCGCCCGGCGGCAGCGAGCGTTCCAGCAGATCCTGGCCGGACTGCCCGATGATGCCAAAGCCGGTGTAGCTTAGCACCACGCCGGGTTCGCGCTCCATCACCGCCAGTTGCCGCGCCACCTTCTGCGGCTCCCACGTGTCGTCGCTGTCCAGAAAGCCGATCAACGGGGCGCGGGCCTCGGCGATGCCGCGGTTGCGCGCGGCCGAAACGCCGGAATTGTCCTGCCGGATCAGCCGCAGCGGCGGCGCGCCATCCTGCCGGGCAAACGCCTGGGCAATCGCGGCAGAGCCATCGGTCGAGCCGTCGTCAACCAGCACGATCTCGAAGTCGTGCCGGGTCTGGGCGGCAAGACTGGCCAGGCAGGCCGGCAGAAAAGCCGCGCCGTTATAAACCGGGATGACGACGCTGAGCGCCGGGCCGCTATCGTGCGAGGGCCCGCAGACCATACAACAGCTCCTCTGCCATCGAGGGGGTGCGGAACGTGCCGTTCGCCACCTGGTGGGCCAGCATCTTTTCGCGGCCCTGGAGCGTGCTGCTTTCCCGTCGCACGCTGTGGCTGATGCCGCAGAACTGGTTGCAGTGCCGCATCTTGGCGCGGATGTCATTGGCCCGGTTCCAGAACCGGGTGAAATCGCCGTCATGCACCAGCTTCTTGCCGGGAAACTGATCCGAGAAGCACAGCCGCGCGACGCCATAATGGTTGATCATCACGTTGCGGTCGTAGGAGTTGCAGATGTGCTCCTCGGTGCCCTTGGTCGCCGCCCAGCCCTTTTCGCGGTCGCCGATGGCGGCAAGAGAACGGAAATACATCCCCACTTGCCGCAGCCATTCCGGGTTCAGGCCCAGACCGTATTTCCGGTCGCAGGCTGCGATGATCGACACCAGTTCCTCGCCATCGACATTGCTTTCCTCGGCGAAGAACGGATCAATCTCGCCCATCTGGCCAAAGGTGGGCTGCATGAAGTTCAGCTTCAGCTGGTCGGCACCGATGTCGTTCAGAACAAAGTCGTAAAACCCGTCGACCAGCTTGTAGTTGCTGCCGAAGATCAGCCCCATCACGATGATCCGCGTATCGGTGGCGCCCAGCTTCTTCTTGGCCTCGACCAGCAGGCGCAGCGCCCGCACCGCCTTTTCGAAGGCCCCGTCGATGCCCCGCGTGCGGTCGTGGATCGCCTTGACGTGGCTGTTGAGCGAGATCGAGATTTCGTGCGGGCCTTCGAGGATCATCTTCTCAGCCATCTCGGGCCGGCGGATGCGCGTGCCGTTGACCACCGAAAGCGCCCGGATGCCGCGTTCGCGCGCGCCGCGCGCAAGCTCGAAGTAATCGTCGACATCCAGCATCGGCTCGCCGCCGCAGATCACCAGATTGGCCGACGGATTCATCGCCGCCAACTCGTCCAGCACGCGCAACTTCTGCTCGGTCTGGAAATAGGCGGCCTTGTCATCGTCGTCGCGTTTCCAGAAATCGCAGTGGGTGCATCGCAGGTTGCACCGCTTGTTGATTTCCATGAACACGAATCTTGGTGGGGGAACGTTGCGCAGCATACTCATATCTCGATAGATTTTGGCTGCCTGGAAGGGCAGGACGACAAAGGAATTACGCAGGCTTCAATTGCGCCAAATGGTAGATAACCCGGCCCTTTTTGGCAATCGGGCTGTGACGGCAGTCCGGCTCGGGTTCTTCCTGAGCGGGAACGGACAAGCGTTTGAAAAAGAACAGGAACCTTGCCCGAACGGATCGTGTCGGCAGAGTGTTCCCGGGGCGCTGGATTGCCCAGAGAAGGCAACAATTCGGTCAAGCGCACCGCATTGTATCCGCCCCCGGCAAGATGCAGCGCCCGCCCGGTCATGCTGCACCCGTTCTGCGCAGCGCATCCACTAGCGCGCAGACCTGCAATCCAGCCTCAAGCGGCGGCTGGGTCGGCTGCCCTGCCTGCACCGCGCTGACAAAGGCGCGCAGCGCCAACCCGATCGACGGGTCGGGCATCGGCCGTACCCGCGCCAGGGCCCGCGCATCGCCCAGGGCCTGCACCCAACGGCGCCGGCGCGGCTCGTGATAGGCGTTCAGGCGCCGCTGCGCACGGGCGCGGCGCAAGAAATCAAGCTCGATCCGGCAATCGTCAAAGGTCAGGGTCACGCGGTTCTGCCAGTCGTGCTGGCTGCGGCTGGCCCGGATCAAGCAGCTGGCCCCGCTGTCCATCCGGCCGGCGATCAGCGCATCATCCCCTGTCGCATCGCCGCTATGTATCAACCGCAAGCTGCCCGGCTCAAACCCGCGTCCGCAAAGCACCGGGATCAGGTCCAGATAATGGCTGGCCAGGTCATCCAGCGCGGTGCCGCCTTGTGCCGGGTCCGCCCGCCAACCGCTGTGCGCCTTGCGCGGCACCGCGATATGCGCATCGACCGCGCGCAGCGCGCCTGCCCCGGCGATCAGCGCGCGGCCCTGCTCTACTTGCGGGTGAAAACGCAGGTTGAACCCCGCCGCCGCCGGTAGCCCCGCGGCATCGCGCGCCCGCAGCACCGCTTGCGCATCCTCGGGCCGAAGCGCCAGAGGCTTTTCGACATAAACCGCGATCCCGGATCGAAGCGCCGCGATGGCCAACTCTGCATGAGCCTTCGGCGGGGCGGCGACGATGGCCGCATCCAGATCGCCCGCCGACAACAGCGCCTCGGCCCCGACATGGGTTCGCGCGCGCGGCATCAGACGCGCCGCCTCTGCCAGTCGGCCCGGGTCGGGATCGGCCAGCGCAGCAACTTCAACCCCGGCGATCTGCGCCAACGCGGGCAAATGTCCGGCCATCGCGATGGACCCGCATCCGATCAGACCGATCCTCATCGCCCCGTCCCGCGCTCGCGCCGTTCCTTCATGACTTGCCGGTAATAGCCAGAGACCATCGCCACCTGGCTGAGTCCGATCAGAAAGCTTTGATACAGGCGCCGGTGCCCGGCATGGCGCAGCGGGTGAAAGAGCAGCCCGAAGTAGAACCGCGCCGGTTCGATCTTCGGCCGCCGGTCCCGGCGCCGATCCATTGCCAGGTGCAACTGGCGCGCGCCAAGGCCATAGTTCTGATGTTGCCGCCAGAATGAGGCGAAGGACAAGACATGCGAATGATGCACCACCGCCTCTGGTGCATGCACCAGTTGGCCACCCGCCTCTTTCCAGCGCAACGAGAAATCGCGATCCTCGGACGCAATGCGAAAGCCGGGATCAAACCCCGCCAGCGTGCGGAAATCTTCGGCCCGGCAACACATGTTGTTGGTGGTGAAGAAGGTCATCTCGCTGGTGCCGGCGGCGTAATACTCTGTCAGAAAACTGCACAACGACTGGCTGGCCGACGAATAGGGATTGCGCGGCAAACCGTTGACGACCTTGCCCCCGACCAGCCGCATCGAGTGGTTGCCCTGGGCCCGCACCAACGCGTCGACCCAGCCCGGATCGGGATCGCAATCGTCATCGACAAAGCACAGGTACTC
>JAGRMT010000036.1:75512-76267 GCA_020441125.1 Roseivivax sp.
ACATGCGCGCCGAAGCCGGTCAGTCGCTCGGCATAAGGCGTCGCGCTGCCGTCATCCACGACGATGGTTTCATAAGGCCCGCCTTCCAGCGCCTGAAGCGCGGTCAGGCATTGCCGCATCTGGTCGATCCGGTTGAAGCTGGGAATGATGATTGAGGCGCGCGCCATGCTGATCTTGAATTCGCTGTCTTTGCCGGCCTGAACCGCCAAACAGGGCTCTGGCCAAAGTGGTAATGCCGGTGGGGTCGAATGCAATATGTCAGGATTACTTCCGCGCCGCTTTCCGCCGGTCATCCCGGCCAAGTTGCTGCGCCTGGCCCCTCCGGGCCGCAATGGATATCGTTTTTCCCCCTTGCGTCGTGTCTTGACCGATCGCGCCATCGCAGCCGGTGCCAAGGCTGGCCTTGCCACGTTAGACCAGCGAGCGACGGCAGACATGACGAAAACGAGGCAATAACCGGGTTTTTGGCATTTCCCCCTTTCCCAAGACGAAAACGCCACGAAATTCGACGCGAATACGCGAAAACCGGAATCGCGCGCAACTGCGAGTTGCCTGCCGTTTCCCGCGAATGAGTGATTATGCGTGGTGGTGCAGTTTTTCTGCAGTCGTGTTGATGTAGCGTTGATGTAGAGTGCAAACGCCAAAAGCCGAGCGCTAAGCTCGGCTTTGAAGTCTTATAACACACGAATTATTGGTTGCGGGGGCTCGCAACGCACGATTTCTGCGGTTGGTGTGAACCGGCATGCAAGATTGAC
>JAGRMT010000239.1:0-554 GCA_020441125.1 Roseivivax sp.
ATGCTCGACATGGGCTTTATCCCCGATATCGAGCGGATCTTCAGCCTGACGCCCTTCACCCGGCAGACGCTGTTCTTCTCGGCCACCATGGCGCCCGAGATCGAGCGTATCACTAACACCTTCCTGTCGGCCCCGGCCCGGATCGAGGTTGCCCGCCAGGCCACCGCCTCCGAGACCATCGAACAGGGCGTTGTCACCTTCAAGGCCTCGCGCCGCGATCGCGAAGCGTCGGAAAAACGCGCGCTGCTGCGGGCTTTGATCGACGGCGAAGGCGAGAAATGCACCAACGCCATCATCTTCTGCAACCGCAAGACCGACGTCGATATCGTCGCCAAGTCGCTGCAGAAATACGGCTATAACGCTGCACCGATCCACGGCGACCTCGACCAGTCGCAGCGCACGCGTACGCTGGAAGGCTTCCGTGATGGCAACCTGCGCCTGTTGATCGCTTCTGACGTGGCGGCGCGCGGGCTGGATATCCCCTCGGTCAGCCACGTGTTCAACTTCGACGTGCCGACCCATGCCGAGGATTACGTGCACCGTATCGGCCGGAC
>JAGRMT010000239.1:707-6183 GCA_020441125.1 Roseivivax sp.
GAAAAGAAGACGCGCAGCCGCAAGAGCCGCAGCGCCGCCGAGGACAAGCCCGAAACCAAGGCCAGCAAGCCCAAGGCCGAACCGGCCGAGCCCGCGCCCGCGCCCACGGCAGAAGCACCGGCACGCGGCGGACGTGGCAACAATAACCGCCGTGGTGGGTCCGGTTCGGGCGACAACCGCGTGGTTGGCATGGGCGATCACATGCCCAGCTTCATCGCTCTGAGCTTCGACGAGCGCCGCGCCGGCTGACGGACGCCGCACGGCACCCAGATAACGAAAACGGCCCGGCGACAGATGTCCCGGGCCGTTTTCGTTTTCTCGCAGGCTGGGCGCGGTCAGGCCAGGCGGCTGACCACCACCGTCACCTCGGGCTTCTTGCCGATCTCGTTGACACAGGTCTGGCGCGCGATGCGCTTCAGCCCGTCTTCCAGCTTGTCGTCGTCGGCCAGGGTCTTTTCCCCGGCGCGGCCGATGAACTGGCTCAGGTCGGCCTCCAGCAGCTCGACCAGGGGCGCGTTGCTGCGCCCGGTCTCCGGCAGGCCCATCACGTCGCACCACGGATCGCCCAAGGGCTCGTCCTCTTCGTCAAGGATCACCGTCACCACCACATGCCCGTTCAGCGCCATGCGGATACGGTCGCGCACGACCCCGTCCATCGCACCGATCAGCACCGAGCCGTCCAGATAGGTCCGTCCGGTGTCGACATAGCCGATGACCGAGGGCGCATTGCCCGACAGGTCCACCATCGTGCCATTGACCGCCAGCACGGCCGCACGGCCCTTGGACTGCGCCAGCTTGACGTGTTCTCGCAGGTGACGGTGCTCGCCATGCATCGGCACCACGATCTGCGGCTGCACGATATCCTGCAACCGCTCCAGGTCGGGCCGGTTGGCGTGGCCAGACACGTGGTACTTGCCCGTGCTGTCATCGACCACGTCGACGCCCATCTCTGAGAAGTTGTTGATGATCCGGATCACCGATTTTTCGTTGCCCGGAATGGTCTTGGACGAGAACAGGAACAGGTCGCCCTCGTCCAGCTCGATACCGTTGTATTTGCCGCGTGACAGCTGGGCACTTGCGGCGCGCCGCTCGCCCTGGCTGCCGGTTGCCAGCACCATCAGATCCTCGCGCGGGATCATGCTGGCATCTTCGGGGCTGACGACCCGGGGAAATCCGGTCAGCACGCCGGTTTCGATCGCCGCCTCGATCATCCGCCGCATCGCCCGGCCCAGCAGGCAGATCGACCGGCCGGCACGCTCGCCCGCCTCGGCCAGCGTCTTGAGACGCGCCACGTTCGACGCAAAGGTGGTGGCCACGACCATCCCGCGCGCGCCAGCGATCAGCGCCTCGATATCGCTCGCCAGGCTGGCCTCTGACCGGCCTGCGTGGGTGGAAAACACGTTGGTGCTGTCGCAGATCAGCGCCCGCACGCCAGGGCGCGCCACCTCGGCCCACAGGTCGGGATCGAACGCCTCGCCCACCACGGGCGACGGGTCCAGCTTGAAATCACCCGAATGGATCACCCGGCCGGCCGGCGTGTCGATCACCAGCGCACTGCTTTCGGGGATGGAATGCGAGATCGGCAGGAAGCCCACGGTGAACGGCCCAGCCTTGACCGTTTCCGGCCAGGCCGAGGCGGTCTGTACCACATCGCCGCCATAGCCCTTCTCGGCCAGCTTCTGCCGCGCGATATTGGCGGTAAAGGCGCGCGCGTGAACCGGGGCGCCGAGCGATTCCCACAGATGCGCCACAGCGCCGACGTGGTCTTCGTGCGCGTGGGTGATGAAGATCGCGTCGATCCGGTCGCGCCGCTCTTTCAGCCAGGCGGTGTCGGGCAGGATCAAGTCGACGCCGGGTGTTCCGTCCATGTCGGGAAAGGTCACGCCCAGATCGACGACGATCAGCCGTTCCTTGTCCTTCGGCCCATAGCCGTAGACGTAACAGTTCATGCCGATTTCCCCCGCCCCGCCCAGGGGCAGGTAGAAGAGTTTTTGGCCGCTCATCAGGCTTTTCCTTGTTCTTGGTTGTAGCGGTAGATGACGGTCAGCCCGTGCATGGTCAAGTCGTCTTCCAGGATATCGAACAGCACATCCGATTGCTGGAACAACGGTGCCAGCCCGCCGGTGGCGATAACTTCCATGGACTGGCCGCGCTCGGCCTTGATGCGGGCGCAGATCTCCTTGACCAGCCCGACGTAGCCCCAGAAGATACCCGACTGCATGCAGGCCACCGTATTGGTGCCAACCACCGCCTGTGGTTTCGAGATGTCGACATGCGGCAGCGCCGCCGCCGCCATGTGCAGCGCCTCAAGGCTGAGATTCACGCCCGGAGCGATCACCCCGCCGACATAGGCGCCATCGGTATCGACGACGTCGAACGTGGTCGCGGTGCCGAAATCCACCACGATCTTGTTGCCGCCGTGCCGGTCGAAGGCGCCCGCGGTATTCACCAGCCGGTCCGGGCCAACGATCGTGCCGCTGTCCACCCGCGGCGGGATCGGCAGAAGGCATTCCGGCTTGCCCACAACCAGCGGGCGGCAGTTGAAGAACCGGTCGGCAAAGACGCGCAGGTTGAACACCACGCGCGGCACCGTGGACGAGATGATCACGTCGGTGATGTCCGGTTCGATCTTGTAGTGGTTCAGCAGCGTCGAGAACCAGGTGAAATAGGCATCGGCCGTGCGCGCGTGATGGGTCGACGTGCGCAACGTGCACAAGAAGCGTGTGCCATCCCAGATCGAAAAGACGGTGTTGGTATTCCCGCAATCAATACACAGCAGCATGGGCGCGCCTTTCAGAAGAACACATCCGCCGCCGGAATGGCGACCCGGCCTTTAGCGGTTTTTAAGACAAGCTGGCCGCGCTCGTCCACCGTCTCGAAGGTTCCTACGGTTTCGGTCCCGCCCGCACGGGCGGTCACCGTCTGGCCCAGGCGCGCGGCGCGTTGCAACCAGGCCGCGCGCACCGGCGCAAAGCCATAGGTAACAAACCGCGCTTCCCACTCGGCATAGGCCGCGGCCAGCGCGTCGAGCATCTCTTCGGGGGTGACCCGCGCGCCGGTTTCGGACAACAGCGCCACCGGGTGCACCGCGCCCGGTTCGACCTGGGCCGGTGCGGGTGCGGCGGTCAGGTTCACCCCGACGCCGATCGACAACACGCGCCCGCCGCCTTCCAGCAGGATACCGGCCAGCTTGCCACCGTTCAGAAGCACGTCGTTGGGCCATTTCAGCGACAGACCATCGGCGCGTCCGGTCAGCGCCACCACCGCGTCGAACAGCGCCAGTGCCGCAACGAAGCTGCGCAGAGCCACGGTGCCGGGAGCCTCTGTCACCGGCAGCGCCAGCGTGGCGGCAAAGTTGCCTTCGGGGCTGATCCAGGCCCGCCCGCGCCGGCCGCGCGCCGCAGTCTGGCGCAACGCGCAAACCCAGACAGGCCCGGCCAGCGTCGGCGCCATCCGCGTTGCTTCGGCCATGGTGCTGTCAACCTCGGCCAGCACCCGCCGGTCATAGCCTGCGGGCCAGGTCATAGGCGCGGCCCCTTGCGTGTCTTGTACCAAGTCATCCCCGCCAAACGAAAAGGCGACGCGCCAGCGGCGCGTCACCTCTTGTCAAAACCCTGTGCCCGGTCAGTTGACCAGCACCTGCGCCGCCGCCTGAGCCGCACCTTCGATGCCGAACAGGTTGACCACGCCCACCACCATGATGATCGCCGAAGCCATCAGCATTGCGTAAAGGATCGGGCTCTTGCCGCCATCCAGCGCATCGTCCCGCTCTTCGCCGAAGTACATGTAGTACACGATCCGCAAGTAGTAGAACGCACCGATGACCGAGGCGACCACGCCCAGAACCGCCAGCCAGACCAGACCAGCCTCATAGGCGGCGCGCAGCACGTAGAACTTGCCGAAGAAGCCCACCAGCGGCGGAACGCCCGCCAGGCTGAACAGCAGCACCAACAGCGCCAGCGCCTTCGCCGGTTCGCGCTTGGAGTAAAGGTTCAGCGCCGCGATATCGGTGACCGGGGTTCCGTCACGCTCCATCATCAGGATGAAGGCGAAGGTGCCCACGTTCATGGTGACGTAGATCGCCATGTAGACCAGCATCGCCTGCACGCCCAGCACCGTCCCGGCGGCCAGGCCCATCAGCGCATAGCCCATGTGGGCAATCGAGGAATAGGCCATCAGCCGCTTGATGTTGGTCTGGCCAATCGCGGCGACCGCGCCCAGGAACATCGACAGCAGCGACAGCATCGCGATGATCTGTTGCCAGTCATGCACCGCACCGCCGAAGGCATCGAACAGCACGCGGGCGAACAGACCCATCGCTGCGATCTTGGGCGCGGTAGCAAAGAAGGCGGTGATCGGCGTCGGCGCGCCCTCATAGACGTCGGGCGTCCACATGTGNNGGAACGGCACCGCCGAAACCTTGAACGCCAGACCGGCAGTGACAAAGCTGAGACCCAGCAGCAGGCCGATCGAGATCGGACCCTCGCCCACGGCGGCGATCACACCCGAGAACAGAGTGGTACCGGCATAGCCGTAGGTCAGCGAGGCGCCGTACAGCAGCAGGCCCGAGGACAGCGCGCCCAGCACGAAGTACTTCAGACCGGCCTCTGTCGACTTGACGCTGTCACGACGCAGCGAGGCGATGACGTAAAGCGACAGCGACTGAAGCTCCAGCCCCATGTACAGCGCCATCAGGTCGCCGGCCGAGACCATCATCATCATGCCGACAACGGCCAGCGCCACCAGCAGCGGGAATTCAAAGCGCAGCAGGCCCCGGCGCAGCATGTATTCCTGGCTCATCACCAGGACCGCCGCTGCCGACAGCAGGATCGCCACCTTGGCATATTGCGAGAAGGCGTCGTCATGGAACATGCCGCCGAAGGCCACCTGCGTGCCCCCGCCCGACGTCGCGATCCAGCCTGCCAGCACCACCATCACACCGGCGGTGATCCAGACCAGCATCGGGGCCAGCTTGTCCTTGCCGGTGTAGACCACGCCGATAAGCGCGCCCATGGCGAAGACCGACAGCACGATCTCGGGAAGGATGATGTTCAGATCCGCGGAAAGCATGGGCCCGCTCCCTTAGTGGCTTGTGGCGACCTGGCTGGCGGAATCCGCCTCTGCCAGGGCCGTGTCGTAGTTGTGCACCAGCGCCGAGACGGATGGTCCGATCCGGTCGAGGATCGGGGCCGGATAGACGCCCATCCAGATCGTCATGATCACCAGCGGGGCAAAGATCGCCTTCTCGCGCGCGGTCATGTCGGTGATGGTCTTCAGGCTTTCCTTGATCAGGTCGCCAAACACCACGCGGCGATACAGCCACAGCGCATAGGCGGCCGAGAAGATCACGCCAAGCGCGGCCACGGCGGCAACCCAGGTGTTGACCTGGAAGATCCCCATCAGCGTCAGGAATTCCCCGATGAAACCAGAAGTGCCCGGCAGGCCGACGTTGGCCATGGTGAACAGCATGAAGATC
>JAGRMT010000037.1:0-2306 GCA_020441125.1 Roseivivax sp.
TGATCGAGGCGCAGCGGGTGCCGCCGTCTGCCTGGATTACGTCGCAATCCACGGTGATCTGGCGTTCGCCCAGCGCGACCCGGTCGACACCGGCGCGCAAGCTGCGGCCGATCAGGCGCTGAATTTCCACAGTGCGCCCGCCCTGTTTGCCGGTGGCGGCCTCGCGGCGCATCCGGCTGGTGGTCGAGCGGGGCAGCATCCCGTATTCGGCGGTGACCCAGCCCAGCCCGGAACCCTTGACGAAGGGGGGCACGCGGTCCTCTAGGGTGGCGGTGCAGATCACGTGGGTGTCACCCATCTTGATCAGGCAGGAACCTTCGGCGTGCTTGGTCACGTTCGGTTCGATTGAAACTGGCCGCAGAATGTCTAATTCTCGTCCTGAGGGTCGCATGTTTGGGTCCTTCACCATTTCGCGCCGGGATACCTGTTGCACGCGGTTCAACGCAACCCTGATTGACGTTTCCGCCCACCGGCCTTTAATGATCCCCCGGGCAAGGTGCCGAGGATGACGGACAGTTCGCGGATATTGCAGGAAATGAACGACCGCTCGCGCGAGGTTTTCCGCCGCGTGGTCGAAAGCTATCTCGCCAGCGGCGAGCCGGTCGGCTCTCGCACGCTGACGCGCAGCCTCAGCGAACAGGTCTCTGCCGCGACGATCCGGAACGTGATGCAGGATCTGGAGTATCTCGGCTTGCTCGACAGCCCGCATGTCAGCGCTGGCCGTGTTCCGACACAGCTGGGCTTGCGCATGTTCGTCGATGGCCTGCTTGAGGTCAGCAACCTTGACGACGAAGATCGCGCCAAGCTGGAAGCTACCGTCGGCAATGAACGCGACGATGTGGCGGGGCTGCTCGATCGGTTGGGAACGGCCCTGTCCGGCGTGACGAAAAGCGCGGCTCTTGTGCTGACGCCCAAGCGCGAGGCGGCGATCAAACATATCGAATTCGTCAGCCTGGGCCACGACCGCGCCATGGTGGTTCTGGTCTTTGCTGATGGCCATGTCGAGAACCGGCTGTTTTCGCCGCCGCCCGGCTATACGCCCAGCGCGATGCGCGAGGCGGCGAACTTTCTGAATGCGCTGACCGAAGGCAAGACGCTGACCGAGCTGAAGACGGTCATGCAGACCGAAATCGCCCGCCGCCGGAACGAAATCGACATCCTGGCACAGGCCATGGTCGAAAGCGGGATGGCCATCTGGGATGACACAGGCAGCGGCCCGGAGCGGCTGATCGTGCGCGGGCGTTCGAACTTGCTGGCGGGCGAGGCCGCCAATGACGAGCTGTCGCGAATCCGCGAGTTGTTCGACGATCTGGAGCGCAAGCGTGACATCGCAGAGTTCCTGAATCTGGCCGAAGGCGGCGATGGCGTGCGCATTTTTATTGGCTCGGAGAACAAACTTTTCTCACTTTCGGGTTCCTCTCTGGTGGTGTCTCCTTATATGAACGCTGATCGAAAAATTATCGGTGCGGTCGGGGTTATCGGCCCGACGCGGCTGAATTACGGGCGCATCGTGCCCATCGTCGATTACACGGCGCAGCTTGTCGGCAAGATGATCTCGGACCGCAGTGAGAGGTAATGGAATGGCAGAACCGAAAGAAGACGACTTCCTGGACAGCATCGAGGATGCCGAAAACGAAGAGTCGCTGATCGACATCACCGAGATTGACGGCGGCGCGGCCGAGATCGACGCATTGCGGGCCGAACGTGACGCGATGAAGGACAAGTTCATGCGGGCGCTGGCGGATGCCGAGAATGCCCGCAAGCGCGCCGACAAAGACCGCAAGGAAGCCGAGAACTATGGCGGCTCGCGCCTGGCGCGCGACTTGCTGCCGGTCTACGACAACATGAAGCGCGCGATCAACGCCGCCGAAGACCTGAAGTCAGAAGCGCATGACGCTCTGATCGAGGGCGTCGAGCTGACGATGCGGGAGCTGCTGAACGTGTTCAAGAAGCACGGAATCGAGCCGATTACGCCCAAAGTGGGCGACCGCTTCGATCCCAAGGTGCATCAGGCCATGTTCGAGGCACCTCTTCCCGGTACGCGCGCCGGCGACATCATCGACGTGTCCGTCGAAGGGTTCTACCTGCACGATCGCCTGCTGCGTCCGGCGCAGGTTGGCGTTTCGTCCACCCCGGCTTGACCGGTTTACGTTTCACGTGAAAAGGGCGGCCGATTGGCCGCCCTTCGCATTTCTGCCTGACCGGGATCAGACCGCGATGCAGATGTACTTCATTTCAAGATAGTCCTCGATGCCGTGGTGGCTGCCTTCGCGACCCAGGCCCGATTGCTTGACGCCGCCAAACGG
>JAGRMT010000037.1:2447-15823 GCA_020441125.1 Roseivivax sp.
TCGTCCACCGTGTCGAACTTGAACAGCGGCGCGAACGGCCCAAAGGTTTCTTCCTTGGCGACCTTCATCTCTTGCGTCACGCCGGTGACGATGGTCGGCGGCAGGAAGTTGCCCGAGCGGTTGTCCTTCTTGCCACCCAGCAGGATCGAACCGCCCTTGGCGGTTGCGTCCTCGATGTGCTCATAGACCTTTTCGGCGGCTTCGGGATTGATCAGCGGACCAAGGTCGGTACCTTCTTCCAGCCCGTCGCCGACCTTCATCTTGGACACGCGCGCCGCCAGTTTCTGGGCGAAGGCATCATAGACGCCGGACTGCACATAGATCCGGTTGGCGCAGACGCAGGTCTGGCCATTGTTGCGGAACTTGCAGAGGATCGCCCCTTCGACGGCGGCGTCAAGATCGGCGTCGTCAAACACGATGAATGGTGCGTTGCCACCCAGCTCCATCGAGCACTTCATCACCTGATCGGCGGCCTGTTTCAGCAGGATTCGACCCACTTCGGTGGACCCGGTGAAGGTCAGCTTGCGGATCTTCGGGTTCTCGCAGAACTCCTTGCCAATGGACGACGCGGAGGAGGACGGAACCACGTTGAACACGCCGGCGGGAATGCCGGCACGTTCGGCCAGAACGGCCAGCACGATGGCCGACAGCGGCGTTTCCTTGGCCGGCCGTGCAACAAACGCGCAGCCCGCCGCCAACGCCGGACCGGCCTTGCGGGTGATCATCGCGTTGGGGAAGTTCCAAGGCGTGATCGAGGCGGCAACGCCGATCGGTTGCTTGATCACCTGGATACGCTTGTCGCGCTGGTGGCCAGGGATCGTCTCGCCGTAGATGCGCTTGGCTTCTTCACCGAAGAACTCGATGAAACCTGCGCCATAAGCGATCTCGCCCTTGGCTTCTGCCAGCGGCTTGCCTTGTTCGGCGGTCAGGATGATGCCCAGGTCGGTCTGGTTCGCCATCATCAGGTCGAACCATTTGCGCATCACTACCGCGCGTTCCTTGCCTGTCCATTTCGCCCATTCCTTCTGGGCGGCATAAGCGCCGTCAATGGCCTGGGCGACCTGTTCGCGGCTCAGGTCGGTTACCTGCGCGATGACATCCCCGCGCGAAGGGTTGGTCACATCAAATTTCTTGTCGCCTTCGATCCACTGGCCGTTCACATAGGCCCGTGTCTCCAGAAGGGTCGGATCCGACAGGAGAGACTTGAGATCAGTCGTTTGGTCGAGCATGTCTGCTTCCTCCACTTTACGTGGTACAGGCAAACCACCGTTGCTTCCGGTTGTCCACACCCGGCGGTGCAAACGCGGCTGCGGCGTCGCTCTGGCGGGGTGGCCAAGAACACCGCTTCCTTTTTTCAACAGGTTTTTGCAAGCTGTCGCCGACGGGGGCCGTCACAGGGATGTAAATTGAATAAACATCCCCATATTGGGCACAAGTGTTTGGAAAAAGGACAGGTCATGGCGGATTTTGAAAACCAGGTACGTGAAAGCCAGAAGCAAGTGGCCGAAGCACAGGCCAAAATCTCGGAACTGACCAGTCGGATCGAAGCGACCCGGGCCAAGCTGAAAAGCGGCGACGATGTCTCGATCGACATCGAGAACGCCACGCTGGACGACGTACACGCCCATACCGAGGTGATGAACGCCAACATCGCCGAGCTGATCATGGGGCTGGACGACGTGACCTCGGCCTTCTCCAAGGATTTCGACGAGATGCGTTCGAAAACCGGGTGGGAAAGCTTTGTCGGCGTGTTCTCGCGGCACAAATCCGATGCGATGCGGCAAGAGCGAATCAAGACGGCGAATGTCGACGACAAGCTGCAGGACCTGATCGCCAAGTCAGACATCATCGTGAAGCTGCTGGAAGGCCAGCTGACGCTGCTGAACGAACAGAAAGGCAAGGTCGAAACCAACCTGACCGAAACCCTGGACGAGCGCGAGATGACGGTGGGAGAGCTGGAAGCCCTGCGCGGTGACATCACCGACATGGACCCCAAGATCATCGAGCTGGAAAACAAGATCTCGGTCGAACAGGACGCGGCGGCGCGCACCAAGCTGGAAACCCAGTTGGCCGACCTGAATGCGCGTTACAACGAGCTGGTGCAGCAAGAACAAGTCAAGCTGGCCAAGTCGCAGACGCTTGAGCGGTATATCGAGAAGGGCAAGACCTGGGTCGACAGTCTGCAAAACCAGGCGGCAACGCAGATGGTGCTGATCAACAAGCTGCAGACGGATACCAAACAGCGGGTGGTGCTGTACGACGCGCTGACCAAGTCGCTGAAGACGGCACAGCAACAGGACGTGGCGCACCGTATCAACGAAATTGGTGTCAAGACCGACCAGGAAGCCCAAACCGCGATGGCTGCCATTGGCACCGCAACCAATCAGAAGATGGCTGACATGCTGGAAGCGCACGAAGATCACATGGTCTTTGCCCGCAACGTGCTGGCGGCCAAGGCCAAGGCCGATGAACGCTTTGCCCGGCGGTTCCAGAAGATCGTCGAGAAGCACGACAAGAACCTTTACGGCGGTTGAAACAGCCCGGGCCCGGGCATAACCCGGGCCAGGCCCACGCCGGACGAGTGCCATGACCACACAGAATGACAGGGTTGGACTGACGGATACCTTCGCCAGCCGCCGCTACTTCAACAAGTTTGAGAAGATCACCGGCCACCTTGGTAGTGTCGCGGCGGTGATGCAGGCCGAAGGCTCGCTCAGCAAGGAAGAGGTCGAGATCCTGACGCGCTACGTGCGCGGCATCGCCTACACCTTCCGCGCGCTGTCCATGAAATATCTGCTGACCGGGCGCGATACCGGGCAGTTCTTCGGCTCGCTCACGATGGACAACCACGAAAGCGGGTTTCCTGTCGCGACCGAGTTGATGGTGATGGCCAATGATGCCCAGCAGGCGCGCACGCATCTGGCCGGAATGCCAACAGTCGAGGCGCTGAAGAACCAGATGGTTACGCAGATCATCGGAGAGCGGCAGATACCCACCAAGCTGCAATTCGCGCTTTCGCAAAGGCTCTATTACGAGGAGTTGCTGCGCGGGCAGGTATTCTGGGCGCGCAACGATCCACGGGTCGAGTGGTTGTCCGGCGTCGATGTCCGGCGTCGATATCTGGTGCATTGGGCGGTCTACGACACCGAAGTGAACCTGCCTACGATCTACCTGATGGAAGTCGAAGATACCGGCAAGAAGGCCTTTCCCAACGATCAGGACCGTTGGCCAGAGGCGCAGGCGCATCTGATGGGTCAAAGCCTGGGTGCGCTCAAGCTGCTGACCATCGCCAAGGGTTTCGACGAAAGCTTTGACGATCTGCACCCCAAGCGGCTGCGCCGGTTCCACATCGGGCCGATGTATTCGCACAGCTACACCCGACAGCACGGCCCGATCCGCGACGTGCTGGAGGCCGCCCGCTCGCCCGAGGGCGAGGATTGGGCGCTGGCCTGGACCGATGAGTTGCTGACTAGCGAAAGCGTGCGTTCCGAACGATCTGGCTGGTTCGGTACGGTCGAGCGCGAGATTTTCGCTCTCGATCCGTTTTCCGGCCGTGGAGTAGAGACCGGCGTGACCCGGATGGAGCGCAGCATCATCCTGCCGGAACGTCCGTTCCAGGTGCTGGCAGAGAAGAATCCGCCCGGATTCGACACTGTTCGCAAGTATGTCGTCAGTTCCGCCGGACGCGTGCTTCGGTACTGAGGGAGGGAAGCCAAGATGACCCAGACCGCCGATACGATGGAGCTGCGCGAAGCAGATATCCGCAAGCACTATGCCGCCGCCGTGGCCATGCTTGAGGGGTTCGACCACGCGCCGCGCATTGCCAAGGGGGGCGCCGCGCCAGCGCCGGAACGCTCTCCGGGTATCGCCACCACGCGGCGGTTCCGGTCCACCACGCCGGGGTTGGTGACGCGATCCACCGCGCGCCCCGAAGGCGTGCAGTTGCTGAACCGGATTGAGCACGCTGACGGGGACGATCCGTTGATCTCGCCGCAGCAGGCAACGGTCATGGCGATCCTGCGCCGCGCGGTAGCCATCGCCCAGGCTCTGGGAGAGCAGTTTTCAGACGCGACCGGCCTTTCCGATCTAAAGCGCGCCAATCTTCAGGGATCGCTGCCCGCCAACCGCAAGACCGACTTTTCAGAGCTGCTGGAGGCAGAGGCGCTGGCCGTCGGCTACAGCTTTGCCAATGCCGCGGCCTTCCTGCTGGCCCCGCACATGAGCGAGCTGACCGTCGAAGTGGGTGAGGCCGAAGAGGTGCTGACCGACAATGCCCAATTGATGCTGCATGGTCTGTTGTGGGAAATCGACAAGAAGATCGGCGATCTTGCGCATGACGACGCGCATCTGGTCGCCGTGGTCGAGGCGCAGGCAGAACAGGTCATGGCGCGCATCGCGCTTCGCGCTGCGAACAACGGACGGCTAACCGCGTTCAACGCCACATCCTACCGGGTCGAAGCGGACGACCTGACGCTGCGCGGTTTCACCCCGGCCTCGCGGGCCAAGGGCACGGCCCTGGTGATGCAATTCAAGAAGCCCGAGCAGGTGGTCGGCAACCACATCGCCAAGTACCAGGCAATGCGCCTGTCCAAGATGCTGATGGCCTACGACTTCGACCGAAAGCTGAACCCGTTCGCCGAACTGGGCGGGTTCATCTTCACCTTCATGGGTGATGGCAAACCCGGTACCGGCAAAACGACGCTGATCCAGATGATGGCCGGCCTGATCCATGACTATTGCCAGGTTGCCGGCTATGGCTTTCGTTATCAGAACTTCGGCATCGACAATATCGACAGCTATCAGGGCAAGTCCGGGCAGAATGCCAAGGCGTTTGTCCAGAACGTGCTGGACCCGGGCGTGATCGGGTTCGGAACCATCGACGATATCGACCAGATCGCCGGCAAGCGCGGCGACCGGCAATCCTCGGCCGGCCAGCAAGAGGTGACGGCGGTCTTCATGGAAGCCTTTGCCGGCGCCAACACCGTGGTGCGCGGCAATTGCACTTTTGGCATGTTCTCGAACTACCCCGAGAATGTCGACGATGCATTGCGCCAGCGCGCAGGGGCACGGTTCCTGGTCGATGGCCCGCAATCGCGCGAGGACTACATCGACATCCTTGCGCTTCTGCTGGGCAAAAAGCACGACATTCCGCTGGGCGATCACGAGCTTTACGCCGCGCAGCAGATCCAGCGGGCGGTTGCGCGCAGCTTCGAGGCGCATAACAAACCGCAAGAACAGGGTCTGTTAGAGGTGTTCGACAGGATGCACAGCCAGATCGGCGCGCTGGACACCATTGCCAAACTGGGCGCCTACCTGAAGGCGATCCAGGAAGCGGACGAACGGTTTACCGGCCGGGCGATCAAGAACATCACCGATGCCGTGAAGGTGCGCGCGATGGACTTTGAGCTGCCCGATGCCTGGATGGAACAGCCCGAGCTTTTCCTGTTCAAGGACTACGACACCAAGAAGGCGATGATCGAGGAGCTGCGCCGCCCGATCACGATCGAGATGGTGATCCAGGAAATCAACCGCTACGCCGACAGCGAATTCCGCTACGCCGATAAATCCGACGAAGTGGCGATTGACGCGATGGTGCGCGATTTCGGCCGGCAAGAAGAAGCCAAGAAGCGGTATCTGGCGCAGCGGGGCGCATCATGAAACGTCTGATCGAAGCCGGGCTGATGTTCGGCAACCTGGTCCATGTCACCAGCCCGGTTCTGGTCGAGCGGTACAACCGCGCGCTTCAGCACCTGGCGGGCAAGACGACCAAGCTGGACGATTTCCATATCGACATATCCGGCTATTCGCCGGAAATCGGAGACGAGCTGGACGATCACCTGTACCTGAACAAGAACGGGGTAAATCGTCAGTTCATCCTGTTGACCACCCAGCAGAAGACCGCGCCGCTGCTGAACGCCAAGTTCTCTACCAGCCGGGGCATCCTTCGGCAGTTCATCGACGAGAACGAGAACCAGCTGTTTGCCCTGACCGCGCGTGATGCGGTGGCCGGAGAGCTGGTGAATTCGGTGTTCGACGTGTCCGAACCGGCGCGGCTTTTCGATATCCGCACGATCAAGATCGAGGCGGACACCACGCAAGAGACACTGAAGGATGTCGACAAGCTGGCGGCGTTGGTTGACCGCTTCAAGGCAGAAGACGATGCCTGGTTCGACGATGTGCTGATCGCCGACATGATTGCGCTGGCCAAGAAAACCGGCGATGTCGTGCGCAACCCGGTGCGGCTGAAACACATGCAGTTCAGCCAGGAGAATTTCCACACCAGCCATTTCGGCGGGATCTACATCTTCCGCGGGGTGCCCCACCCGGCGGCGCTGTGTGTCGATCCGGCACTGCGCGACCTGCCTATCGCTTATACGCTGTCCCTGTCCGAACCCAACCGGATCGCCAAGTTCCTGCAACTGAACGAACTGGTCGAGCCGATCGTCAAGGCACGCGGCATCGACGCCAGCGCAATCCTGCGACAGAAGATGGATTTCATTGTGGTCGACGCGGCGCAGGACAGCGGTATCGACCTGACCGGCGCGACGCGGCGCGACATCCGTCGGCTGGCGCGCGATCACGCCCGGGCGCTGCCGCCGGAATGGCACGCGCTGAATGCGTTGGTGAACTGGGCCGAGGGTGATGGCGACTGGCCGAAGATCGGCAGCGACCATCCGGCGTATTTCTATACCCTTCGCGCGGCGGACCATCGCGATGCCGAACTGGTCAACATGCTTCTGGCCGAACTGGCGCCCAAGGATGTGCGGCAGCTGTTCATCTGCCACAAGGAGCTTTTCTATCGGCTTTATGCCGGCTGGACCGAGACCAAGAAGGCCTATGTGGTGGATTTTCTGCTGCGCGAGTATCAGGTGGACAAGGCCGGCGCACGCAAGGCACTGTTTGGCCACGACGCGCCGATGGAGTCGCCGGAGCCCATCAAGGAAGACATCGGGCAGATTGTCGGCCCTTGGGGCGCTGTAAGGAGATAACGGATGTTTGCGCTGGCCCGTCTGTCGGTGATCGGTTTCATCGTTCTGACGGTGATCTATGTCAGCCTGTCGTTGTATTCCCGCGCCAAGCGCCGCGACAAGCTGGAAGCGCACTGGGACGAACAAGGCATGACGGGCGACCGCGATGCGTTCATCGACGCCGGTCTGAAAGAATATGATGGCTCGCTACGGCGAAAACTGATCCTGGGTGTCTATATTATACCTGTGTCGCTGGTGATCCTAATCATCTACCTGACGAACTTCTACTAGAGGCCCGCCGATGACCTATGTGAAATGGTTCTTCATACTGCTGTTCTGGTCGATCGTGGCCGCGTTCTTCCATTACACGCTGCCGCAGCACGACATCGTGCGCGTCACCGATACCTACTCGAAGCGGGTCGATTTCGGTGAAAACTCCATTTTCTGGAGCCAGGCAGACTCTGGCAACGATCCGAACACCACGAACCGCGACGTGTTCTTCATCCAGACCCGACAGGCCAATGACAAAATCATGGTCTATCGCAACGAGGATACTGCCTGGGGCTGGCCGCCGTACTTCAAGTTCGACACCTCGAACCTTCAGGCCGAGGCGGCCGATCTCAAATCCACGGCCGCCGATCCGAAGTGGGTTGTCATCAAGCACTACGGCTGGCGCAACGAGTTCTTCACCGTCTTCCCCAACGCGATCTCGATCCGGCAAGTGGCCGGTCCGGATGTCACCATCATTCCGTGGCTGAACATTTTCATCCTGACGTTCTTCTTTGCCATCGTCTGGGCGATCTGGGTGCGCTGGCGTCGGTTCGTGCGCAACCGGGTCGATCCGGTGCTTGAGGATGTCAGCGACACGTTCGAGGCGGCGGGGGATTCGCTGGCAGAGCAGCGCGGCCGGTTCGGTCGCTGGCTGGACAGCTGGCGCGGGAAGAAGTGACCTAGGCCGCGCCGATACGCGCCACACGTTCGGAAAGCAGCGCCGAAACCTGCGTGCCCCATGCATCCCAGTTCAGGTGCTGTTCGTACTCGGCCCGCGCTGACAGGCGCAGCGCCGCGTATCCTGCGGGATCGGCGGTGTAGCGGATGACCTTATCGGCAAACTCGACCGAACCGCTGCCGATGGGCAGCGCGTGGCCGTTAACACCGTCGCGGACCGGTACGCCGCCAACCCGCAAACAAAGCGAAGGCAGGCCATATGCCGAAGCCTCGCAAAAGGCGAAGCCGTAGGATTCAAAGCTGGGCTGCATCACGAAATGCGCCGTACGCAGGGCGCATTCGAACTTGGCCATGTCCTCGGGCACGGTTTTGGTCAGCGGCCCGATCACGGTCATCGCCGGATCGTCATGGAAGTCGGGCGGGTGGCAACCGATCACGGTCAGTCGCGCGTCGATGCCGCGCCGGCGCAACTCTTGCAGGGTCTCCAGAACCAGCGGTCCGCCCTTGGCGAACCAGTCGCGGCCGATAAACAGAAGCTGGACCGGGTCATCCGGCGTCAGTGCGGGAATATGCGCATGCGGGCCGGGATCCGGCACATTGGCACCCCAGGGCACCACGACGGAATCCTCGGGGTTCAGCCCATACAGCGCGTCGGCCGAGGCCTTGAGCCAATCAGACGGCCAGAGCATCAGGTCAATGTGGCGGAACACGTCTGTTTCGGCGCGCAGGAACAGCGGATCCAGTGCGCGCGAGGCCGACAGGAACGAACCGAAGTTCTGCCCCACCTCGGATTGCTTGTAGGTGGTCGGCGTGGCGTCGGCGGTGAAAGCTGTCACCATCGGGTAGGGCGGGCGCACGCGATACATGGATTGAAACGAGTAGGCGCCAAACAGAACGTCGTATTTCTGCTGTTTCAACGCCCTGTGCACCCCCATCGCGATCAGCCGTCCGGCGGCCAGGTGGGCGCGCCAGCGCAGGCGCAGGTTGATCGCCTCGGGGCTGGCCATGATGGCGCGGCGCAGCGGCTCGGCCACGAACCAGGTGGTGGGCAGAATGGTCACCTCGCCCGCGTGCTTGCGCAATGCCTTGTAAATCCGGGTGTTGCCACCCGAATACAGGTTCTCATCCAGCGGAGAGATGTCGCACAAATAGGCGATTTTCAAAGAACGTTCGGCCACGCACCCTTCCACTTGAACGCAAACGTTTGACCGATTGCTGCCCGGCATTTACGGCTTTGTCATGTCTGGCCTTGGCGATTCAGCGATGGCCCGGGGTTTTTTGCATCGGGGTGTTGCCGCGTCATCGCAATTGTCGATTGGCACCATGACAATGCCCCTTTTGCCCGGTACGGCAGGGAACGGGGTGCCAGGTGCAGGCACGGTGGTTAGGTAGGCGCACGTGTATCCGAACAGTTTAGCCTTTGCGATCCTCATGGCCTGGCCAATCGTCACGCTGGCGCTGTTCCGCAAGCTGCCACCCGGCCGGGCCTTTCTGGCGACCATGGTCGCCGGTTACCTGATCCTGCCCGAACCCCCGGCGAGTTTCGATTTTCCGCTCGCACCGCCGCTGACCAAGCACAACATCCCTGCCTTCTCGGCTTTCTTGTGCATGATGTTCATGTACGGCAAGCGTGGCCCGTTGCTGCCTGAAAGCCTGTACGGCAAGTCACTGGTGACGATCTTCGTCCTTTCGCCGGTGTTTACCGCCTTCACCAACATGGAACCGGTGTTCTATGGTCAGGTTGGCCTGCCCGGGCTGGGGATCAAGGATGCGATCGCACTGTCGATCCAGCAATTCCTGCTGATCATTCCGTTCCTTCTGGCGCGCCAGTACCTGGCCGACCGCCAATCGCAACGCGATATCCTGATCGCGCTTCTGATCGGCGGGGTGTTCTACTCGCTGCTGATGCTGATCGAGATCCGCATGTCGCCGCAGTTGAACATGTGGATCTACGGCTATTTCCAGCACTTTTTCAGCCAGACGGTGCGGTTTGGCGGCTGGCGGCCGGTGGTGTTCCTGTACCACGGGCTGTGGGTTGCCTTCTATTGCATGACGGCAGTGGTGGCCGCCTGGGCGCTGTGGCGGCGCGACGACAAGCTGCCGAAGGTGCGCATGTTCCTGTTGGCGCTCTACCTGACGGCCGTGCTGATCCTGGCCAAGTCGCTGGGCGCGGTGCTGTTCGCGATGATCCTGATCCCGATGGCGGTGATCTTCACCCCCAAGACACAGGTCAAGATGGCGCTGCTGATCGGCACGCTGGCAGTGGCCTATCCCGTTTTGAAAGGGGCGCATCTGATCCCTGAAAAAGCGCTTCTTGCCCAGGCGGAGGCGATTGACCAGGATCGCTCTGCCTCGCTGCAGTTCCGGTTCGACAACGAGAACATCCTGCTGGACCGCGCCTATGCCAAGCCGGTCTTTGGCTGGGGAAGCTGGGGGCGCAACCATATCCTGGACCCGGTGACGGGCAATATCCTGACGGTTACGGACGGGCGCTGGATCATCACCATCGGCGTTTACGGCTGGATCGGGTTCCTGGCAGAGTTCGGCCTGCTGCTGTACCCGATCATGCTCATTTTCCTGGAAAGCATCGCTTTCCGACGGGGAACGCTGACGCCCTATATCGGGCCGCTTGCGGCGCTTCTGGCGATCAATCTCGTCGACCTGATCCCTAATGCCACGCTGACGCCGCTGACATGGATCATCGCCGGCGCGCTTGTGGGCTATGCTGAGCAACTGAAATACCAGCGTTCATCTGAAGGTCCGCGGATCGAGATGGACTGGAAACCGATACTCTGAGGCCCGCCCGTGACTGAACACCGCAAGCGCCCGCGCGTTCTGGCGATAGCCGAGGCTGCGAACCCCGAATGGGTCAGCGTTCCGCTGGTTGGCTGGTCGCTGGCCGACGCGCTGCGCAACGTGGCCGACGTGCACCTGGTGACACAGGTTCGCAACCGCGACGCCATCCTCAGGGCAGGCTATGTCGAGGGGCGCGATTTCACGGCGATTGACTCCGAGGCAATAGCCCGCCCGGTCTGGGCTGTGGCGGAACGGTTGCGCGGCGGCGGCGGCAAGGGCTGGACCACGCTGCAGGCGTTCAATGCGCTGATGTACCCGTACTTCGAGCGGCTGGTCTGGAAGCAGTTCGGCACGGCGATTCAGCGCGGCGATTACGATGTCGTACACCGCATAACCCCGCTCAGCCCGACTTTGCCGTCCTCGATCGCGCCGAAATGTGCGCGGGCCGGCGTGCCCTTCGTGCTGGGTCCGCTGAATGGCGGCGTGCCATGGCCGGCAGGGTTCGATGCTGAACGGCGGCAAGAGAAGGAATGGCTCAGCTATCTGCGCTCTGCCTACAAGCTGATGCCCGGGCGAGACCGTACGCTTCGGTCCGCGGCGGCGATCCTTGTTGGCTCGCGGCACACCCAGTCCGAGGTGCCCGAGAGGTATCAGCCCAAAACGGTGTACATTCCGGAAAACGGTGTGGACCCCAAGCGCTTCAACGCACATGCCGGTCCGGCGGCAAATGGACCGTTGCGCGCGTGTTTCGTTGGCCGGCTGGTGCCCTACAAGGGCGCGGACATGTTGATCAAGGCGGCGGCGCCGCTTCTGGCCGATGGGCGGATGACGCTGGATATCATCGGAGACGGACCGGTGATGGGCGCGCTGAAGGAACAAGCGGCGAACCTGGGCGGCGCGGTCACGTTCCACGGCTGGCTCGCGCATCACGCGGTGCAAGACGTGATGGCGCGATGCCATCTCTTTACGTTCCCCTCGATCCGTGAATTCGGCGGCGGGGTGGTTCTGGAAGCGATGGCGCTGGGCGTGCCGCCAATGGTGGTTGATTATGCCGGGCCCGGAGAGCTGGTGCGACCCGGCACCGGGATCACCGTGCCCTGCGGCACCCGCGATCAGATCGTCGCCGGGTTCCGCAGCGCGCTGCAAAACTTGTGCGAGGATCGCTGCTCCCTTGTCGGGATGGCGCAAGCGGGCCGCCAGATGGTGCAAGAGCATTACCTGTGGTCGCGCAAGGCAGCGCAGGTGCGGCAGGTCTACGATTGGGTGACGGGGCAGCGAGAGGACAAACCACAGCCCTTTTCCTGATCAGGCACCCGGGCCCGAAATGATGCGCGCAGGGATCCCCGCGACCGTCACGCCCGAGGGTACGTCGCGGGTAACCACGGCATTGGCGCCGATCACTACATTGTCGCCCACGGTCAGTGGCCCGATCAGCTTGGCCCCCGCGCCAACATCGACATGACCGCCCAGCGTGACCGGGCCGGCCAGTGTAACTTGATGAAAAATCATGCAGTTTGGCCCGATTTTCGAGTCAGGGTGGATCACGATCCCGGTGGGATGGGTCAGCCGCAAGCCGCCCTCTATCCGGGTGTTCAAGTGGATTTCGCACTGCGTCACGGTCGACCAGAAGGTGTGGTTCAGCACCCAGTACTTGGCCAGCAGCCGGCCCAGTATGCCGCCACGGGCACGGCACGCCTGGTAGCGCCGGATGGAGCGCATCAGCTTGGCCGCCGGATCCCAGAAACGGGTGACGGCTTCGCGCGACCAGTCCGGTTGGGTGGCCGACACGTTCAGGTCCTTCGACATTCCGATGCGCCTCGCGAGTCTCGTTACGGTTGATTGCAGCGGTACATGACCGGAAGTGCCCTAACCGCTATTGTGAAACAATGGCGAAAAAGAAACTGCATTGCGGCGATTCCGGAAACCGGATTAACACCACTTATCCGGTAAATAAGGGCCCGCGCCCTGCGCGAAGGGCTGCGCCTTGACTTGCCCCCGGCTGACAGCGTTATTCTGGTCGCCGTGGGTTTTTCAGGGGGCAAAATGAAGGTCGCCGTCCGTTTCGGGCGGCGAAGTTTTGCGAAGGAGTCGCCCTCTGTTTGGTTTGTTTGCAAAAGGCGGTGAAGCCGGCGCAGCTCTGATCGGGCACAGCGGCGCTTATCGCCCCGACATCGACGGCCTGCGGGCAATTGCAGTTCTGTCTGTCGTGCTATTTCATTTCGGCATTCCAGGGTTTTCCGGCGGCTTTGTTGGCGTCGACATTTTCTTTGTCATTTCCGGCTACCTGATCGGCGGCATCCTGTGGCGCGAGTATTGCGACACCGGCACGATCTGGCTGCGCCACTTTTACGTCCGGCGGTTCCGTCGGCTTCTGCCTGCCTTCTTTGTCATGGCGCTGGCCACCACGGCGGTGGCGTGGCTGCTGCTATTGCCGTTCGAATTCCGCGAATACGGCAAGATGCTGATCGCCTCGACGGTTTACCTGTCGAACGTGCTGTTCTACCGGGGCGCCGGCTATTTCGATACTGCCTCGCATGACAAGGTGCTGCTGCACACCTGGTCGCTGTCGGTAGAAGAGCAGTTTTATATCTTCCTGCCGCTGTTCCTGCTGGTGCTGATGCGCTTTCGACGGCTGGCGGTGCCCTTGCTGGTGCTGCTGTTCGC
>JAGRMT010000240.1 GCA_020441125.1 Roseivivax sp.
TCGCTGCATCGCTACCCCGGACATGATGCCGATCGTCGGCCGCCTGGGCAAAATCCTCGGCCCGCGCAACCAGATGCAGAACCCGAAGGTCGGCATGGTGACGGTGGACGTGGCGCAAGCCGTCAAGGACGCCAAAGGCGGCCAGGTCCAGTTCAAGGTCGAGAAAGCCGGCGTGGTCCATGCCGGTGTCGGCAAGGCTTCGTTCGACGATGCCAAGCTGGTCGAGAACATCAAGGCGTTCATCGACGCAGTGGCCAAGGCCAAGCCGACCGGTGCCAAAGGCACCTACATGAAGAAGATCGCCCTGAGCTCCACAATGGGCCCGGGCGTGAGCGTGGACGTGGCAGAAGCCACCGCGCAGTAAGGCGCGACCGAAAGGTCACTGGCGGGGCGTGCAGCAATGCACGTCCCGCTTTTTCTTGCCGGCCTTGCGGCATGTGGCCAATGCGGCGAACCCGTTTGGCCGGAATTGTTTGACACAGCGCGCGGTCGCCCTGCACCATGATCCATCACATGGGCTGGGGGGCACATGATGACGCAACCGTTTTCCGAAGCGGGGCAGGGCGGCCATCCGCAGTTTGCCCTGATGTTGGCGCCGACGCGGGTGCAAACAGGCACCGCGGGGGCTGACACCCTGACCGGCACGACCGCCGCCGACCTGCTGTTCGGCGACCCGCGCGACGCGGCCTTCGACAGCGAAGGCGGCGCGGTCTACCGGCTGTACCGCGCCACGCTGGGCCGCGATCCCGATCCGCAGGGCTATGCCGGCTGGACCAGGCACCTGACAGACGCGACGCGCGATCTGCCCGCCATCTCGACCGGGTTCATCCAGTCTGCCGAGTTCAACACGATCTACGGCACCAACACGCTTGATGGCGACTTTGTCGGGCTGTTGTGCCTTAACGTGCTGGGGCGTGCGCCTTCTCAGGAAGAGCTGACCGCCTGGCTTGACCTGATGGCGGCGGGCCGAACCCGCGAAGAGGTGGTGCTTGGCTTTTCCCAAAGCCCTGAGTTCATCATCAACTCCGATACCGCGGCGCTGCGGTTCTCTACACCTGTGCTGGCGCAGGATTTTGCCGACGATGTCTATCGGCTGTACGGGGCTACGCTGGGACGCACGCCGGATGCGGCCGGTCTGGCAGGCTGGGCCGATAGCCTGGCAAAGGGCCGATCACTGGCCGAAGTGGCGACAGGGTTCATCCAGTCGCAGGAATTCCAGACGCGGTATGGCGCGGCCGATACCACGCAATTCGTGACCTTGCTGTACCAGAACGTGCTGGGCCGTGCGCCGGATACGGCCGGGTTGCAAGGCTGGACCGACCAGCTGAACAACAATGCGCTGAGCCGGGAACAGGTGGTTCTGGGCTTTTCGCAAAGCGCCGAATACATCGCCGGGACCGATGCGGCCTATCGCGGTTACATGGCCGCGCTTAGCACCGGTGACCGGCTGATCAGCGGTGGCGGAAACGACGTGCTGATCGGCGGGCTGGGGCCTGACACCTTTGTCTTTAATGCTGGCGACAGCGGCGAAGTGCGGGTTATCGGGCTCGATCCCTGGGACCGGATTGAGTTCAGCGGCTTCGGTATCGCGGATCCGGCACAGTTCCTGGCGTCAGGGCAGCTGGTAAACGGAACGGAGGGGGCAACCTTCACGTATCAGAACCTGCGGATCATCTTCACCGATATCCTGGCGGCCGAGATCGCACCCTCCGTCGTACAGATGACCGATCCGCCGGCAGTGCTGAACCCTGCGCTGATCTATGACCTGGGCGGAAAGTTCGACAAGGGGTTCAACGAGGCAGCCTTCAACGGTGCCGAGGCCTGGGCCCTGGCCACCGGAGGCACCTACGGCGCACTGGAGATGTCAACAGAGGCGCAACGGGCGCAGGCGCTGATGCGGTTCGCCGAGGCGGGATACGAACCGGTGGTCACGGTCGGAAACAACTGGGTTTCAACGCTGGATACCGTGGCGCTGTCCTATACCGACACCAGTTTCGCCATCGTCGACGCAACGGTGAACCAGCCCAACGTCGGCTCATACACATTTGCCGAGCATGAGGGTGCCTATGTCATGGGTGTGATCGCCGCCTCTGCCTCTGCCAGCCACATCGTGGGATTTATCGGGGGAATGGATGTTCCGCTGATCCGTCGCTACATGACCGCCTTTGAGCAGGGGGTGATGGCGACCGACCCCAATGCGACGGTGCTGGCCAACATGACGGGCAGCACCCCCGCTGCGTGGAACGATCCGGTGCGTGGGGCTGAACTGGCCCGGGCGCAGATGCAGCAGGGGGCGGATGTCATCTTTACCGTTGCCGGCGGGACGAGCTATGGCGTGATGCAGCAGGTGTCCGACAGCGGACGGCTGTCGATCGCCGCCGACATTGACAGCACGTACATTCACCCCGGCAGCGTGCTGACGGCAATGGTCAAGAGGGTTGATGCGGTGGTGGAGCATGTGTTCACAAACGGCATCACGCCCGGCGCGCAGGAGTGGGGCTGGGCCGAAGGCGGGCTTGCCTATGCCGACGGGACATACAACAGTAGCGTGATGACCGATGCCATCCGCGCTGCGGCCGATGCGGCGATTGCCGACATCGTTTCGGGCCAGGTGGTGGTGACCGACTATCTGCTGACCGGCGGCTGAGGGGCCACGCAAACAGGTGTGGTCACGCCGCCGTGCGGCATCCGGTCTTGGCATCCCAGACAAAAGCCGTTATTCGGGCCGCCTGAGGGCTTTCACGTGATTCGTGAATGCCCTCGATTTCGTCCGAGACGGTGGGTGGGCTTGTCCCATAAATCCTGCCCGAGACGGGAAGAGACATGACGTTCCGGTACGATGTGTTCCGGTTACGCGATGTGACGACCCGATCGGACCAGTGTCTGGGGCATGTGCCCCGGGCAGAACGAGCCGGAGGGGTCGCCCCCTCCTAGATTGGAGTGAAACTGTGGATAGAGCCCAGAAAGAAAAGGTGGTCGAGGAACTCGGCCAGATCTTCGAAAGCTCTGGCGTCGTGGTGGTTGCCCACTACGAAGGTCTCACGGTTGCCGAGATGCAGGACCTGCGTGGCCGCGCCCGTGTGGCGGGTGCGTCGGTTCGCGTCGCCAAGAACAGGC
>JAGRMT010000241.1:0-3172 GCA_020441125.1 Roseivivax sp.
GGCCGTTCCTGGTGCGCGGCTGGAACTCCTTCCGGCGCAGGAACCTCAACATGTTCTCGCTGATCTCGATGGGTGTGCTCGCGGCCTGGACGTTCAGTATCGTCGCAGTCCTGGCCCCGGGCATCTTCCCGGATGGCTTTCGGATGGAGAACGGCCATGTCGGCGTTTATTTCGAGGCGGCGGCGGTGATCGTCACGTTGGTCTTGCTGGGCCAAGTCATGGAACTGCGCGCCCGCGAGGGCACGGGCAAGGCCATTCGCGCGCTTCTGGACCTGGCTGCCAAGACGGCGCGGATCATCCGCGACGATGGCCGGGAAGAGGAAATCTCGCTGGAGCAAGTCCAGGTCGGCGACCGGCTGCGCGTACGGCCGGGCGACAAGGTCCCGGTCGATGGCGTTGTGGCCGAAGGCCGATCCTCGGTCGACGAGAGCATGATCACCGGCGAACCGATCCCGATTGAAAAGGTCGCGGGCGACCCGGTCACCGGCGCCACGATCAACGGCACCGGCAGCCTCGTGATCGAAGCGACGAGGGTCGGCGCCGACACCATGTTGGCGCAGATCGTCGAGATGGTGGCCAATGCCCAGCGCTCGCGCGCGCCGATCCAGAAATACGCCGACCAGGTCTCGGGCTGGTTCGTGCCGGCCGTCATCGGCATCGCGGTGCTGGCGTTCATCGGCTGGGCGATTTGGGGGCCAGATCCGGCGCTGTCCTACGCGCTGATCGCGGCAGTGGCGGTGCTGATCATCGCTTGCCCCTGCGCCTTGGGCCTTGCCACGCCGATGTCGATCATGACGGCGACGGGGCGTGGCGCGCAGGCGGGCGTGCTGATCA
Source organism: Roseivivax sp. (assembly GCA_020441125.1). Taxonomy (GTDB): domain Bacteria; phylum Pseudomonadota; class Alphaproteobacteria; order Rhodobacterales; family Rhodobacteraceae; genus Mesobacterium_A. Next base: position 835 of record JAGRMT010000241.1, read on the forward strand.
AGAACGCCGAGGCGCTGGAGCGGTTCGAAAAGGTCGATACGCTGATCGTCGACAAGACCGGCACTCTGACCATGGGCAAGCCCGAACTGGTCGCCGTGCTGCCGGTTGATGGTCACGACGAAGAAAAGGTGCTTCGTCTGGCAGCGACGCTGGAACGCGGGTCCGAACATCCGCTGGCCGAGGCGATCGTTCGTGGCGCTGAAGCGCGGGGAATCGCGCTGGGCAAGGCCGGAGAATTCGAGGCGGTCACCGGCAAAGGGGTCCGGGGCGTGGTCGACGGACAGCCGGTGGCGTTGGGCAACAGGGCACTGGTCGAAGACCTTGGACTTTCCGCCGGCCCGCTGGCCGAGACAGCCAACACCCGCCGTGACGATGGCGAGACGGTGATGTTCGTCGTCGTGGACGGCGCGGTTGCGGGTCTGGTCTGCGTTTCGGACCCGGTGAAGGAGACCACGCCCGCGGCGCTGAAGGCGCTGCACGAGCTGGGGTTCCGGATCATCATGGCAACCGGCGACAACGAGCGGACGGCCAGGGCCGTCGCCGCGCGACTGGGCATCGACGAGATCCGCGCCGACGTGCTGCCCGAGGACAAGGCGCGCATCATCCGCGAGTTGCAAGCGCAGGGCCGCAAGGTGGCGATGGCGGGCGACGGCGTGAATGACGCGCCCGCCCTTGCGCAGGCTGATGTCGGCATCGCCATGGGCACCGGCGCCGACGTGGCGATCGAGAGCGCGGGCATCACTCTGGTCAAGGGCAACCTCGACGGGATCGTCCGTGCCCGCAGTCTGGCTCGCGCGACGATGCGCAACATCCGCCAGAACCTGTTCTTCGCGCTGATCTACAACGCCGCCGGGGTGCCGGTCGCGGCGGGACTGTTGTTCCCGTTCCTCGGGATCCTGATCAGCCCGATGTTCGCCGCCTTCGCCATGAGCGCCTCGTCGATCTCGGTCGTCGTGAATTCGCTCAGGCTGCGAAGTGCCAAGATCTGATGGAAAGGAGTCAACGCATGGTTCATCACGCTGAAACCTCCAGGCCTTACCCGGCGGCTGGGCACCCGCCGCCCGGGTCGTTCTGGCGCACGGGGACTGGCAAGGCGACCATCGTCGCTTTTGCGGCCAGCGCCCTGCTGCTGACTTACGAATATCGTGCCACGGTCTTCGCCGGCAGTGCAGCAGTCTGGCTGCCGCTGCTGCTGTGCGTTGGCCTGCACGGGTTCATGTACCGTGGACATCACCGGCACGGGCATCGCCCGGCCAATCGATCCAGCAATGCAGAAAGCATGGATGAAACAACAAACCGAAAGGAGACAGAATGATGGGTGGCTTTGGAATGGGCTTTGGCGGGATCTGGATGATCCTGATCCTGGTCCTCGTGGTGCTCGCGATCGCGGCACTGATCAAATACCTCAAGAAATGAAGGTGAAGAGATGACCTACACAATTGACCGCGCCTTTCCTGGCGAAACGCTGCCCGACATCGAAAGCCGCACACGCAAGGCGCTGGCGGATGCTGGATTCGGTGTGCTGACCGAGATCGACGTAAGGGCGACAATGAAGAAGAAGCTCGACCGCGACATGCCGGGCTATCTGATACTCGGCGCTTGCAACCCGACGATGGCTTGGCAGGCGATCGGGCTCGAACCAAAGGTCGGCGCGATGCTGCCCTGCAACGTCATCCTGCGCGAAACCGCGAACGGCATCGAGGTCTCGGCGGTCGATCCGCAGGCGTCGATGGCCGGCATCCCGAACCAGGAATTGCTGAGTGTCGCAGCTCAGGTGCGCGAGATGCTGACAAAGGTGGTGGCCGCAATCTGATCCCGAACGGAATGTCGTCAAGATGAGAGGAGAAGAGGGATGAATCGGAACATTCTTTTCGCAAGCCTGCTGGTCGCAGCCGGACTCGCGCTGCCTGTTCAGGCGCAAGAGGCTAGGCACGACATGACGCAGATGATGGCGACCGGACTGATGATGCCGAGCATGGACGCGGCCCGAGGGCGGGAGTTGTTCGCCTCGAAGGGCTGCGTCGTCTGCCATTCGGTGAACGGCATCGGCGGGGTCGATGCGCCGGAATTCTCTGCCGAATTCATGGACCCGGTGATGAACCCGTTCGAGTTCACGGCGCGGATGTGGCGGGGCGCCGGTGCCATGGTGATGATGCAAGAGGCCGAGCTTGGCGGCCAGATCGACCTGACCGGCCAAGAGCTGGCTGACATCATCGCCTTCGTCCACGATCCCGAGGAACAGCGCCGTTTCAGTGCGGCGGACATTCCCGCGGCGATAGCCGAAATGATGGAGCATGGTCACCGCGACGATGGACATGACGACTGATGCCGGGCGCGT
>JAGRMT010000241.1:3226-4940 GCA_020441125.1 Roseivivax sp.
TAGCCGGGAAACAGGAGGGTCAGGACGATGACAGTGCCATTTTCGCTGATGCGAGCGGCGACGGCCTTTACCGACCTTCTTTTGTTTCGCGCCGCGCGGCAGGTCTTGTTGGCACGCCAGATCGACATGGCGGACGGGACCAGCCAGCGATGGCTGGTCCCCGACTTCCGGGCATTTCGGGCCGCGACGAAAACGCGCCGTCGACAGTTGCCGCGCATGGCCGACCCGCCACGACCATTCGGCAATCGTCTCATGGTGGAGCTCACGGATGCGACGTTGGCGGCCAACCTGGCCCTGCGCGAGTTGGGGGTGGCGCCGCCGGCTGCTCGCGTGCTGGTGGCCGATATCGGATGGATCGTCTACGCGCGGATGCTTTCGCTCGCTTCTTTGCCCTTCCGGCTGACGTCACGTAGTGCGGAAGAAAGGCTCAAGGGAACCATCCGCGCCTTGCTTCGATTTCCCTTCGCCGCTCCCGGCGCGCCCGGATATGCCGTCGAGACCCGGATCGAAGGAGATGCGATCCTGACCCACTTCACCCATTGCCCGCCGCAGACCCGCGTTCGCGAGCAAACGGCGGCAACCGGCGACGCAGAGCTTCTGTCGGTATTCCGCGAAAGCTGGTGTCGTTATGATTGGCCGGGCGCCGACCTGATGGCGGGGGACGGCGCACGTGGGCACTACCGTCGTCGCCAAACGCTCTCGCATGGGGATCCGGTCTGCGACATGTGCTGGGCCGGTTCCGCGCGACCTACTCATTTGCGAAACGGCAAGACCCTGACTGGCCGAGTACCGGATCGGGATTCGTAGAGGACGACCGAACTCGAGATTGACCGTTCTCCTCAACACCCATCTGGAAGAATACGATATGCTCTTGATATCCCGCCGTCGGTTTGTTGCCAGCACCGCCGCCGCAACTGGCCTTGCGTCGAGATCCGCTCTTGATCCCAGCGACAGCGCGGGCGGGGAGCGATGGTCTGACCTTGCGCGCCACACGCCGCACGCTCGACATCGGCGGCCGAGCAGCGCAGACGCTCGGCCTGCATGATGCCTCGGGGCGATCCGGGCACGTGCTGGATCCCCCCCGGGCGGTTCCGCGTGGACCTGACAGACGATCTGGAAGTCGAAACCTTCGTCCATTGGCATGGGCAGATCCCGCCCAACGCACAGGATGGCGTGTCGAACACCAACCCGATGCTGGCACCCGGAGCCAGCCGGTCGTTCGACTTCGCGCCGCTACCCGGCACCTATTGGATGCATGCCCATGTGCCGGCACAGGAAGTCGACTTGCTTGCCGCGCCGCCGATCGTGCGCAAAGCCGAAGACGTGACCGCCGATCGGCAAGAGGTGGTCATGTTCCTGCATGATCTGTCGTTCCTGCCTGGCGAGGAGGAGCTCGACGCCATCAGTCGGGGGATGGCGATGGCTCACGGCACCGTGCAACAGGGCGGTCAGGTCATGCCGGGGATGGGAACCATGTCCGGCATGGGCAACATGGCGGCGATGAACCACTGGGCTAACGATGGTCCTCGCTGCCGCCGCAGTTCTCGTGGCGGCAGGATTAGCCTGGCGAGCAAATGAAGAATCAAGCGAGGTGACGTCGGCGCAACTCGCGCGCGGAGCCGCGGTCTATGCCGAAGCCTGCGCGTCTTGCCATGGCGCCAATCTGGAAGGTCAACCCGAATGGCGCTCGCCCGGACCGGATGGCCGACTGCCG
>JAGRMT010000242.1:0-6588 GCA_020441125.1 Roseivivax sp.
TCATCGAATTCGTCGACCGCGATGTCGACGCAAAAGGCGCCGCAGACAAGGCCCGCGTGGCCGAACTGGAAGCGGCCGACGCCGACGAATAAGCCGCGTCCCGCACGGGGATGCAGGCAGGGCGCCGGAGGCTTTCCGGCGCCCTTTTTCTTTTCTGACCGGGCAGGGCGCCGGCGGCCGGGGCCCCTTCGCAACCGGCGCCCTGGCGCCGGCGGCTGCAGCGCCGCCGCTTGCAAATCCCGCCCTGCGGCCGCATATCGCCCTGCAAAAGGAGCTTTGCGATGATCCGTGTCCTGATGGTTCTGCTGATCGCCCTGGCCCCCGTCTGGGCCCAGGCCAAGGTGCCGCAATCGGCTGGTGAAATCTCGCTCAGCTTCGCGCCGCTGGTCAAGCAGGCCTCACCGGCAGTGGTCAACATCTACGCCAAGCGCATCGTCGCCCAGCAAAGCCCCTTTGCCGACGACCCGGTCTTCGGCACGTTCTTCCGCGATTTCGGCGCGAACAGGCCCCGGGTGCAGAACTCGCTTGGCTCGGGGGTGATCCTGTCGGCGGATGGCATCGTGGTGTCCAACTATCATGTCGTCGGTCAGGCCACGGATATCCGCATCGTGCTGAACGACCGGCGAGAGTTTTCCGCCCGGGTGCTGCTGGCCGACCAGGAGGCCGACCTGGCGATCCTGCAACTGGATGGCGCCCAGGACATGCCCTTCCTGCCGCTGCGCGACAGCGACACGGTCGAAGTCGGAGAGCTTGTCCTGGCCATCGGCAACCCGTTCGGCGTCGGGCAGACCGTATCCTCGGGCATCGTCTCGGGCCTGGCACGGTCGGGCGCGGCAACGGGCAATGCGCGCGGCTATTTCATCCAGACCGATGCGCCGATCAACCCTGGCAATTCCGGCGGCGCGTTGATCGACGTTGCCGGGCGGCTGATCGGTATCAATACCTCGATCCTGACGCGTTCTGGCGGTTCCAACGGCATCGGTTTCGCCATCCCTGCGGCACTGGTGGCGCAGTTCGTTGTCCAGGCGCGCGACGGCAAGACCCGGTTCGAGCGGCCCTGGGCCGGCATCAGCGGTCAACCGGTCGATGCCGACCTTTCCGCCAGCCTCGGCCTGGCGGTGCCCGGCGGTATCGCCATCACCGCGCTGCATCCGGCAAGCCCCTTCGCCAAGGCCGGGCTGCAACCCGGTGACGTGATCCTGGCGGTCGATGGCATGGCGGTAAATGGCCCGCCCGAAATGGTGTTCCGCATGGCCGTGCGCGGGATCGGCGCCAAGGCGCAAATCGATTATGCCCGCGACGGCAAGCCGCGCCGCACCCGAGTGGCGATGATCGCCCCGCCCGAGTCGCCGCCGCGCGATGCGGTCACACTGGACGAAGGCGCCCTGTTGCCCGGCCTTGCGCTGGCCAACCTCAACCCGGCGGTGATCGCCGAGATGGGGCTGCCGATCGAGGCGACGGGCGTCGTTGTCACCGATGCCGGCCCGGTGGCGCCGCGCGTCGGGCTTCTGGCGGGTGACATCCTGCTTTCGGTGAATGGCCAGCGCGCCGACAGCCCGGCCACAGTGGCAGCGGCGCTGCGGCGTGGCGCCGGCACCGTGCAGATTGATGCGCTGCGCGGCGCGCAACGCCTGCGTCTGCGCTTCCGCGGCTGATATGGCTGACCTGTTCGACAGCGGCGAGACGCCCGCCCAGACCGGCCATCGCCCGCTGGCCGACCGGCTGCGCCCGCAATCGCTGGCAGAGGTGATCGGCCAGGCCCAGGTATTGGGCCCCGAGGCGCCGCTGGGCGTGATGCTGGCGAACGGCACGCTGGGGTCGCTGATCCTTTGGGGGCCGCCGGGGGTGGGCAAGACCACCATCGCCCGGCTGCTGGCGCAGCAGACCGACCTGCATTTCGTCCAGATCAGCGCCATCTTCACCGGCGTGCCCGAACTGCGCAAGGTGTTCGAGGCCGCCAAACTGCGCCGGTCGCAAGGGAAGGGCACGCTGCTCTTCGTCGACGAGATCCACCGCTTCAACAAGGCGCAGCAAGACGGCTTTCTGCCTCATATGGAAGACGGCACGATCCTGCTCGTCGGCGCCACCACGGAAAACCCCAGCTTCGAGTTGAACGCCGCGCTGTTGTCCCGCGCGCAGGTGCTGGTGCTGGAGCGGCTTGGCATCGCGGACCTTGAGCGCCTGACCGAACGCGCCGAAGCTGCACTGGAACGGACGTTGCCGCTCGACCCGGAGGCGCGCGCCGCGCTGCTGGGCATGGCCGATGGCGACGGGCGCGCGCTGCTGAACCTGATCGAGCAGGTGATGGGCTGGAAGACCGACGCGCCCCTGACCACGGAGGCGCTGACCAAACGGCTGATGCGCCGCGCCGCGCAATACGACAAGTCGGGCGACGGGCATTACAACCTGATCTCGGCGCTGCACAAATCGGTGCGCGGCTCGGACCCCGACGCCGCGCTTTACTGGTTTGCCCGGATGCTGGAAGCGGGCGAAGACCCGCGCTTTCTCGCCCGGCGCCTGACCCGCATGGCGGTCGAGGACATCGGCCTGGCCGATCCGCAGGCGCAGGCGGTGTGTCTTGACGGCTGGCAGACCTACGAACGCCTGGGCAGCCCCGAGGGAGAACTGGCCCTGGCCCAGGCGGTGATCTACCTGGCGTTGGCCCCCAAGTCGAACGCCGCCTATGTCGCCTACAAGGCCGCCCGCGACGCGGCGCGCCGCACCGGCTCCACCCCGCCGCCCAAGCACATCCTGAACGCGCCGACAAAGCTGATGGAACAGCAGGGCTACGGCGCCGGCTACGCCTATGACCACGATGCGCCCGACGCCTTCAGCGGCCAGGACTATTTCCCCGAAGGCATGGCGCGCCCGGCTTTCTACGCCCCGGTGGAACGCGGCTTCGAGCGCGAGCTGAAAAAGCGCGCCGACTATTTCGCCCGCCTGCGCAAGGACCGTGGCTGAGCGCCCCCTTCGGGTGCCGTCCTTCGCCGTTCGGACACCGCCAGGCCGGCGCGCCGTGCATTTGTCTTCTCTTTTGCCCAAATACTCCCGGGGGTGCGGGGGCGGCGCCCCCGCGCGCGTGCCGCCGCGCCCGACCTTGACAATGGACGCTGCAACGGCAAAGCACCGGCGCATGATCAGCACCCTTTTCCAGGTCGCCCTTGGTGGCGCTCTTGGCGCTTCGGCGCGATACCTGACCGGCGTCGGCGCCGTGCGTCTGTTTGGCCCCGGCTTCCCGGTCGCGACACTGGCCGTCAATGTCATCGGCTCTTTCGCGATGGGCGTTCTTGTCGTCGCGCTGGCGCATCTGTCGGCCAACCGGCTGGCGCCCCTGCTGATGACGGGGCTGCTTGGCGGGTTCACCACTTTTTCCGCCTTTTCGCTTGATGCGGTCACGCTTTATGAACGCGGGCAGGCCGGGCTGGCTGCTGGCTATGTGATGGCTTCGGTGGTGCTGGCGCTGGCCGCGCTGGTCGCCGGCATGGCCGTGGCACGGGGGATTGCCGGATGAGCAAGGTACAGACCGTCACGATCGGGCCCGGCGACGGCGGGCAGCGGCTGGACCGCTGGCTGAAACGGCACTTCCCGCACCTTGCGCAGGGCCGGATCGAGAAGATGTGCCGCAAGGGCGAATTGCGCGTCGACGGCGCCCGCTGCAAGGCGTCGGACCGGGTCGATACCGGAATGCAGATCCGCATCCCGCCGCTGCCCGAACCGGGCGAGGTGACCTCGGCCCCCAGGCCGCAGGTCTCGCCGGCCGATGCCAAGATGATGAAGGACGCGGTGCTTTTTCGCGACGATCACATCATCGCGCTGAACAAGCCGCCGGGCCTGCCGACCCAGGGCGGCAGCAAGCAGACGCGCCATGTCGACGGGCTGGCCGATGCGCTGCGCTTCGGCCTCGATGAAAAGCCGCGACTGGTGCACCGGCTGGACAAGGATACATCGGGCGTGCTGCTGCTGGCGCGTACCCGTGCGGTTGCCGGCGCGCTGACCGAAGCCTTTCGCGCCCGCGAAACGCGCAAGATTTACTGGGCCGCGGTGGCCGGCGTGCCCAGCCCGTCGATGGGCACGGTGCGGTATGGCCTGGTCAAGGCGCCGGGTCACGGCTCGGGCGGGGAGGGCGAGAAGATGCGCTGCATCCACCCCAATGCCGTCGCCACGACCGAAGGCGCAAAGCACGCCACCACCGATTACGCGGTATTGTCCAAGCTGGCGCAGCGGGCCGCCTGGGTGGCCTTGGTGCCGGTCACCGGGCGTACCCATCAGCTGCGCGCGCATATGGCCGAGATGGGACATCCCATCGTGGGCGACGGCAAGTATGGCGGCAGCGGCCAGGAAAACCTGGGCGATGGCTGGGGTTCGCAACTGGGCGGTGAGATCAGCCGCAAGCTGCACCTGCATGCCCGCTCGATCGCGTTCAACCACCCGGTGACGGGCAAGCGGCTGGTGATCACCGCGCCACTGCCAGAGCACATGCAGCGCACCTGGGACTATGTTCAGTGGGACGCACGCGACGTGCCCGAGGATCCGTTCGAGGAAGAAGCATGACCGGCCTCAAGCTGGTGGTGTTCGACGTCGACGGCACGCTGGTCGACAGCCAGGGCGATATCCTGGCCAGCATGACAGCGGCCTTCGCGGCGGCCGGGCTGCCGGCGCCCTCGCGCGCAACGGTGCTGGGCATTGTCGGGCTATCGTTGCCGGTGGCGATGGAGGCGCTGGCCCCCGACGAAGATGCACCAACCCATGCGCGCATGGTTGAGGCTTACAAGGAGTGCTACACCCGGCTGCGCGCCACGGGCGGGGCGTCGTCATCTCCGCTTTACCCGGGTATCGGGGCCCTGCTGGGGCGACTGCGGGCGCGCGACGATCTGCTTTTGGGCGTGGCCACGGGCAAGTCGCGGCGCGGGCTGACCGCGCTGATCGACAGCCTGAACCTGGGCGGCACCTTCGTGACGACACAGGTGGCGGACGATCACCCGTCCAAGCCGAACCCGGCGATGTTGCTGGCCTGCCTGTCGGAAACCGGCGTGGCGGCGCGCGACGCGGTGATGATCGGCGACACCAGCTTCGATCTTCAGATGGCGCGTTCGGCCGGCATCGCCGCGATCGCGGTCAGCTGGGGCTATCACCCGCGCGGCGCCCTGACCGGCGCGGCGGCGGTGGTCGACGATGCCGCAGCGCTGGAACGGGCCATCGACACGGTCCTGGGAGGGGCGGCATGAGCGAATGGACGATGAAGCGCTTCTGGAAGGAAGCCACGGTCGAGGCACAGGATCGCGGCTATGCGGTGCTGCTGGACGGCCGGCCGGTCAAGACACCGGCCAAGGCGCCGTTGGTCGTTCCGACGCGCGGCATGGCGCAGGCGATCGCAGCGGAATGGAACGCGCAGGACGGCCGGGTGGACCCGGCAACGATGCCGGTCACGCGCTCGGCCAATGCGGCGATCGACAAGGTTGCCCACCAGCACGCCGAAGTGGCGCAGATGCTGGCCGAATACGGGGATGCCGACCTGACCTGCTACCGCGCAGACAAGCCCGCCGCGCTGGTCGAACGGCAGGCCGCGGCATGGGATCCGCTGCTGGCCTGGACGGCCGCGACCTTCGGTGCACCGTTACAGACGCGCGCCGGTGTGATGCATGCGCCGCAGGACCCTGCCGCGCTCGCGCCGCTCCGCGCCGAGGTGCACGGATTCGATCCCTTCCGGCTGACCGCGCTGCATGATCTGGTGTCGATGTCGGGCTCTCTGGTGATCGGCCTGGCGGCCACGCGCGGGCTGCATGACGGCGACACGCTATGGGCGCTGTCGCGCATCGACGAGGCCTGGCAGGAAGAGCAATGGGGCCGCGACGAAGAGGCAGTAGAGCAGGCAGAATACAAGCGAGGCGAGTTTCAACACGCGTTGCGATTCTACGCCTTGTGCAAGCCGGATTGAAACGGCCCGATTGGCGTGCTTGACGCCCGGGCAACTGCCTAACAAACCGCCATATAGGCCGTGACGTGGGTTGACGATAAGAAACGTTTGCGCCCAAACTCACCGTGCGAAACAGGGGCTGTATGCTCCCTTCGGCAATGATGGTCACTCAAGTGATCGAAAAAATCCGCCCCGGACAGGGGGTGGCAAACAGGAAGAGGTAAATATGAAGCATACCGTAATTCTTGGCGCGTTGACGGTTGCCGGCCTGGCGGCTGGCATGGCCTCGGCGGGCACGATGGATGACGTGAAAGCACGCGGCAAGCTGAACTGCGGCGTGACCACCGGCCTGACCGGCTTCGCGGCTCCGGATGCGAACGGCGTGTGGCAGGGCTTCGACGTGGCCGTGTGCCGTGCCGTTGCTGCCGCAGTGCTGGGCGATCCGATGGCTGTCGAATTCGTGCCGACCACTGGCCAGACCCGCTTTACCGCGCTGGCCTCGGGCGAGATCGACCTGCTGGCCCGCAACACCACCTGGACCTTCTCGCGCGATACCGACCTGAAGTTCGAATTTGTCGGCGTGAACTACTACGACGGCCAGGGCTTCATGGTTCCCAAGTCGCTGGGCGTCAGCTCGGCCAAGGAACTGGACGGCGCGACCGTCTGCATCCAGA
>JAGRMT010000242.1:6595-8239 GCA_020441125.1 Roseivivax sp.
CGGCACCACCACCGAGCTGAACCTGGCGGATTTCTTCCGCGCCAACAACATCAGCTATGAGCCGGTTCCGATCGAAACCAACGCAGAAGCGCAGCAGCAGTACCTGGCTGGCGCCTGCGACGTGTACACCACCGACGCTTCGGGCCTGGCTGCAACCCGCGCCACCTTCGAAGCCCCGGGCGATCACGTGATCCTGCCGGAAATCATCTCGAAAGAGCCGCTGGGCCCGCTGGTTCGCCATGGCGACAACGACTGGGGCGACGTGGCCCGCTGGACGCTGAACGCCCTGATCGCGGCCGAAGAAATGGGCATCACCTCGGCCAATATCGCCGATCTGGCTGCTGCTCCGACCAACAACCCGGAAATCAACCGCATCCTGGGCACCGAAGGTGAACTGGGCAAGATGATCGGCCTGGACAACCAGTGGGCCGTGCGCGCGATCTCGGCTTCGGGCAACTACGGTGAGATCTTCGAGAAGAACATCGGCGAGAACACCCCGATCGGCCTGTCGCGCGGTCTGAACGCGCAGTGGACCGATGGCGGCCTGCTGTACAGCCCGCCCTTCCGCTAAGAACACCGAAGGGCGCGGTCCAAACCGCGCCCTTCGTCTATCACGGCATACCTGACAGACGACAGAACGATACGAGTTTCCGCGGACGGCCAGACATCGGGGGTACCGATGCAAGAGCCAGGGAAGAACGGAAACCACGGGGAGAACGAAATGTCTGCACTGACCGACCCGCCGGGCGCAAGCTTTCGGCTATCTCAGCTAATATACGATACCCGCTACCGGTCGCTGACGATCCAGATCGTGGCCATGGTCCTGCTGGTGCTGGCGTTTTCCTGGCTGGTGTCCAACACCGTCCAGAACCTCCAGGCGCTGGGCAAGGACTTCAATTTCGGCTTTCTCGAACAGCCGGCGGGCTATGACATCAACCAGCGCCTGATCGAGTACGATTCGCAGCGCACCCATGGCCGTGCTGCCGTGGTCGGGATCCTGAACACCATCCTGGTGGCGTTCCTGGGCTGCGCGCTGGCGACATTCCTCGGGGTGGTTGCCGGCGTTCTGCGCCTGTCGAAGAACTGGATCGTGTCGCGCCTGATGGCCGTCTACGTCGAGGGCTTCCGAAACGTTCCGCTGTTGCTGTGGATCATCCTGATCTTTGCCGTGGTCAACGAATCCCTGCCTCACCCGCGGGAATTCAAGGAAGGCGGCACGCACGAGATGCTGTTCGGCGCCTTCGCCTTTACCAAGCAGGGCACTTTCCTGCCGGCGCCGGTCTGGGGACCGGGGTCGACCGCGCTGATCGCCGTGTTCGTGCTGTCGCTGGTGGGCATCTGGGCATTCCGCCGCTATGCCCACGCGCGCCAGGAGCAAACCGGCGACATCCTGCCTGTGTTCTGGATCTCGCTGGCGATCTTCTTTGTGCCAACGATTCTGGCCTTCTTCATCCTGGGGCGGCCGGTGTCGCTGGAATACCCCGAGATCAGCCGTTTCAACTTTACCGGCGGGGCCAAGATCCTGAACTCGCTGATCGCGTTGTGGCTGGCGCTGTCGATCTACACCGGCGCCTTCATCGCCGAGATCGTGCGCGGCGGCATCCTGGCCATTTCCAAGGGCCAGACCGAAGCCGCCTATGCGCT
>JAGRMT010000243.1 GCA_020441125.1 Roseivivax sp.
CCCGGATCGAGGAGAAGATGGGCCTTCATGCCTCGCCCACCTGTCAGCTGGCATTCGACGGCGCCGAGGCAGAGCTGATCGGCGCGGAAGGACAGGGCCTGATGGCCATGTTCACGATGATGAACCACGCNNCGGTCCGACGTGGCCCTGCAGGGCGTGGCCCATGCCGCGCGGGCGCATGACGTGGCATCGGCCTACGCCGCCGAACGGGTGCAAGGCCGCGGCGCCGATGGCGCGCCGGTCACGCTCGACGGGCATGCCGACGTGCAGCGCCTGCTTGGCCAGATCGACACCGCCGCGCTGGGCGGGCGGATGATTGCCCACTTGGCCTTTGTTACCATGGAGCGCGGCGATAACCACGACCTGGTAGAGTTCCTGACCCCCGTCGCCAAGGTCTATTGCACCGAGGCCGGGATGCGCGGCGCCGAACTGGGCACCCAGGTGCTGGGTGGTTACGGCTACCTTGCGGAATACCGGCTGGAGCAGACCTATCGCGATGCGCGCATCGCCGCGATCTACGAGGGAGCCAACGGCATTCATGAACGGATGCTGGCGACGCGGCTGCTGAAGGGCGCGCCGGCCGATGCCTTTGACGCCTTCGTGCAAACGGCGCTGGGCGATCACCCGGTGCTGACGCTGTGGCGCGAGGCCCGCGCGCGGCTGCTGGCCTTGGCGGACCCGTCTCCGCAGGCGCATGATTTCCTGTGGCTGACAGCCGAAACGCTTTTGCTGGCGCTGTGGACGCGTGCCGATGCCAAGGCGGATGCCCATCCGCAACCACAGCGCATCCGGTCACGTGCCGCCGCCGCGCAGGCCCATGGCGCGATCAGGGCGCAGGCGCGGGCACAGATGCTGGCGCTGTAACTTCACGGCGCGTCACCAAGCGGTGAAGGCCGTTGCAGCCAATGGACAGGATGCCCGCCACCCCGCAGGCTACGCCGCAGGAGGTATTCCGCCATGCGCCACGCCCATCGCCTGTTGATTGCCCTGCTGTTGCTGTTGGCCGCCCGCCCCGCCTTTGCCGGAGAGACCCGCGATATCGTCGTGGCCGGAGGGTGCTTCTGGTGCGTCGAGGCCGATTTCGAATCTGTGCCGGGGGTGACAGAGGTGATCTCGGGCTATACCGGCGGCACCTTGGCCGATCCGACGTACAAGCAGGTCTCGCGCGGTGGAACGGGCCATTACGAAGCGGTGCGCATCCGCTATGACAGCGCACGCACCTCGCCCGAGGCGCTTTACGCGCTGTTCTTCCGCTCGGTCGATCCGACCGACGCGGGCGGGCAGTTCTGCGACCGGGGTGACAGCTATCGCACCGCCATATTTACCGGCGACGCGGCAGAACGAGCCGCCGCAGACAAGGCCAAAGCCGAAGCGCAGGCGGCGCTGGGTCGCAAGATCGTCACGCCGATCCTGCCGGCCAGCCAGTTCTATCCGGCCGAGGATTACCACCAGGACTATTACAAGGGCACCAAGCGGGTGCTGACCCGTTTTGGCGTGATCCCGCAAAAGGATGCCTACAAGCGCTATCGCAAAGGCTGTGGCCGCGATGCGCGGGTGCGCCAGCTGTGGGGCGACAAGGCCGCCTTTGCCGGGCGGTAGCAGCGGCGCGGCCGCCGGTCAGGTGTCGCTGGCCAGGTCTTTCAGATCATACAGCAACTGAAGCGCCTCGCGCGGGGTCAAGCTGTCGGGATGGATCTCCGACAGGCGCGCCTCAAGCGGCGAAGGCCCCTTTGGCGCGGGCGAAGGGGGCGGTGGCGGTGGCGCAGCGGCGAACAGAGGCAGGTCGTCGATCAGCGCCGGTTTCCCCGGGCGTTCGCGATCGCCTTTTTCCAGCGCTGACAACACAGTGCGGGCCCGCGCGATCACCGCGGGCGGAAGCCCGGCCAGTTGCGCCACCTGCACCCCGTAAGACCGATCGGCCGCCCCGGCGCGCACTTCGTGCAGGAAGATGACTTCGCCCTGCCACTCCTTGACCGCAACCGTTGCGTTGACCACGCCGGACAGCTTGCCGGCCAGCTGGGTCAGCTCGTGGTAATGGGTGGCGAACAGGCCCCGCACACGGTTGACATCATGCAGATGCTCCAACGTCGCCCAGGCGATCGAAAGACCGTCCCAGGTGGCGGTGCCCCGCCCGATCTCGTCGAGGATGACAAGCGCATGGGCATCTGCCTGGTTCAGGATCGCCGCCGTTTCGACCATCTCGACCATGAA
>JAGRMT010000244.1 GCA_020441125.1 Roseivivax sp.
CGGGCGCGGCGGCTGGACAATTTCGATTTCGAGGAGCTGGCGCCGGACGAGGAAAGCGGCACGGTGGTGCGGCTGCCGGGGGAATGAGCGAACGGTCTGTTTCGGGCGCGTCACTGTCCGTTCAAAGGGTGTGGCTTTGGCTGAACTTCTGGAAATCGGATTTGAACGCCTGAGCGACAACAGGTTAGAAGAACTCGTGATCGCGACAGGCTTGCCCCACGGCTTCGGTCGATCCGATGAATTCGAGCAAACAAGACAACCGGTTTGGTTTGGCGACCTCCAACTGCTTGATGCGACTGCTGGCTGCTACCCGTATGACGGGGCCAAAGACCTTGAGATCAGCATCGACCATCCCCTCGACGGGCGCAGGATCGCTGTGATTGCGAGGCAAGTCGCACAGACGGCCGCGGCTGCGGGGGTGAAAGTCTGGAAGATCGGACTGGAACCCCTGGACGATGTGGCAACGCTGTATTTTTCTAATCAGGGCCCCGGGCCCTTGTGGCGCTGACTTGAGTTGGCCGGTGTCGCAAGCGCCGGCCCCGCCCATCGAGGGCGGGGCCGGCGCCTGGAGGCGCTGCCTCCAGACCTCCGGGGTATTTTGCGCAAGAAGAAGGGCAAGGCGCGCACCTGACCCTTCGCCGCAGGTGCGAAAGGATGAGTGACAAGGTCGGAGCGCGCTCCTATAAGCGCGGCCAAATCCATAAGTACCGTTTGCAAGGAAGAGATCATGACGACGCTGGTATTTGGCCATAAATCCCCCGACACCGATTCCACCGGCAGCCCGATCGTCTGGGCCTGGTACCTGAACGAGGTGAAGGGCGAGGCGGCCAAGCCCGTGCTGCTGGGCGAGCCGAACACCGAGGCGGCCTTCATGCTGAAGCGCTGGAACCTGGACAAGCCTGAGATCATCGGTGGCGTCGAGGCAGGCACGCCGGTGGTGATCGTCGATACCAACAACCCGGCCGAGCTGCCCGCGGGCATCAACGGCGCCGACATCCGCGCGATCATCGACCATCACAAGCTGGTGGGCGGTCTGGAAACCAAGGGCCCGATCGACATCACTGTGCGGCCGCTGGCCTGCACCGCGACGATCATGGTCGACCTGATGGGCGCCGACGCGGCCAAGATGCCCGAGGCGGTCAAGGGCGCGGCGCTGTCGTGCATCCTGTCGGACACGCTGGAATTCCGCAGCCCGACGACCACGGCGCATGACAAGGCGGTTGCCGAAAAGCTGGCCGCCGAGTTGGGCGTGTCGATCCCGGCCTATGCGGCGGAGATGTTCGAGGCGAAATCGGACGTGTCGGCCTTCTCGGATGCCGAGCTGCTGCGGATGGATTCCAAGGAATACACCGTGGATGGCAAGGAATTCCGCGTGTCGGTGCTGGAAACCACCGCGCCCAAGCTCATCCTGGACCGCAAGGACAGCCTGATGGCCAGCATGGTGGACGTCGCCAAGGAAGACGGCGCCGACCAGGTGCTGTTGTTCGTGGTCGACATCCTGAACGAGGAAGCCACGCTGCTGGTGCCGAACGACCTGGTCAAGACGGTGGCGGAGAAGAGCTTTGGCGCAACGGTTTCGGGCGACACGGTTGTGCTGCCGGGGATCATGAGCCGGAAGAAGCAGATCATCCCGAACCTCAAGGTCTGAGGCAGATGCCCTGGTGGATGGCGCCCCCCGCGGGCGCCATTTTTCTGTGTGGCGCGGTGTTTGCGCTGAACGTCCTGACTTACGCGGCCTTCGCCCGCGACAAGCGGCGCGCGCGCAAGGGTGGGCGGCGCGTTCCGGAACGGACGCTGCTGGGGCTGGCGCTGGTTGGCGGCTGGCCCGCGGCCAAGCTGGCGCAGCACTGGTTGCGGCACAAGACGTACAAGCAGCCCTTTGCCGTCTATCTGAACCTGGTTCCGGTGGTCTGGGCGGTGGCGGCGCTGGCGGTCTGGTTGGTTTGACAGTGGTCAATCGGCCCCCGCTCGGCCATATCAGGGGAAACACCCCATCGCGCGGAGGCCCGGCCCATGACCCAGATCATCCAATCCCTGTCCGAGATTTCAGACCGCTACGACGCGCTGCTGGTCGACCTGTGGGGCTGCGTGCACAACGGCGTCACGGCCTTTCCCGAAGCGGTGGCGGCGTTGCAGGCGTACCGCGCGGGCGGCGGCGCCGTGGTGCTGTTGACCAATGCGCCGCGGTCGCGCCACGAGGTGGCCAAGCAACTGGTGCGCTTTGGCGTGCCGACGGACGCCTATGACACCATCGCCACCTCGGGCGACAGCGCGCGGGCGGCGATGTTTCGCGGCGCGGTGGGGTCGAAGGTGTGGTTCATGGGGCTGGATTTCGACCTGACCTTCTTTGAACCGCTGCACCTGATCGAGAACCCGGTGCCGGTGGTGCGGGTGCCGCTGGAAGAGGCCGAGGGCATCGTCTGCTGCGGTCCGTTCGATCCGCATGCCGACCCGGCGGTGAACCGGCCCGAGTTCCTTTATGCCAAGCAGAAGGGGATGAAGCTGCTGTGCGCCAACCCCGACATCGTGGTCGACCGGGGCGAGCGGCGCGAGTGGTGCGCCGGGGCGCTGGCGGCGCTTTACACCGAGATGGGGGGCGAGAGCCTGTATTTCGGCAAGCCGCATCCGCCGATCTATGACCTGGCGCGGCAGCGGCTGGCCGAGATCGGGCGCAGCGTCGACGCCGGTGCGATCCTGGCGATCGGCGACGGCCCGGCGACCGACATCGCGGGCGCGATGGGCGAGGACATCGATTCCCTGTTCATCAGCGGCGGATTGGCGGCGGCCGAGACAAAAACCGCCGACCAGCCTGACCCGGATTCGCTAACCGCTTATCTGGCATCGGAAAACATTGCGCCGACTTATACTATTGGACGACTTCGGTGACATGTTTTCTCCTTGATTTTGCTGCAGTTGCAAAGTAATAATCTTGCTTAAAGCGCCGCTTGAGGCAATTTTTATTACCGGCTCGAAATCATGGAGGCCCAGGTGTTGGACAACCTACCGCGCGGAACGATCTGCATCGAGGACATCGAGATGGGCATGTCGCGGTATCTGCGCAAGCAGATCACCGACATGGATATCGAGATGTTTGCCCAGGTGTCGACCGACCGCAATCCGGTGCATCTGGATGACGATTATGCGCAGGACACGATCTTTGAAGGCCGCATCGCGCACGGGATGCTGACCGCCGGGCTGATCTCTGCCGTGATCGGCGAGCAATTGCCGGGCCATGGCACGGTCTACCTGGGCCAGACGCTGAAATTCCTGGCGCCGGTGCGGCCGGGCGACGTGGTCTATGCCGAGGTCAAGGTGACAGAGATCGACCATGCCAAGCGCCGGGTGACGCTGGATTGCCATTGCGCCGTTGATGGCAAGAAGGTGCTGATCGGCGAGGCCAAGGTGCTGGCGCCGTCGCGCAAGTTCGACTGAGCGGCAGCGCGCCAGGAACGAAGAATCCGCGCGCGGGGATTGCGGTTGGCGCGGCGCGCGGCTAACCCATCGCCATGCGCATCATCCGCGACTATCAATACGTTGAACCCCAGGACCGCGGCGCGACCGTGGCCATTGGCAATTTCGACGGGGTGCACCTGGGCCACCAGGCGGTGATCGCCCTGGCGCGCAAGGCCGTGCCCGACGCCCCGCTGGGCGTTGTTACCTTCGAGCCGCACCCGCGACAGTACTTCGCCCCCGATGCCCCGCCGTTCCGGCTGATGAGTCGGGCGGCGCGCGCGACGCGTCTGGCCAAGCTGGGCGTCGATCGGCTGTACGAGCTGAACTTCAACGCCGCTCTGGCCGGGCTGACGCCCGAGGGGTTTGCCCGCAAGGTGATCGCCGAAGGGCTGGGCCTGCGCCATGTCGTGGTCGGTTCGGACTTCTGCTTTGGCAAGGGTCGGACCGGCACCGCCAAGGACCTGGTGCGTTTCGGCGCCGAGATGGGCTTTGGCGTGACAATCGCGCCGCTGTTGGAGGGCGACGCCGGGCGCGTTTCCTCGACCGCGATCCGCACCGCGCTGACCGAAGGCCGCCCGCGCGACGCGGCGGCGATGCTGGGACACTGGCACCGGATCGAAGGCATCGTCGTGGGCGGCGAACAGCGCGGGCGCGAGCTGGGTTATCCCACCGCCAACATGTGGATCGACGGTCTGCACCCGCCCCGGTTCGGCGTCTATGCCGTATTGGTCGATGTGCAGGACGGTCCGCACAAGGGCAGCTATACCGGCGCCGCGTCACTGGGGGTGCGGCCGATGTTCGACGGGCAGGTGCCGAACCTGGAAACCTTCCTGTTCGACTTCAAGGGCGATCTTTACGGCGCCACTCTGTCGGTCGGGCTGGTCGAGTACTTGCGGCCCGAGCTGCGCTTTGACGGGCTGCCGGCTCTGATCGCGCAGATGGACGCGGATTGCGCGCGCGCCCGTACCATCTTGGCCGAGATATGAGCGACCCGATCGACCGAACGGGCCTGTCACCCCGCTTCTGGGAGCGCAAGCGGCTGGACCAGCTGACCCCGCGCGAGTGGGAGGCGCTGTGCGACGGCTGCGGCAAGTGCTGCCTGAACAAGCTGGAAGACGAGGACACCGGCGAGGTCGCGCTGACGCGCGTCGCCTGCCGTCTGTTCGACGACACCACCTGCCGCTGCGCGCAATACGACATCCGCCACCAGTTCGTGCCCGAATGCATCGTCATGACGCCGGCCACGCTGGAACTGCACATGTACTGGCTGCCGCAAACCTGCGCCTACCGGCTCATGTACGAAGGCCAGCCGCTGTTTTCCTGGCATCCGCTGATCAGCGGCAACGCCGACAGCGTGCACGATGCCGGCGTCTCGATGCAGGGCCGCACGGTGGCCGAATTCGAGATCGACGAGGACGACTGGGAAGACCATATCATCGAGGAGCCCGTGTGATGCATTTCGCCTCTGACAATTCCGGCCCGGCCCACCCGCAAGTGATGGCCGCCCTGGCCGAGGCCAACGAAGGCTATCAGATGGCCTATGGCGCCGACAGCTTGATGGAGGAAGTGACGGATCGGATCCGCGCGCTGTTCGAAGCGCCGCAGGCGTCGGTCTATCTGGCGGCAACGGGCACTTCGGCCAACGTGCTGGCGCTGGCATCGCTGTGCCAGCCGTATCAGACGGTGTTTTGCTCTCCGGTCGCGCATATCCACGAGGACGAGTGCAACGCACCCGAATTCTATACCGGCGGCGCAAAACTGACGCTGGTTCCGGGGGGCGACCGGATGACACCTGAGGGGCTGCGCGCCTCGATCGCATACGAGGAAACCCGCGGTGTGCATGGCCCGGGGCGCGGACCGGTCTCAATCACCAACGTGACCGAGCGCGGCAGCGTCTACTCGGTGGCGCAGATCGCGGCGCTGTGTGCCGTGGCGCGGGACTTCGGCCTGCCGGTGCACCTGGACGGCGCGCGGTTGGCCAATGCCATCGTCGCCGAGGGTTGCACGCCGGCCGAGATGACCTGGA
>JAGRMT010000245.1 GCA_020441125.1 Roseivivax sp.
TTCTACGCCAACCGCTGCATCATCCCCTACATCAACGAGGGGATCCGCATGGTGGCCGAGGGGATCAACCCGGCGCTGATCGAGAATGCCGCCAAGATGATGGGCATGCCGCTGGGGCCGCTGCAACTGGTGGACGAGACCTCGATCGACCTGGGCGCCAAGATCGCCCGGGCGACCAAGGCGGCGATGGGCGACGCCTATCCCGACGGGGCGGTGGACGAGGTGATCTTCTGGATGGAAGGCGCCGGACGGCTGGGCCGCAAGGCCAAGGCCGGGTTCTATGCCTATGACGACGCTGGCAAGCGGCAGGGCCTGTGGGACGGGCTGGCGGCGCAATACCCGGTGTCAGAGGAGCAACCCGCGGTCACCGAGGTGCAGCAGCGCCTGTTGTTCGTGCAATCGCTAGAGGCGGTGCGGGCGCTGGAGGAAGGCGTTCTGATGGACATCCGCGAGGGCGACGTGGGGGCGATCCTGGGCTGGGGCTTTGCGCCGTGGTCGGGCGGTCCGTTGTCCTGGCTGGACATGATCGGAACGCCCTATGCCGCCGAGCGGTGCGACGCGCTGGAAGCGGCCTATGGCGCGCGTTTCGCCTGCCCGCCGCTGCTGCGCGAGATGGCGCAGAAGGACCAGAGCTTTTACGGCCGGTTTGGCGGCAAGGCCGCGGCGGCCTGACAAGGCGTAACGCAGCGGGAAGAGATGGCGCGGCGCCCTGCGGGGCGCCGCGTTTTTCATGGCTGGGGGCGCTGCCCCCAGACCCCCGGGGGTATTTCAGGCAAGAAGAAGCCAGAAAGGGCGCCCCCAGGATACCGAGGGCGTCCGGGACGCCGAAGGACGGCGCCGCGATCAGCCGAAACGGTAGCCGAAGCGGGCGATGTCGGCGGCGCAGATCCGGCCGAGGTGGCCTGCCAGCGCGTCGTCGTAGCTGGCGCGGTAATCGACGGCGCGGGCGGCGCGGTTGGCATGCGGCAGGGCAAGCGGGAAGCCGAGATGCGCCTCGAACGGGGCGATGTCCTGCGCCAGGTGTTCAAGGCGGATGAACAGGGCCGGTGCCTCTTGCCCGGCGGCATCGGTGACGTAGCGCGCGGCGGGCCAGTCTGCGAGGCTGTGCACGGTGTGCGGGTGGCGCAGGAAGGCGGCAAAATCGAGCGCACGGGCGAGGCCGACCGCGGGATGGTCGAAGTCTTGTGTGCGCAGCCAGTGGTAATAGCTGACGGCGCGGTCCCATGGGTTGCGCACCAGGGTGACGACCTGCAGGCGTGCGATCTGGTCGGGCGGCAAGACGCCGTCGATGTCGGCCAGGGTGCTGTGCTTCCACAACCGGCCGCGGGGGGTGAGCCGTTTCAGGCGGGGCCGGCGGCGCAGCGCCTTGGGCGTATCGCCGATCAGGATGTCGTCACGATGGGCGCGCGCTTCGAGCGCGAGGGCCATCGAGGTGCCGCCGGTCTTGGGAATGTGCACGAAGATGTAGCCGCGGCCGGGCGAGACGATCATGGCGCGAGCCTATCTTGACGCCGCCGGGGAAGGAATGGATTTTTCCCCAAGGCATATCGGGCCTGCAACGGAAAGGAAGAGCGACATGGGTTGGCTTGCGGACGAGACCGGGTTGGGGAAATGCGCGGCGAATTTCGTGCCGCTGACACCGCTGTCGTTCCTGCGGCGCGCGGCGGCGATCTGGCCGGATCACCTGGCGGTGGTCTACGGCAACCATCGCAAGACCTATGCCGAATATTCCGAGCGGGTGACGCGGCTGGCCTCGGCGCTGGCCCGGGCCGGGGTGAAACCGGGCGACGTGGTTGCGACGATCCTGCCGAACATCCCGGCGCAGGCCGAGGCGCATTTCGGTGTGCCGGCCTGCGGCGCGGTGCTGAACACCATCAATACCCGGCTCGATGCCGACACGGTGTCCTACATCCTTGATCATGGCGGCGCCCGCGTGGTGCTGTGCGATCCGCAGTTCCTGCCGCTTCTGGCCGAGGCGATCGAACGGATGGAGGCAGAGCCGCCGATGGTGATCGAGGTGGCCGATCCGACCGGCGACGTGCCGCATATGGGCGACTATCCCGAGTACGAAGACTTCATCGCCGGCGGCGATCCGGCGTTCGCCTGGGTGATGCCCGAGGACGAGTGGGAGAGCCTGGCGCTGAACTATACCTCGGGCACCACGGGGCGGCCCAAGGGGGTGGTCTATCACCATCGCGGGGCCTATCTGAACGCCGTCGGGCAGGTTCTGTCATGGCGGATGGTGCTGCATCCGGTCTACCTGACCATCGTGCCGCTGTTTCATTGCAACGGCTGGTGCCACACCTGGATGATGCCGGCGGTGGGCGGAACGCTGGTGTGCTGCCGCGACATCACCGCGCGAGCGATCTATGGCGCCATCGCCGATGAAGGGGTGACCCATTTCGGCGGCGCGCCGATCGTGCTGAACATGCTGGTGAACGCCCACAAGGACGAGCGCCGGGCCTTTGACCACGTGGTCGAGGTGTTCACCGCCGGCGCGCCCCCTGCCCCCGCGACCCTGGCCAAGATCGAGACGATGGGCTTCAACGTCACGCAGGTCTACGGGCTGACCGAAACCTACGGACCCGATGTCGAATGCGTCTGGCAGCCGCGGTGGAAGGATACTGCCGGCGATGCGCGCGCCGCGGTGAAGGCGCGGCAAGGGGTGGCGATGCCGTTCATGGAACATATCACCGTGATGGACGACACCATGACCGAAATCCCCCGAGACGGAATCGCCAGGGGCGAGATCATGCATCGTGGCAACGGCGTGATGAAGGGCTACCTGAAGGCGCCCAAGGCGACGCGCGAGGCGTTCAAGGGTGGCTATTTCCGGTCAGGCGACATCGCGCTGCTGCATCCGGACGGCTACATGCAGATTGCCGACCGGGCCAAGGACATCATCATCTCGGGCGGCGAGAATATCTCCTCGGTCGAGGTGGAAGGGGTGCTGATGGCGCATGACGCGGTGCTGCTGTGCGCCGTGGTGGCCAAGCCGGACGAGAAATGGGGCGAGGTGCCCTGCGCGTTTGTCGAGACCAAGCCCAATCACGACGTGACCGAGGCCGAGTTGATCGCCTTTGCACGGCAGAAGCTGGCCGGGTTCAAGACGCCCAAGAAGGTGGTGTTCCAGGAGTTGCCCAAGACCTCGACCGGGAAGATTCAGAAGTTCGTGCTGCGCGACATCGCCAAGACGCTGTGACGCGGCCTTGGCCCGGACTGCGGCCACGTGTTAGGCTGCCTCAGAAACAGGGGCAGAGCAGCCTGCGATGACAGCGTTGAACGAGTACGAGCGGTTGGAAGCGACCGGGCTGTGGCGTGCGCGGCCCGACGACCAGCGGCGCGAGGTGATCGTGGCGATGGGCGACGCGACGCTGACCATCACCGACCTGCAGGACCGCGTGCTGACGCATTGGTCGCTGGCGGCGGTGATGCGCGCCAACAAGGGCGAGCGGCCGGCGGTCTATCACCCTGACGGCGACCCCGGCGAGACGCTGGAGCTGGCCGAGAACGAAACCGAGATGATCGCCGCGATCGAGCGCCTGCGCACGGTGATCGATCGCAGGCGGCCACACCCCGGACGGCTGCGCCAGTGGATCACGCTGGGTGTTGCCGGCGCGGCGGCGCTGGGGCTGGCGCTGTGGCTGCCCGATGCGATGGTCGCCCATGCCCAGCGCGTGGTGCCCGATGTCAAGCGGGCCGAGCTTTCGCGGGCGCTGCTGACAGAGCTGACGCGCGTCTCGGGCGCCGCCTGCCGGGCGCAGGCCGCGCAGCCGGCGCTGGCCACGCTGGCGATGCAGCTGACGGGCGAGGATACCGGCATCGTGGTGTTGCCCGGCGGGATCGTGAACACCGCGCACCTGCCCGATGGCACCATCCTGATGAACCGGACCCTGATCGAGGATTACGAGACGCCCGACGTGCCGGCGGGCTTTGCCGTGGCCGAGAAGGCGCGACTGGCCGAGACCGAACCGCTGGCCGAGTTCCTGCGCCAGGCCGGATTGTGGGCCAGCCTACGGTTCCTGACCACCGGTCGGATGCCCGAGGAAGCGTTGAAGCGCTACACCGAATGGCTGCTGACCGCGCCAAGCCGGCCAGTTGCCAAGGCGGCGCTACTGAAGGCCTTTGCCGAGGCGAAGCTGTCGATCCGGCCTTATGCCTATGCGCTGGACATCACCGGCGAGTCGACGCTGGAGCTGATCGAGGCCGACCCGATGGCGGG
>JAGRMT010000246.1:0-4463 GCA_020441125.1 Roseivivax sp.
CGGAGGCACGCCTCCGGCGTGACACGGACGTGCGCTTGCCCGGCGGCTCTGCGAGCCGCTGTTAACGGGCCGGGGAGCCGTTCAAACCTCGGAAAACCCCCTTCGTGCCCCCGTAGGCCGGGCTTCAGCCCGGCACTCCCCGCCACCCGCGCGCCGCAGCGCCGCAACGTCACGCCCGCACCCCTTGACTTATCCACCGCCAGGGCGCACATGCCCCCGTGTAATCGTCGGCTTCTTACCGGGACCGAGGCGCAGCCTCGCCCCTGCGACGCAAACTTCCGCAGCCCAACCACGGGCATCGCGAAGGGGTCTTGCGATTACGGGCGTCTGGGCATTCGGTCCGGCGGCCGCGTCGCGACCCGACACTCCTCATGACCCCCGCGCCCGATGCGCGGACACACGGCCCGCCACAGGCGCGGCCCGAAAGGACACTTTTGATGACATTCGACACGCTGGGCCTGCGCCCCGCGCTGCTGGCCCGTCTGGCCGAGCAGGACAAGACCACGCCGACGCCGATCCAGGTGCAGGCGATCCCCCACGCCCTGTCTGGGCGCGACGTGATGGGCCTGGCCCAGACCGGCACCGGCAAGACGCTGGCCTTTGGCCTGCCCTTGGTCGACCGGCTGCTGGGCGCGAACACCCGCTGCGAGCCGAAAACCGCGCAGGCGCTGATCCTGGCCCCCACGCGCGAACTGGCCAAGCAGATCCACGACACCCTGGCCGAGTATATCTCGGGCGCGCATCTGCGCCTGGGGCTGGTGGTCGGCGGCGCCTCGCTGAACGCGCAGGCGCAGCGGCTGCTGAAGGGGATGCACATCCTCGTCGCCACGCCGGGCCGGCTGATGGACCTGATCGAGCGGCGCGCCGTCTCGCTGAACGCCACCCGCTACCTGGTGCTGGACGAGGCCGACCAGATGCTGGACCTTGGCTTCATCCACACGCTGCGCAAGATCGCGTCGATGCTGCCGAAGCCGCGCCAGACCATGCTTTTCTCGGCCACCATGCCCAAGCAGATGGCCGAAATCGCCGGCGCTTTCCTGACCGACGCGGTGCGGATCGAGGTCTCGCCCCCGGGCAAGACGGCCGACAAGGTCGAACAGGCGCTGATCTTCGCCGAGGCCCCGGCCCGCGTCGACCTTCTGACCGACCTGCTGGACGGACACCGCGACGAGCTGGCGCTGGTTTTCACCCGCACCAAGCACGGCGCCGAAAAGCTGAGCCGCAAGCTGGAATCGATCGGCTTTGCCGCCAACGCGATCCACGGCAACAAGAGTCAGGGCCAGCGCAACCGCGCGCTGGACAGCTTCCGCTCGGGCGAGGTGCGCGTGCTGGTGGCCACCGATGTGGCTGCGCGCGGGATCGACATTCCCGATGTGCGCCATGTCTACAACTTCGACCTGCCGAACGTGGCGGATAACTACGTGCACCGTATCGGCCGCACCGCCCGCGCCGGACGCGACGGCCGCGCCGTCAGCTTCTGCGCCAGGGACGAGATGGGCGCGCTGCGCGACATCGAGAAGCTGATCGGGCATGAAATCACCGTGATCGGCGGGCAGCGTCCGTCCGAGCGCGGTTCCCGCCCGGCAGCCGCCGGGGGCAAGCCCGGCGCGGGCAAGCCTTCAAGCGCCAAGCCGGCGAGCCGCAACCGCCGCCGCCGGCGGCCAGGCGGCGAGCCGGGCGCGCTGCGCGCGGCCTGAACCAAATCGCAGGGGGCGCGGCGCCGGAACCGGTACCGCGCCCTTTTCACGCGCCGCGCCGCGCGCTAGGCTGCCGCCATGCCGAAAATCGTCAACCTGTCCCTGGTTCGCAAGCAGAAGGCCCGCGCCGACAAGCGCGCCGAGGCCGATGCCAATGCCGCCCGACATGGCAGGACCAAGGCGCAGAAAGCGCTGGAAAAGGCGCAGGCGGACAAGGCCCGCCGCGATCTGGACAGGCATGCAAAGGAATGAGCCGCCCCGCCAAACGCTCACTCACGCTGCGCGGACACCGCACCTCGGTCACGCTTGAGGATGCGTTCTGGCAGGCGTTCCGAGACATCGCAGGCGACCAGGGCAAGCCGCTGAACGCGCTGGCGGCCGAGATCGACGCCGAGCGCGACCTGGATACAGGGCTGGCCACGGCGATCCGGTTATACGTTCTGGACTGGTACCGCAGCCGGGCCGAATAGACGGCAGGCGCGCCTTGGGGGCGCTGCCCCTCTTGCCCCGTTCCGGGGCAATTCACCCCCGGGGGTATTTTCAGCAAGAAGAAGCCGAGAGTTGCGCCGCCTGTCGGCGGTCGAGGCGCAGGTGGATGCCATCGCGGGCGCGCACGGTCAGATGGGCGACGGGTTCGGGCGGCGTGGTGGGCGCCACACGGAAATCGCGCAGGATCAGCGACAGCAAAAGCGGCCCTTCGGCCATGGCGAAACCCGCGCCGGGGCAGACGCGGGGGCCGGCAGAGAACGGGATGAAAGCCTCGCGCGCGCAGGCACGGCCGTTGTCGCTGTGCCAGCGGGCAGGATCGAAAGCGTCCGGATCGTGCCAGAGCCGGCTGTGGCGGTGCAGGTGCCAGGGGCTGAGCACCACTTGCGATCCGGCGGCCAGGTCGCGGCCCCGGAAACGTTCGGCGCGGACGGTCTGGCGCACCATCATCGGCACCGGCGGATAGAGGCGCAGCGCTTCGCGGAATACGTCGCGGCTGAGTTTGAGCGCGGCGAGTTCGGCGAATGCGCCGGTTTGCAGGGCGCAGGCCTCTGCGGCGACTCGGTCTTGCCAGTCAGGCGCGGCGGCCAGCAGGTAGAGCGACCAGGCCAGCGCAGAGGCCGAGGTTTCGTGCCCGGCGAGAAAGAAGATCGCCACCTGGTCGGCCATTTCGGCGGCCGTGAAACAGGCGCCGGTTTGCGGATCGGGGGTGGTCATGATCTTGGTCGCGAGGTCGTCAGGCGCGGTGCCCTTGGCGATTTGCGCCTGGCGCGCGTCGCAAAGCGCGCCGATCAGTCCGCGCAGGCGGGCGGCGGCGCGGCGGCTGTTGCGGCCATGCGGGCGCGGCAGCCAGCGCGGCCAGGGCAAGAGCGCCGCGAGGTTCAGGATCGGTTGGCTGCGCTGGTAGGCGCGGAAAGCGTCGAAGACCTCGGCCGCGGTGCGGTCCTCGATCGGCAGCGAAAAGAGCGTGCGGAAGATCACGTCGGCGGCGGCGTGAGAGCACAGCGCCTCGATCTCGACGACTTCTCCGGCCCTGGCATCCAGCCGGTCGAGCAGCGCCTGCCCCGCCGCCCAGATCGCCGGTACGGAGTGCCGGATCCGCCCACCCTCGAAGGCGGGGTCGATGATCCGGCGCTGGCGTTGCCAGTCGGCGCCGTTGGTCAGAAACACGGAATTGCCCAGCAGCGGACGCAGCCCCTCGGCGATGCGGGGTGATTTGGGAAAATCGGCGGGCCGATCGCGCAGCACGGTGTGCAGCAGATCGGGCTGGTTGACGAGGTAAGAGCGGAAGAACGGGGTGCGGAATTCGGCCATCCAGGCGCGGTAGAGCCGGGCCGGCTGGGCCGACAGGATGTCTCGCCGGAACAGCGCCGCGTAGCGCCACAGCGGCACGCGCCCTTCGCGTGCGGGCGGCTTGGGCGGTATCATGCGGCCACCGAGGTATGCGGCGACAATGCGCGGGTGATCCGGCTGGCCGAGGGCGGGCGGGCGCCATAGCGCGACGCCAGGCTGAGCGGGCCCGCGGTGATCTGGAAATAGTCATAATCCAGCGGCGCATCGAAGGCGCACAGGTACTGGAAATGCAGCCGGAAAAAGCGCCAGCGCAGCGCCCGCCATGTCTGGGGAAGCAGCGAGCGGGTGAATTGCGCCGAGAACACCAGCGGCCAGCGCGCCCGGGGCGTGGCGACGCCGGAGACCGCGACAGGGTCGCACAGCGCGAAGGCGCAGCCGTCGCCGGGGGCAGTGACATCGACCCAGGTCATGTCGTCCCGTTCGGACAGGGCGCGCAAGTCCGAGCGCAACCCCTGCGCCTGCGGCAGGAATGACACCATCGGCATCACCTGCCCCAATGTCAGCAGCGCCAATTCTGGCCCGCCGGGGCGCGGTGCGCGGGCGCGCAACAGCCGCGCCAGCGTCTGCACCGCCAGATGCGCGCCCGAGGAATGGCCGACCACCAGCACCTCGTCCACGCCGCTGTCCAGTGCCGCGCCGATGCGGGCGGCAAACGCATCCAGCCGTGCTTCCAGCGCCGGGGGGGTGGCGCCCTGTAGACTGGCGGAAAAGGCGTAGTCGTGCATGAGGTACCAGGCGAAGACGCGCCCGTCGGCACGCCGGAAGGCCGCCAGCAGTGCCCAACCGGCGACCCCGCCCAGCGCCAGACCTGGCCACAGGCCCCAGCCGGGCAGCAGCGCGCGCCCCAGCGCCGCGCCCGCGCCCGTCAGCGCCAGCGCAAGCACCGCCTGGATCAGCAGCACCGCCACCGGGTAAAGCGCGGCGATC
>JAGRMT010000246.1:4511-7082 GCA_020441125.1 Roseivivax sp.
GTAGATCCAGGCGGTGCGGACCAGCTGGGCATAGGTGGCCAGGATCGAGCCCGACATGCTGTCGCGTACCAGGTCGGCCCAGGGCAGTACGGCAAGCTCGGTCTCGGTGTGTTGGTCGTCGATCTCGGCCGTCACGCGCCAGCTGCCCGGATCCGCGCCCGGGTGCTGCTCCAGCCGGTAGCCGGACAGTGCCGCCTGGGCCGCGCCCTCGGTCCGGTACAGCTCGCGGTAGCGGCGTGCCGGGAACGGGTCGAAGCCGGGGATGTAGAACACCGTGCGGCGCTGGACGGGGGGCATCGGCGGGCCTGTGGCTGGGTCGGGTTCACCCAACCTATCCGCGGTTTGCGGAAAGGCGAAGACCCAAGCTGGGCGGGGTCAACCCAGGCTGCCCAGTGCCGGAAAGGTTTCCAGCAGCCAATAGGACATGGCCGAGAAGGCCCCGGTCAGCAAGGCCAGCCCGACCGCGATCAGCAGCAGGCCCATGATCCGCTCTATCAACGCCATGTGGCGCTTGATGCGGTTCATCAGCGTCATCGCGCGGGTCAGGAACAGCGCGGCCAGCAGAAACGGAATGCCAAGCCCGGCGGCATAGACGCCCAGCAGCACGGTGCCGCGGGTGATCGAGCTTTCCGAGGCCGCCAGCGACAGGATCGTGCCCAGCTGCGGGCCGATGCAGGGCGTCCAGCCAAAGGCGAAAGCCAGGCCCAGGACGTAGGCGCCGAAGGCCGAACCACCGACCTCGCCAGTATCCAGACGCGCTTCGCGATCCAGAAAGGGGATGCGGAAGACATTCAGGAAATGCAGCCCGAAGACAATGACGACAACACCTGAAATACGGGCCAGAAGTATCTGGTTTTCAAGAAAGAACATCCCGAATGCAGAGGCGGTGAACCCCAGCAGAAGGAACACCGTCGACAGGCCCAGCACGAAGAAAAGCGCGGCGATCACCGCGCGGGTGCGGCCCGAGCCGCCCTCGATCTCGCTGACGCTGACACCAGACATGTAGGCCAGGTATGGCGGCACGATGGGCAGCACGCAGGGGCTGAGGAAAGAGATAAAACCAGCAGCCAGCGCCACGATCATGGCGGGCAGCAAGCTGGCATCGACGATTTCTATTCCGAACATGATTGAGCCTTAGCGCAAGCGGTTGGCGGCGTCACGCGGCGCAGGGTCACATCCGCGTGGCACGTGGTGTCCTGGAAAAGCGAACGCCGCCCGGTTGGGGCGGCGTTCTGCATTGTCATGCCGGGCTGCGATCAGCGGCCCATCGACCACCAGCCGCGGCGTTTGGGCTTGGAGGCGTCTTCACCGTCGTCCGCTTCGGCCAAGGCGACCTCTGCCGTCTCTTCGGGCGCGGCTTCGACCTGGGCCGTTTCCTCGACCGGGGCGTCAGACTGCGCGACCGCTTCGACAGGGGCGTCGGCCTGCTGGACCGGCTCCTCTTCGACCGGGGCCGGCTCTGCGACGGCTACGGGCTCTTCGGCCGGCGCTTCGACCTCTGCCGGGGCCTCGACCTCTGCCGGGGCCTCGGCTTCTGCCGGGGCTTCGGAGACTTCTGCCGGAGCTTCCTCGGCAGCTTCTGCCGGGGCTTGCTCGGCCGCGGGTTCCGATGCCTTGCGGGTGCGCGCACGGGTGCGCTTCTTCTTCGGCGCTGGCGCTTCCTCGGCTTCGACTTCCGCCTCGGGCTCTGCCTCTGCCTCGGTTTCCACTTCGGCGTCCGCTTCGGCCTCTTCCGCGCTCACCTCGGTATCGGCCTCGGCGGTCTTCTTGCGGCGGCTGCGCGAACGGCGGCGCTTCTTGGGTTGGGCCTCGGCCTCTTCCCCGGCAGCGGCTTCGGGTTCTTCGCCCTCGGCTTCGGCCTCGGCCTCCGCTTCGGCTTCGCCATCGGCGCTGTCGTCCTCGGCGTCGGCCTCGGCTTCCTGGCCTTCGGTCGCAGGACGATCCCCACCGGGCTTGCGCCGGCGACGGCGCCGACGGCGCTTCTTGGGCTGCTTGTCCTCGCCAGCGGCCGTTTCTTCGGTTTCGACTTCGGCTTCGACCTCTTCTTCGTCTTCTTCCTCTGCCGCTTCCTCGTCGATCTCATCCATCAGAGAGGTGTCGACCGAGACAACCGGCGTGGTCACTTCGGGCACGGTCCGGGTGGCGGTCTTGAACTTCTCCATGGTGAAGTCGGGGCTGATCAGGTGGACATCCGCCTCGATCCGAACCGACATGCCATAGCGTGCCTCGATCTGCGCGATATGCTCGCGCTTCTGGTTCATCAGGTAGTTGGCGATGGCCACCGGGCATTTCAGCAGCACCTCGCGCGAGCGGCGGCGCACGCCTTCTTCCTCGATCTGGCGCAGGATCGCCAGGGCGAGGTTGTCTTCCGACCGGATCAGGCCGGTACCGTGGCAAGACGGGCAAGGCTGGGTCGTCGCCTCGATCATGCCCGGGCGCAGACGCTGGCGGCTCATCTCCAGCAGGCCGAAGCCCGAGATGCGGCCCACCTGGATACGCGCGCGGTCCGACTTGAGCCGGTCCTTCAGGCGCTTTTCCACGGCGTTGTTGTTCTTGCGCTCGTCCATGTCG
>JAGRMT010000038.1 GCA_020441125.1 Roseivivax sp.
GCGCCGCCCGCCGATCACGCCGAACCGGACATCGCGGAGGAGGAGGAAGCCGAGGATATGGCTGACATCGCCGCAGCGCCGCTGTTGCCGGTCGTGCCGGAAAACCTGGGGCAAGCGTCTACTTCGGTTCTGTCCGAGACGCTGGAGGCAGAGCTGCAAGCCGCCGCCAGCGCCGGCCTGCTGAGCCTGGAGGGGCACATGTCCGTCACGACGACGCGCGAGCCAGAGGCCGGGCTGCTGTCAGAGCCGGACGACACATCGGCGCTGCTGGCGGTGCCGGGGCGCGTCTCGGGCGGCTATTGCCCACCGGGGATCGCGTCGGAAATCGCGCAATGGGCGGGAGCGGCCCCCTATGCGGCGGGCCTGTCGGAACGGCGTACCGCTGCGGTGGACATGGCCGGGCGGCCGGTGCCCGAGGCCGAGATGGACCTGGCGCGGTTCTACATCGCCTACGGACAAGGATACGAAGCGCTGGCCCTGTTGGCCGCGCGCGAGGGCGCAGAAGCGGACCTGTTGCGCGCCATGGCCACCACGCTGGAGACGCGCCCCAACGTGCCGCCCCGGGTGTTTGCCGAGTGCGCCGGCCTGGCGCCTTGGGATCTGATCCGTCGCCAAATGACGCATGACACCTCGCCCGGTTTCGATCCGGATGGCACGGTGGAATCGTTCAAGCTGTTGCCCCCGGCGCTGCAGGCGTTGTTTCAATCCACCATCCTGACCTACCTGCGCGACAATGGCTATCGGCGTGCCTTCGACACGCTGAATGCCTACCTGACCCGCACCAGCGCCGCCCCCAGGGTGGCAGAGCATTCCGACGCGGCCGAAGCGCCGCTGACCGCCGTCGCCACGCCGGCGCATGACATGCCGCGCGCCCTTCTGGACCGGTTCACCACGGTCGCGGCGGCCGCCGCCGCCTCGGAAAGCGACCGGCGCCTGGTTGAGAGTTTCCGCGTCGAGTATCGCAACACCGCGCAGGAGGCCGCATTCTGGACGGCCGAGCTGCGTGTAACCCTGGCCGAGGCGCGCTTTACCGAGGCGCTGGACATGCTGGGCGAAGGTGCGCGGCACCACCCTGGCGCATTTGGCCCGGCCTATGCCGAAGCGGCCGCCTACATGGCAGAGGCGGCCGATGACATTGCCTTTCTTCGGCTGGCCATGTCGGCAGGCGCGCCCAACAGTGACCTGCCCGCGCCACCCCAGTCCGCCGCCCAGGCGATCCGCGACCGCCTGGCGCTGCTGGGGTTCTGACCACCGGGCGAAGAACCGGGCCCAAATTTGCTTGATCTGTTTTGCGCCTAGCGCGCGACCAGTGCCATGAAAGCGGGCCATGCCTCGGGGTCTGCCACGGTCTTGTCTCGACAGAAGGCGTTGCAGAACCCGTAGACCGCACCGCCCATCTCCAGAAAGTGGCTGACCGGCTTGCCGCTGTAGGGGCAGGCGTCGTTGACAGAAGGGCCGCTTTCCACCGCACGCGCCGGGCGAGGCGCCGGGCCGGGCCAGGGGCGGCGGGGCAAGTCTTTGGCATAGCGTGCCAAATCCTCGCCTCGCGCCAGCCCCATCGCACGCCAGCGGCGGAACGCCGGATCGGACAGATGCGCCGAGACATAGTCCTGCGCCACGGCGCCCACCGGCAGATCGTAACCGGCAATGCGCGCCGCAACCGGGGCATAGAAGGCATCAGCGGCGCTGTAGGTGCCGAACAGCCATGGCCCCTGCGCGCCGAACTGGCCGCGTGCCCAGGACCACAGCGCCTCGATCCGGTCAAGATCGGCGCGCACGCCCTCTGTCATGGCAAAGCCCGCGTGGCTGACGCGTAGGTTCATCGGGCAGGCGCTGCGCAATGCCCCGAAGCCCGAGTGCATCTCGGCCGTCAGGCTGCGCGCTCCGGCGCGCGCCACCGGGTCGGAGGGCCAGTGCCCGGCAGCGGGATGGCGCGTGGCCAGCTCCTCGGCGATGGCGATTGAATCGGTCAGTACCCCGCCATCGGGCAGAGCCAGAGCCGGGACCGTGCGCGCGGGCGGCAGCACTTGCATCTGCTCGGCCACCGAGGCGCCGGCGGAAAAATCGACGATCTTGACGCTGGCCGACAGCCCGAACCGCATCACAAGCAGCCAGCCGCGCAGCGACCAGGACGAATAGCTATAGTCGCCCAGATAGAGCGTGCCCACCGATTGTGTCATGAAACCTCCTGATGATTGGTGCGGTCCGCGCCGCGTTTCGGCTCGCAGACTATCGGGACATTCCAAGCCGGAGAAACGCAGATTTGCGCGCAAGTCCATCACGATCCGTGATGATTTCCCGCTCTGCTTAAACATCGTGCAAGGTTTTTTGCCGTCGTGACGGAACCAAAACGCCTGCTGCTGCGTAGTAGCTGTACGAAACAACCGCCCAAGCGGTGACAATTGCAGGGACGCGCGCATGACTGCTGAAATGTTTGCCCATCCATCCCTTGCCCGCCGGGCCATGCGGGCCGAACTTCTGGACGCCGAGACCGAATTGCAGCTGGCCTACGCCTGGCGCGACCGCCGCGACGAACAGGCGCTGCACCGGCTGATCACGGCCTACATGCGGCTGGCGATCTCGATGGCGGCCAAGTTCCGCCGCTACGGCGCGCCGATGAACGACCTGATCCAGGAGGCGGGCTTGGGCCTGATGAAGGCGGCCGACAAGTTCGACCCCGACCGGGGCGTGCGGTTTTCGACCTACGCCGTGTGGTGGATCAAGGCCGGCATCCAGGATTACGTGATGCGCAATTGGTCGGTGGTGCGCACCGGTTCGACCTCGTCGCAGAAATCGCTGTTCTTCAACATGCGGCGGGTGATGGCCCGGCTAGAGCGCGAAGCCTCGGTTCAGGGGGTGACGCTGACGCGAGACGAGCTTTACGCCCTGGTCGCCGCGGATATCGGTGTGCCCGTGCAGGATGTCGAGATGATGGACGGCCGGCTGTCCGGCTCGGACTTCTCGCTGAACGCGATGCAGAACAGCGACGACGACAGCCGCGAATGGATCGACACGCTGGAGGACGAAAGCGCCACGCCGTCAGAAACCGTCGCGCATGACCTGGACACGGCGCAGCTGCGCCAGTGGCTGGTGCAGGCGATGGGCGCGTTGAACGAGCGCGAACGCTTTATCGTGCGCGAGCGCAAGCTGAAGGAAGAGGCGCGCACGCTGGAAAGCCTGGGTGACGAACTGGGCCTGTCAAAAGAGCGGGTTCGTCAGTTGGAGGCCGGCGCCTTCATGAAAATGCGCCAGTCGCTTGCAAGCCAGTCCGCCGAGGTTCAATCCTTCCTCACATGAGGATACTCGTTCTTTTTTCAGCGCTGATCTGGGCTGCCCCGCTGTGGGCGGCAGATATCGTGTTCCTGGGTGAACAGCATGACAACCCGGACCACCATGCGCGCCAGGCACAGCGGGTGGCCGCGCTGGCGCCGCGCGCCGTGGTCTGGGAGATGCTGACGCCAGAGCAGGCGGACCGCGTAACGCCGGAACTGCGCGTCGATCCGGTTGCGCTGGAAGCGGCGCTGGGCTGGGCCGAGGCGGGCTGGCCCGATTTCACATGGTATTATCCGATCTTCCAGGCCGCGCCCGAGGCGCAGATTGTGGGCGCCGCGGTCCCGCGAGAGGCGGCGCGCTCGGCAATGGCCGATGTCGCGGGCACCTTTGGCGCCGAGGCCGCCATTTATGGCCTGGACGCACCGTTGCCCGAGGCGCAGCAGGCTGACCGGCTGGCCTTGCAGCGCGCGGCGCATTGCGGCGCGTTGCCAGAGGAAATGCTGCCGATGATGGTCGACGTTCAGCGCCTGCGCGATGCCACCCTGGCCCGCGCCGCGCTGACGGCGCTGCGGCAGACCGGCGGGCCGGTGGCGGTGATCACCGGCAACGGCCATGCCCGCACCGACTGGGGCGCCCCGGCGGCGCTCAGGCTGGCTGCGCCCGATGTTTCGGTCGTGGCGCTGGGTCAGGGTGAAACCGGGCCGGCAGGCAATGCTGCGCCCGAGGGTACCTTCGACGAGATCGCCTATTCCCCCGAAGCCCCGCGTGACGATCCCTGCGCCGCCTTCGCCAAGCCGGACGATTGAGTTTTCCCGCCGCGCTGCGTAACGTCCCCCGGCAAAGCCAAGGCGGGACGTGACATGCTGACGGGCAAGCGAATTCTGTTGATCATCGGCGGCGGCATCGCCGCCTACAAGTCGCTGGACCTGATCCGCCGGCTGCGCGAGCGCGGCGCGGCGGTGACGCCGGTCCTGACCCGGGCGGGAGGAGAGTTCGTCACTCCGTTGTCCGTCTCGGCGCTGGCCGAGGAAAAGGTGCACAGCGACCTGTTCGACCTGACGGACGAGGCAGAGATGGGCCATATCCAGCTGTCGCGCGTCGCCGATCTGGTGGTCGTGGCGCCCGCCACCGCCGATCTGATGGCGAAGATGGCGCAGGGCCATGCCGATGACCTGGCCTCGACCCTGCTGCTGGCCACTGACACGCCGGTGCTGATCGCGCCGGCGATGAACGTGCGCATGTGGGACCATCCCGCAACCCGCCGCAACCTGGCCACGCTGCGTGGTGACGGCGTGCGGGTCAGTGGCCCGAATGAGGGCGGCATGGCCTGCGGCGAGTTCGGCCCGGGCCGGATGTCCGAGCCGCTGGAGATCGTCGCCGCGATCGAGGCGGCGCTGGCAACCGGACCGCTGTCGGGGCGGCGGGTGCTGGTTACCTCGGGCCCGACGCATGAACCGATTGATCCTGTACGCTATATCGCGAACCGCTCTTCGGGGGCGCAGGGCACCGCCATTGCCGCAGCGCTGCGCGACCTGGGGGCCGAGGTGATCTTTGTCACCGGCCCTGCTAGCGTGCCGCCGCCGCCAGGCGTGACAGTGCGCCGGGTGGAAACGGCGGCGCAGATGCTGGCCGAGGTGCAGGCCGGCCTGCCCGCCGATGCGGCGGTCTTTGCCGCAGCCGTCGCCGATTGGCGGGTGGAAAACGCCGGCACCTCGAAGATGAAGAAGGTCGAGGGCCGCCTGCCTACCCTGTCCTTCGCGGAAAACCCCGACATCCTGGCCACCGTATCCAAGATGGGCGCGGGCCGGCCTGGGCTGGTGGTCGGCTTTGCCGCCGAAACCGACGACGTGATCGCCCATGCCACCGCCAAGCGGGCGCGCAAGGGTTGTGACTGGATCGTGGCCAACGATGTCAGCCCGGCGACGGGCATCATGGGCGGCAGCGAAAACGCGGTGACCCTGATCACCGCCGATGGCGCCGAAAGCTGGCCGCGCATGGCCAAGGACGCGGTCGCGCGCCAACTGGCCGAGCGGATCGCCGCCGCGCTGGGCGCTGGCTGAGAGGACGCGTGTGGAAAACCGGCAAGGGGAAGGGCGCGGCGTGGTCGAAATTCGGGTGATGTGGACAGATGGCGCAGACCGGTCACTGGGCTTGCCTGGCTATGCAACGGCAGGGGCTGCCGGCGCGGATCTGCGCGCCAACCTGCCTGACCGGGGCCGGCTGACACTGGCGCCGGGCGCCCGGGCGCTGGTGCCAACGGGGCTGACGCTGGAAATCCCGAAAGGGTACGAGGTGCAGGTGCGGCCACGTTCGGGCCTGGCGCTGAAGCATGGCATCACCCTGCCCAACAGCCCCGGCACGATCGACAGCGACTATCGCGGAGAGCTGGGGGTGATCGTGATGAATGCCGGCGACGCGCCGTTCGAGATCGCCCATGGCGACCGCATCGCCCAGATGGTGGTGGCGCCTGTGGTGCAGGCCGCGTTCGAAATAGCCGAAACGCTGCAAACCACCGCGCGCGGTGCGGGCGGTTTCGGCTCGACCGGGCGCGGCTGATGGCGCTTGTTCTGATCATCGCCGTCGCGCTGTGGGGGCTGGGCTGGGCGCTTCGCGTACCGATCCGCACCCGGGTCGTGATGCTGGCGCTGCTTTACGGTGCCGTGCTGGTGCTGCACACGCTGCTGCCCGCCGGGCATCCCCTGCGCGCGGCAACAGGCGGTAGCGCGGCGCCCTGGCTGTTGCTGGGCGGGTTCGCGGCGCTGGCGCTGTTGTACCGGCAGGGGCTGATGATGTTGAAGGCGCGGGCCCGGCCCGCAACCGCCGCGCCCACCACGCCAGACAAGCCCGGCAAGATGACGGGCAGCGAGCTGGAGCGCTATACGCGCCATATCGTGCTGCGCGAGATCGGCGGGCCCGGGCAGGCACGGCTGAAGGCGGCACGGGTGCTGGTAATCGGCGCGGGTGGGCTGGGCTCTCCGGCACTGCAATACCTGGCGGCGGCAGGCGTGGGCACCATCGGCATCGTCGATGACGATGTGGTCGATGCAGGCAACCTGCAACGGCAGGTGATCCATGCCGACGACAGGATCGGAATGCCCAAGGTCTTCTCTGCCGAGATCGCGATCAAGGCGCTGAACCCCTTCGTGGCCGTCCGGCCCTACCAGCGCCGGCTGGACGAAGAGAGCGCCTCAGCGCTGCTGGCCGAGTACGACCTGATCCTGGACGGCACCGACAATTTCGCTACGCGCTACCTGTCCAACCGGGTGGCGGTGGCGGCGGGCAAACCGCTGATTTCCGGCGCGCTCAGCCAGTGGGAGGGGCAGGTTTCGGTGTTCCACCCCAAGGCGGGCGGGCCGTGTTACCAATGCGTCTTTCCCGAAGCGCCGGCGCCGGGGCTGGCCCCCAGCTGCGCCGAGGCGGGGGTGCTGGGCCCGCTGCCGGGCGTTGTCGGCTCGATGATGGCGGTGGAAGCGGTCAAGCAGATCACGGGCGCGGGCCAGGTGTTGCGCGGCGAGATGCTGATCTATGACGCGCTTTGGGGCGAAACGCGGAAGATCGCGCTGAAGCCGCGTGCCGACTGTCCGGTCTGCGGCGGCTGACGCTTGCTTTGCGCCGGGCCGGGGGCATACTGGCCGCAAAACCGGTAACAGGGAGTTCCGAGATGAAGGTGTTTGCATGGGCCGCGCTGGCGGCGATGGGGCTGAGCAGCGCAGCGATGGCCGCCGATCTGCCCGATCTGGGCGGACGCGCCGTGGTGGTGGTGACCGAAAACGCCTATCCGCCGCTGCAATTCGTTGACCCTGCCAGCGGCAAGGCCATCGGCTGGGAATACGATGCCATGGCCGAGATCGCCAAGCGCCTGAACATCACCGTCAGCTATGAGAACACCAGCTGGGATGCGATGATCCCGGCGGTGTCGGAAGGGCAGTACGACATGGGCATGACCGGGATCACCATCCGCGAGGATCGCGCGCAGGTGGTCGATTTCTCTGACCCGTACATGCGCTCGGAAATGGTGATGCTGGTGCGCGGCGACGAGGAGCGGTTCACCGATGCCGCCAGTTTTGCCGAAAACCCCGACCTGTTGATGGCCGCGCAGCCCGGCACGACGCCGTTTTACGTCGGCGTATACGAGGTGCTGGACGGCAACGAGGCGAACCCGCGCATCAAGCTGTTCGAGACCTTCGGCGCCGGGGTCCAGGCGCTGAAGACCGGCGATGTCGACCTGGTTCTGACCGACGGCACCGCCGGCAACGGCTATGTCGCCGCCTCGGATGGCGGGCTGAAGATCGTGGGCGACAAGCTGGGGACCGAGGACTTTGGCTTCATCTTCCCCAAAGGCTCTGACCTGGTCGAGCCGATGAACGCCGCCATCGCGGCGATGAAGGCCGACGGCACCCTGGATGCACTGAACAAGACCTGGTTTCTTGACTACAAGATGGGCGGCTGACCTGGCTCGGGACCGGAGCGACGCCGCATGAGCGCCGCTCCCGCGCCCGAGGACGAGTTTCCCTGGTGGCTGGTCGCCGTGGCGGCGATCGGCCTTTTCCTGTTGTACCGCGTGGTGTCGGATGACTTGCACGCACAGATCCTGACGACATTGCTGAAAGGCGTGAAGGTGACGGTCTTTGTCACCCTCGTCGGTTTTGCCGGCGCGGCATTGCTGGGGCTGGGGGTGGCGTTGATGTCGCTGTCGGGCAGCCGCGTTTTGCGTCAGCTGGCGCGGTTCTACACCGAGGTGGTGCGCGGCGTGCCGATGATCGTGCTGCTGCTATACGTCGCCTTCGTGCTGGCGCCGGCACTGGTCGAGCTGCGCAACGCCGTGCTGTCGCCCTTCGGGGTGGAGCCTGGCCGCTCGCGCGATTTCCCGCTGATCTGGCGGGCAGTCCTGGCGCTGTGCATCGGCTATTCGGCCTTCATCGCCGAGGTGTTCCGCGCCGGGCTGCAATCGGTGCCTGACGGGCAGATCGAGGCGGCAAAGGCGCTGGGCCTGTCGCGTTGGCACCGCTTCCGGCTGGTGGTCTTTCCCCAGGCAATCCGCACCATCCTGCCGCCGCTGGGCAACGATTTCATCGCCATGGTCAAGGATTCCAGCCTGGTCAGCGTGCTGGGCGTGCTGGATGTCACGCAACTGGGCAAGGTCACGGCGGCGGGCAATTTCCGGTATTTCGAGACCTACAACGTGGTGGCGCTGATCTACCTGGCGATGACCATCGGGCTGTCGCTGTTGTTGCGGCGCCTGGAAACCCGGATGCGCCGCCGGTTCTGATGGTTCAGGGGGAGGGGGCGCTGCCCCCTCTTGCCCCGTTCCGGGGCAATTCACCCCCGGGGGTATTTCAGGCAAGAAGAAGCAGGGGCGCAGGCGCGGGCTGCGGGGCCATTGCGGGTGCGGCGGCGCGGCCCTAGGTTTGGCAAAACCCTGGAGGCACAACATGAGCAACCCGTTTTTCGAACCCTGGGCCACGCCCTTTGACCTGCCGCCCTTCGACCGGATCGAGGACGGCCATTTCGCACCGGCGATCGACGCCGCGCTGGATGAGGACCTGCGCCAGACGGTGGCGGTGGCCGAGGCACCCGCGGCGCCGGATTTCGCCAATACAATCGAGGCGCTGATGCGCACAGGCGGGGCGCTGGACCGGGTTCTGGGGGTATTTTACAACCTCGCCGGGGCCGACAGCACCGAGGCGCGCGAAGCGCTGATGCGCGATTACGCGCCGCGGCTGGCAGAGCACAGCGCGGCGATCTTCGGCAACAAGGCGCTGTTTGCGCGCATCGACGCGGTGTGGCAGGCGCGCGAGACGCTGGATCTGGATGCCGCGCAGCGCCGGGTTCTGGAGCTGACGCATCGCAACTTTGTCCGGGCGGGGGCGGCGCTGGACGGCGCCGAGGCAGAGCGCATGACCGCGATCAAGTCGCGCCTGGCGGTGCTGGGCACGCAGTTTTCGCAGAACTTGCTGGCCGACGAACGCGACTGGTTCCGCGTCATGACCGAGGCCGAGATGGAGGGGCTGCCGGACTTCCTGAAGTCGGCGATGCGGGCTGCGGGCAAGGAACGCGGCGCCGAGGGGCCGGTGCTGACCCTGTCGCGGTCGATCGTGGTGCCGTTCCTGCAATTCTCGCCCCGGCGCGAGCTGCGCGAAGTGGCATTCCGCGCCTGGTCGATGCGCGGCGAGAATGGCGGCGCGACCGACAACCGCGCCATCGCGGCAGAGATCCTGGCCCTGCGGCAAGAGCGGGCGGCGCTGTTGGGCTATCCCAGCTTTGCCGCCTACAAGCTGGAAACCGAGATGGCCGGAACGCCCGAGCGCGTGCGCGAACTGCTGATGCAGGTCTGGCAGCCGGCCAAGGCCACCGCCGATGCCGATGCCGCGGTTCTGGAGGCGATGATGCGGGCCGACGGGATCAACGGCGAGCTGATGCCCTGGGACTGGCGCTATTACGCGGAGA
Source organism: Roseivivax sp. (assembly GCA_020441125.1). GTDB lineage: Bacteria > Pseudomonadota > Alphaproteobacteria > Rhodobacterales > Rhodobacteraceae > Mesobacterium_A. The sequence continues at coordinate 9,721 of JAGRMT010000038.1, forward strand.
AGCGGCGCAAGGCCGAACACGATCTGGATGAGGCGGAGCTGAAGCCCTACCTGCAGCTGGAGCGTATGATCGAGGCCTCTTTCGCCTGCGCCAACCGGCTGTTCGGGTTGGAATTCACGCCGCTGGACGTTCCGCTGTACCATCCCGACGCCCGCGCCTGGGAAGTGACGCGCGACGGCCGCCACGTGGCGGTGTTCATCGGCGACTATTTTGCCCGGGCGTCCAAGCGCTCGGGCGCCTGGTGTTCGGCTTTCCGGGCGCAGCGGCAGTTCCCCGACGTGCAAAGCCCGGTGGTGGTAAACGTGTGCAACTTCGCCAAGGGCGAGCCAGCGTTGCTGTCATACGACGACGCGCGCACGCTGTTCCACGAATTCGGCCACGCGCTGCACCAGATGCTTTCGGACGTGCGCTACGAGATGGTGTCGGGCACCTCGGTGGCGCGCGATTTCGTCGAACTGCCGAGCCAGCTTTACGAACACTGGCTGGAGGTGCCCGAGGTTCTGGCCGAGTTCGCCACCCATGCCGAGACCGGCGCGGCAATGCCGCAGGCGCTGCTGGACAAGGTTCTGGGTGCCGCGACCTTCGACATGGGCTTCCAGACGGTGGAATACGTTGCCTCGGCGCTGGTCGATCTAGCTTTCCACGAGGGCGCGGCCCCGGCCGACCCGATGGCGACCCAGGCCGACGTCCTGGCCGGGCTGGGTATGCCGCCGGCAATCGTGATGCGGCATGCCACGCCGCATTTCGCCCATGTCTTTTCCGGCGACGGCTATTCCAGCGGCTATTACAGCTACATGTGGTCCGAAGTGATGGATGCCGACGCCTTTGCCGCCTTCGAGGAAGCGGGCGGTGCCTTCGATCCTGCCACGGCGCAGAAGCTGGAGCAGTTCATCCTGTCTGCGGGCGGGTCCGAAGAGGCAGAGGTTCTGTATACCAAGTTCCGCGGCCGGATGCCGGGCGTCGAGGCGCTGCTGAAAGGGCGCGGCCTGGCGGCGTGAGCGATCAGAACGGCTGGCGGGTCAGGGTGAAGCCCGCGCCCGCCAGCAGTGCCAGCACACCGTCCTGGCCCGGCAGATGCGCCGCGCCGACCGCCACCACCAGCGTTGACGCCTGTTCTTGCTCCAGGATCACCGGCAGCCAAGAGCGGTTGCGCTGGGTCAGCAGCTCTTGCTGCATCTGGGCGAAGAGCGCGTCGCGCTGCTCGGCGGGGATCTCGGCTGTCAGGCGCGACAGCTCCCAGCTGGCGGCGGTCTGTTCCTCGAAATAAAGCGCGGTGGTGGAGGCGAAGACATCCTCGGCCCGCGCCGGATCGACCAGGCCCAGGGTCATCATCTCGACCTGGGTTTCCAGCTTTTCCGACCCGAATACGCGGAAGATCGTGTCAAACGGTTCGAGCGAGCCAGTGGGCACGCCGGCCGCCTCGGCGATGCCCATCAGCCGGTGGTCGAGCCCGTTCTTGGCCTTCATCTGCGCCATCATGCATGGCGGCAAGGCCAGCATCAACGACAGGTACCAAGGCTGAAACCGCGCCGCCATGAAGGGGGGGATTCCCCGCTCGCGCGCGGCCTGGGCGAGCATCTGCCAACGGTCATCGGGCATCAGCTCGATCAGTGACGTGCCGTCGAGCAGGATCATCTCGGGCCGTTCGGCAAGGGCGGCCATCAGCTCGGCTTCGGTCTGTTTGTCGGCTTCAAGCAGCAGAATGTCGGCGGCCTCGATCACCGGGGTCAGACGTTCGATCGGGCCGTCCATGCGTGGATCGCCCAAGTGCATCGTGCCGATGACATGGATCGTCTGGCTGCCGCGGGATGCCAGCCAGTGATTGCCTTCGCCATAGGGCGTGTCGGCCGAAGCGCGCGTCAGCGCGGCCTGGTCCGCCGGGGGCAGGGAGGTTCGGATATCGGTGCCGCCGCATTGTGCACTGGCTTGCGCGGCACTGACGGACAACAGGGAAAACAACAACACGATCCAGCGCATGGGGCCTCCGACTTTGGCGCGAGCCTAGCCGCCGGGACGGCGCTGGACAAGCGCGGCCCACGCGGCAAGGATGCGCGCAAGATGGAGCGGGAAAGCGCGTTATACGCCCCGGTCAAGGCGCTGCTGGTCCGGCAGGGTTACGACGTGAAGGGAGAGGTCGGCGCCGCCGACCTGGTGGCGGTGCGCGGCGACGAGCCGCCGGTGATCGTCGAGCTGAAGTTGCGGCTGAGCCTGGCGCTGTTCCATCAGGCGGTGGCACGGCTGCGGGTGACAGACCATGTCTATATCGCGGTGCCGCGCCCGCAGGGCCGGTCGGCCCGGCAGGTGCTGCGCGACACCCGAGGGCTGTGCCGACGGCTGGGTGTGGGTTTCATCACCGTGCGCGGTGCCGTGGCCGAAGTGTTGTGCGATCCCGGCCCCTATGCCCCGCGCAAGAGCAAGACCGCGCAGGCGCGGCTGCTGCGCGAATTCCAGCGGATGCGGGGAGATCCAAACGAAGGCGGTGCCACGCGGCACGGCATCGTCACCGGGTACCGCCAGGAGGCGCTGCGCTGCGCCCGCGTGCTGGCCGAGGTCGGGCCCAGCCGTGGGCGCGACGTGGCCGGCGCGGCCGGGGTCAAGACCGCGACGCGCATCATGTACGACAACCACTACGGCTGGTTCGAACGGGCGGGCAAGGGTGTCTATGCGCTGACGCCGGCCGGCCAGCGCGGGCTGGCCGATTGGGCGCATAGCGAGGAGTGACGGCGGGCGCGGTTACTTCAGCGGTACCGAAACCCGCAGCTGCACCGTCTCGATGCCGGGGTTCTTGTCATAGATGCTGGCGTTTGAGCGGTGGTCATAGCTGAGCCCGACGCGCCAGCCGTTCGGCGCCTCCCACCCGAACTCGATGCCCGAGCGGAACTCGATCGGGCCGCCCAGGTCAAAGCCGCCGTTATTGGCGTAAAGCCCCGGCATGGCGTGCAGTTCGGTAAAAAAGGGCGAGCCGCCGAAATCGGTGCGCCAGGTGGCGCCATAGCCCAGCCATGCCTCGCCATGTTCGCCGACCGAGAAGCCCACGGCATGGCCGAAAGGCCCGGTCATGCGGCCGGTGTCGTAACGCAGGTACACCTCGCCCGCGGGTTGGGCGCGGCGTTCCAGAACCTGGCCTGCCGAAATCGCGAAATGCGGGGTCACGTCGGTACGGCCGAGGCATCCGCTGGCGCTGCCGCAATGGTTGGCGCGCATGTCAGCCAGTCCCGCGACCAGCAACAAGACTGCAAAGGTTCCGTCTGCCATGGTTCTGCTTGCCCCTTTTGCCCTGCCACAGCCTTGGCCCAAATCCGGGACAGAGTCCAGCCGGGCACCGTATCCGCGGTTCCCTTTGGCTGCGGTTGGTGATTTGACTGATGCCGAACCATTCGACGGCCAAAAAAGGAGCGCGCCATGAAATCGGTCTTTCACCTGGCCTATCACGTCACCGACCTTGATGCGGCGCGGGCGTTCTATGGCGGGGTGCTGGGCTGTGCCGAGGGGCGCAGCACCGATACATGGGTGGATTTCGATTTCTTCGGCCACCAGATCAGCCTGCATCTGGGCCAGCCCTTTGCCACCACGCGCACCGGCAAGGTGGGCGATCACATGGTGATGATGCCGCATCTGGGCGTGGTGCTGCCGCTGGCCGACTGGCAGGCGCTTGCGGCCCGGCTGGAGGCGGCGGGCGTCGCCTTCGACATTCCGCCGGTGGTCCGCTTTGAAGGTCAGCCGGGCGAGCAGCGCACGATGTTCTTCACCGACCCGTCCGGCAACCCGATCGAGGTCAAGGGCTTTGCCGATTTCGACCAGATCTTCGCGACCTAATCCCGCGCCTTGCGCCGGGCGGCCAGACGCTCTCTGTTCAGGGTATACAGGCCCGAGGCGACGATGATCGCGCAGCCCAGAAGCGTCCAGCCGTCGGGCAGATCGCCGAAGAGCACGAAGCCATAGCCGGTGCTCCACAGGATGATGGTGTAGTGCAGCGGCGCCACCACTACCGCCTGGGCGATATCCAGCGCCCGGATCACCAGGTATTCGCCCGTCGCCGCCAGAACGGCAACGATGCCGATGGCCAGCCACTGTTGCGGCGTGTCCGGCATGGTAAAGACGAACGGCAGCCCGATGCAGGCCAGTACGAAGGACACGATCGACGTATAGGCGACCGTGGTCATGATGTTTTCCTGCCCGCTGAGCATCCGCGACAGCACCTGCCGCAGCGAGAAGGCCGTGGCCGCCATCAGCACGAAGACGATGGCGGGATGAAATACGCCCATGCCGGGGCGGATCACGATCAGGACGCCGACCAGCCCGACGCCGACTGCCGTCCAGCGGCGAATGCCAACGGATTCGCGCAGGATCAGCGCGGCCAGCACCGTCACCATGAACGGCGCGATGAAGGTCACCGAGGTGGCATCGGCCAGCGGCACATAGGTGATGCCGATCAGGAAGAACACCGCCGAGAAGGTGGCCGTGACGCCCCGCGCGATTTGCAGCTTGGGGCTGCGGGTGCGCAGAACGGCGGTGCCGCGCATCAGGATATAAATGACGATGGCGGTAAACAGCCCGGACTGGCGAAACCACAGGATTTCGAGCGGATGCAGGCTTTGCGTCAGCACCTTGGCCGCGGCGTCGGCCGCTGCGAAGACGAAAAAGCCGAGCGCCATCAAGATGATGCCGCGAAGGTTGTCGGTGGCACCGGTGGTGTCTGACGGAAGGACGGGAGACGATGTCTGGAGGGGCATGGGCCTGGCCTGATGGGTCAGCGCATCTGACCCTGTTTTGCGGTCAAGCGCCAGAGCGAAACGACAGGCGCCGCCCGAAACTTTGAGAAAACTGCAGGATTGGGCGTTGACTCGCTTTGGCGCGCTCACTAGCTATGCGCCGTTAGCACTCGATGAGAATGAGTGCTAACGAGCCCTTTGCCTTGTGGAAGGGCTGTAAGGATAACTTTGAGCTAGGAGACTCGAAGATGGCATTCAAACCGCTTCATGACCGTGT